>JADJJZ010000029.1:0-360988 GCA_016706255.1 Bacteroidota bacterium | reverse complement strand
GCCCTTGGGCACAGAGACAGTAAACGAAGGCGTCTTCTCATTATGGAAAGGACATTTCCCAATCAAATTCACCCCCCTACGCTTCAAATTCACAAAATCCCCCACCACCTCCTCAATCCTGGAAGCATCCATAATCCGCCCAATCGTTTCCTTCGAAATCACCCCCCAAAGTTAACAGATTTACCCCATTGCACCACCTCATCGCCCAAAATGAACTTTTGTGGTAGCCGAGTATGATTTTTTGGAGCATAAACATCCCGCTCCGATTGAGCATCCGTGCCGGCTCTCCACTCCAACTCCTCGCTCGTGCCTCGCTGCGGGGTTTCCGTTGCGATCCGGGCTAAAATGGCATTTTAGTGAAACCATTGACATTAGTTTTTCGTATAGTTGAGGTTTTGTTGTGACAGGGTAAATTGGGGTAGAAGTGCGGGTTTGTGGTTTGGGGGTGCTGTGAAATATGTGCTTGTATATTTGAATTTTGTTAAAATGTGACAGGTGAGGGTTAATGGAAAACCCCAAAGTTGAATTTGTTTTGGTGTGAAAAAACTACATAATATTCACATTTTTGAGGTCAACTTTTAATACCAAATTATTTCATGCCTATACCACGATGTCAGGGGGATTTGTTCAATTGGATTTTGTAAATAAACTGTAGTTGAAATCATATAAACATATGCCAAAAGACCTTAAATATTTGAATTTATTTTGTACCTTTGGTATATGAAAGTTAAACGAATTTCTGCGAGTGGAAATAGTATCGTGGTGAGAAAATTAAGAGATCAAAAACTTCATGATGGCCTACCTTTTATGATTAATTTGAAAGAACTTTCATCAAATCAATGCTATTTAGAGTATCCGGACGGGGTAATTAAACTTGTTTCAGTTGTTTCTTCGTCAAGAGAGATGAATGTTCTAAAAGAGCTTAATCCTTCGGAGGCTAATAGCTTGAGGAAACGGCTCAACCTCTCTTTCTAATGCCCATTTTAATAATAATAACAGGGTCAAATGGCGCTGGAAAATCTTCTATTGGACCAGATTATGTCCCTAATAAACTCAGGGGCTCTATATTTGATGGTGACAAATTATTCATGGAAAAGAAAAGTGAGATTTGGGCAAGTTGCGTTCGATCTCACAGGCATGTATTTTTCATTAGTATGCAGAAAACTAATTGATGAACAAATTAACTTCAGAACAGAGAAGAAGGAATATGCAAGCTGTTAGGGCTACAGGGTCTGCAATTGAAACGGTTTTGGCAAAGGCATTGTTTGCTCAAGGTTTCAGATACAGGAAAAATGATAAAACAGTTTACGGAAAACCTGATATAACTTTTAAAAAATATAAACTTGCTATATTTGTTGACGGCGAGTTTTGGCACGGAAAGAATTGGGAAATTCGTAAGTTTGACCACAAAAGCAATCAAAAATTTTGGCATACTAAAATTGAACGAAACATCGAAAGAGACAAAGAAGTTAATGAAACATTGTCTGAAAACGGATGGCAAGTATTAAGATTTTGGGGTAAGGAAATTACTCAAAATCTAGACCAATGCATTGTTAAAATTAAAAAAACTATAAATGAAACTGAAAGAAAAATTGACAATTGAGGAGTTTGACGGGAAAAAGTTTCAAATCAAATTTGTTGAAGGCGTAACTTCGAACCACAAGAAGGCTGTTATTACCCATTATTTGCACAATATCGATAATGGTATTGCAAAACATTTTAAGAAGGATGCAATAAATTATATTAAGGAGTATATTCAATTTCAAGAAGAGGAGAACAACGTCTCTATGGTCATGGATGATGCTATGCAACTACTATTAAAAGAAATGATTGAAGTGCCATTCCCTACTCCTGAAAAATACACTTTTAAATTTATTGACTTATTTGCCGGCATTGGAGGTTTCAGAATTGCAATGCAAAATTTGGGTGGGAAATGTGTCTTCACAAGTGAATGGGACAAAGATGCACAAAAAACATACAGAGCAAATTTCGGCGAAGTTCCATTTGGAGATATAACCAAAGAGGAAACCAAAAAATTTATTCCAGACGAGTTTGATGTTTTATGCGCTGGGTTTCCTTGTCAAGCATTTTCAATTGCAGGCAAACGTGGTGGATTTGAGGATACAAGAGGAACTTTGTTTTTTGATGTTGCTGAAATAATAAAACGTAAAAAACCGAAAGCTATTTTTCTTGAAAATGTAAAGGGTTTAAAAAATCACAATGGGGGTAAAACACTTGATACTATCCTTAATGTTTTGCGTAATGACCTTGATTATTTTGTTCCCGAACCGCAAATTGTAAATGCAAAACATTTTGGTGTTCCACAACAAAGAGAAAGAATATACATTGTTGGTTTCAGAAAGGACCAAGGTGTATCAACTTTTGAATATCCCAAGCCATTAAAGAAAAAAATAAAATTTGCAGATGTAAAAGAGAAAAAAGTTCCTGCAACAAAATACTTTCTTTCAACTCAGTATGTTCAAACGTTAATTAATCATAAGGAAAGACATGAAAGCAAGGGTAATGGATTTGGCTTTGCAATAATTCCTGATGAAGGAATTGCAAATGCTATAGTAGTTGGTGGTATGGGTCGTGAAAGAAATTTAGTTTACGACCACAGAATCACCGATTTTACTCCTACAACTCATATCAAAGGTACTGTAAACAGAGAAGGCATTCGTAAAATGACACCAAGAGAATGGGCAAGATTACAAGGCTTCCCAGACAAATATGTAATTCCTGTTGCTGACGCATCAGCTTACAAACAATTCGGTAATTCCGTTGCCGTGCCAGCTATTCAAGCAACAGCGAAAGCACTTTTAAAATTATTAAACTTGTAACATTAGTATGGGATTTCATATTTGCATTACCAATGAAAAGGCATTGCCAATTTCCATTAAAAAAGGAATTTATGGCAATGTTGGCAATGGTAATGAAAACAGGAGTACTTTATGGGGTAAAATTAAAGACTTATATGCTGTAAAACCAGGTGATTTAATTTTACTTTATGCAAAACATCCATTATCTCAATTTTATGGTGTGTATGAAGTAACAACTCTTCCATACATATGTTACGATACTGTTTTTAAAGATGACACAGAATGTTATCCATTTAGGTTTAATTTTAAAATCAAATTTTATTTTCCAAATACGGTACCAGCTTTTGAATTTTATAGTTTAATTGAGTCAAATAAAATTGATTCACTAATTAGTTTGTCAAGAGATGTAAATTCTTCATACAGAGGTATTCGTCAACTATTTGAATCGGAATTTCAAGAGATTTTGCATCAATTTTATAAATATAATCCTAAAACCAACCCCACAGACTTTATTCAGATTCCAAGTCCAAAATTGAAACTAGAAAAAATTGAATCAAGACTTTTTAAAGCTGAAGATATTGAAAATTATTCAACTCCAACTGAATTGATTTTTAATCAAATACCTTCTGAAAATGGTTGTGCTATTTTAGAGGATGTTTTACATGCATACATTGTATATAATGTATTACACAACTCAAATAGTGTTCGAGATAAACTTGGATTAGTCAATTTCAATGAATTAATTTTAGAAGCTCCTGTTTTCAAATCAATGCAATTTAGGAGTGACATTTTAGCGACATTCAAGCAAGAAGGCAGGGTGTACTACTATTCATTTTTTGAATTAAAGAAAAATACAAAAATTGGGATTGAAGAAATTTCTCAACTTATAGGCTATTTAAAATCTTTTGCAGCAAGTAAATCATTGCCCGTAAACAGCTATGAAGGGGTTTATATTTCTACAAATTTTAGCTCTGAATTAATTGATTACTTAACTAAAAGAAAAATAGTTGAGAAAGAAAACATTATCAGCCTTTTTATATATTCTGTTGACAAAAAAGGTTATGTAACTTTAGACAAAAAAATATGATTACAGGAAATAAAGGCGAATGGAGTGAAATATATGTTTTCCTCAAATTACTAGCAGATGGAAGATTAAATGCGGCGGATGCAAATCTTAATGCTATTCCAAATATTTATTATCCAATAATTAAAATCCTTAGGCAGGAAAACACAGTCAATAGAGAGTACAGAATTAATGGGAACGTTAAAATTTTTGATGGTAATAATACTGAGCTTTTAAATTTACCAATAATTGATTTCCTCAATCGTTCACAACAATTGTTTAATGAATTACGAAACGCTGAAGGAAGAAGTTTTGCATTTAATGATATTGAAGCTTTTTTACATAGCATTGATATTCACTCATTAACTGCCTTAAAAACCGACAAAGCTGACATAAAAGTTGTAGTTCATGATTTAAATACAGGAATGCAGCCGCAACTTGGTTTCAGCATTAAATCAATGCTTGGAGGAAACTCAACTTTGTTTAATCCTGGTAATACAACTAATTTCATTTATGAAGTTATCGGTGAAGGTGAATTAAATATAGAAGAAATCAATGCAGTCGAAAGCTCCCCAAAAATTGCGAATAGAATTTCGCTAATAAGAGCACATGGTTTTATGTTGGAATTTAAAAAAATTCAATCTGCAACCTTACAATTGAATTTACAACTTATTGATAGTGACTTACCTCAAATATTAGCCGAACTTTTATTGCTAAAATATTCAACGCCAGGTCTTACTTTACTTGCCCCTGCACTTAAACGTTTGACAATAAATAACCCTTTATGTTTTGACTTATCCGAAGGTCATCCTTTTTATGAGTACAAAATAAAAAACTTCTTAACTGACAGTGCATTAGGAATGACACCTTCGACAATGTGGACTGGTCAATATGATGCTACTGGTGGAATTATAATAGTAAAAGAAACTGGTGAACTAGTTTGTTACCATATTTATAATCGTAATGAGTTTCAGAAATACTTACTAAACAACACTCGTCTAGAACAAGCAAGCACTAGCCGTTACAATTTTGGAAACTTATATCGTGAAGGTGGTAGGATATTTATTAAATTAAACTTGCAAGTGCGGTTTAACTAGAACCAACATTTTTAGTAACGCTATTTTGTAATGAATTTCGATTTTTGGAAGTTATTTTATTTAATCACATTTTTCATTGGAATTGTGTTGTTCATCTTTGAAATCAATATCTACCATAATACTATTATACATATATATATACCCGGCTCTGTAGTTGTTATTACCGGTTTAGCAACCTTTTATTTTAATAGAGGTCATTATAAACGTACCTATTCGGTAAAAAGTAACTTTTTTCCATTAATGCAAAATTTTATTTCCTGGGGATTTATTTCTTGTTATATTTTTATGGCTATAAATTATTATGCTGCAAGCAAACCTGCAGCTGAATATCAATTCGAAATTAAAGATAAATATTCTTTACGTGGTCCTAAAAGACACAGACATGAAAGACGACCCGTAGTGGTAATCAACTACTTTAATATTGAGAAAAAAATGTTTTTTC
This sequence comes from Bacteroidota bacterium, assembly GCA_016706255.1. Taxonomy (NCBI): domain Bacteria; kingdom Pseudomonadati; phylum Bacteroidota; species Bacteroidota bacterium. The sequence goes on along the minus strand of JADJJZ010000029.1, from coordinate 355,567 downwards.
GTTTTAACGATACTGAAAAAGTTGATAATGCAGACAGTTTGATATTGTACGTAAAAAAAGGAGAATTGGGTTTTGACGTTATTGAAAGTTATGAATTAACCCATTAAAAATTTAGGATTAACTTAGATTCCTAATGGTTTTTCCATGTTGTTAAATAATATTATGAAAAATTTATTCCTTCTTCTAATTATATTTGGGTTTATCGGTTGCTCCAAAAACAATCATGAAAATGAACTCCACGAGCAACTTATCGGTAATTGGAAAACCGACTATTTTAAAACCTATACAAAAGAAACGGCATTCATATTTTCATTTCGGGATAATACTTGCAGTTATCTGCTGCCATATGGTGAATTCTCAAAATATTGGATTAGCGGTGATACATTGCTGATTAAGGAAAGAACACATCGTGGTAGACGGCAGTTGGTTGAAGGGAAGTTAACATATAAATTTCTGATTGATAGTTTGACTGCTGTTCACATGACACTCAAACCTATAACTGCCGAAACCAAAGAGCTATTTGACAGTAGTATTAAATTTGATACTGATAATATCCAATTGACTAAAGTGAAAACTCAGTATAATTGGAAACCGGAATACATTGCTTATTATAGTACAGATTGTGGAGGACCATGCCCGGTTATGTATTTAGAAATCGACAGTGCACGAAATATTTATTTTATTGGAATAATGGATACCGAAAAAAAAGGGAGTTATTCAGGTAAAGTGCCATTACAATTATATAACCGAATACTGTCAGAAATCAACAGTATTAACCTGGATACCTTAAAACCATGGTATGCAGCCAATTGGACCGACGACCAAACCTGTGGGGTTTTAATAAAAACAAATACTAAAATTTATGAAAGTAGTGCCTATGGTTTCTCTAAAGAACCGGTGGAGTTAAGAATTTTGTTTCATACCCTAATGGAACTTTATAAAAATGTTGACTTGACAGAGGATACAACCGTAGAAAATAAATTACGTTACCGGGATTTTACTATTGATGGGTATCCGATACCTCCGAAACGGGAATAATAAAATGAGACAAATTCGTTTTGCTTATTTTTAAAATGTCAAAAAATATTGGAACATTTAATTAAAATATAACATGAAAACATCAATTCTCGTATTCCTGTTATTCGGTTTTATTGGTTTTACTAAAAGTCAAACAAATGCTGAAATGAAAACGCACGAGCAACTTTTAGGCAATTGGAAAACTAATTATTACGGTGATACATGGAGCAAAACGGCGTATATTTTTACTTTTCAGGATAGCACCTGCAGCTTCTTATGGCCCTATGGTGCATTTTCAAAATATTTGATTAATGGCGACACCATAGTAATTGACTACGTAATAAATGAAATAAAGGAAGAGCATCAAATATTTAAATTTCTTATTGATAGTATAAGCTCTACGGACATGTTGCTTAAACCAGCGTCAAAGGAAACCAATTTGCTTTTTGACAGACGTGAAGGCCTTGAGTCCGGAATTGTCGAATTACATAAGATTGAAAATCAATTTAACTTCAAACCGGAACGTATAGCTTTCTATAGTACTGTGTGTTACGGCACATGTCCTGCTATGTTTTTGGAAATTGATAGTATAGGAAATATGTATTTTATAGGTGCAAACCACACAGAAAAAAAAGGCAATTTTTCCGGTAAATTATCACCTGAAATTTTTGATCGTGTTGTCACAGAAATCAATAGCATTGAACTTGATAGTTTGCAAGAATTTTATGAAGCCCATTGGACCGACGACCAAACTTGTGGTGTTTTAATACAGACAAATGATGCCATTTACAAAAGTAGAGCATATGGTTTCGATGAAGAGCCGGTGGAGTTAAGAATATTATTTCATACTTTGATGGAATTGTATAAAAGTGTTGAATTGACAGAAGATTCAACAATCCAACAAAAATTGCAATATCGGAATTTCCCCTATGATGCATATCCCAAGCCCAAAAAGCGCGAATAATCGAATTCAACGTTTCTTGGTTGCCATTAGATGCAGCAACAGTTTCAAAAAAGTGGATGTTTACTCCTCTTTTGAATCCATCGCCGCAATTGCATCCCAACGACTGTCCCATTTGGGTGGGGCACCCAAATCAATCGCCAGTGTTCCGCACCGCTTTGAAAATGATATTTTTGTTAGGATTAAATGATATTTTTGAAGGGTAAATAATAGAAAACTGTCTATTCTAAAGATTGAACACAATTTAAATTACCAAGCACCCCAAAAATGGAAAAAAACGCAATTCCACCAAAAAACAAACCACCATATTTATTAGGGCTTTTTTGTGTGATACCCTTAATAGGTGCATTAATTGGGTTAGCACTTTTACTTTATGGTATTTATAAATATAAAGACAAACGACTTATTGTAATTGGATCTGCAGGTATCTTGTGGACAATAATTGCATACACGGCAATTTATCTTGTGGGGACTCGTACTTCAGGATTTCAAAACAGTTTTAAAGAAAGTTCGCAAATGCAGTTGAACAGACTTGTCCAAAATTTAGAATATTACAATTTATCACATGGACAATATCCGGATAGTTTAATGCAACTTCTAATCGACGATAAAATGGCACCTATTTATGACCCAATGCAAGGTTTTAATGCTAAAAATATCTACTATAACTATGAAAAAATTGGTAACAAATATCTGGTTTTTTCTTCCGGTGTAGATTGTGTACCCAAAACAGATGATGACTTGTTCCCTAAATTGACAATTGCTGATAGTAGTAAAATCGGTTTAATAAATCATTGGTGATAAATTAAAAAGACATTACCTTAACTAGCAACATAAAATAATTCCAAAACATTATTTAGATAAATCATGCATAAAATTGTTATCATAGTAATGCTCTTCATGATTGGCTGTCCTGGTTCAATAGATGTTAACTATATTAAATCCACCGGTTGGACTTACGATTCAGGATACAGAATTAGTGATTATATCAGATTTGATTCGACAGGAATTTATGCAATAAAGGGTGATACAATTTATAAACAAGATATACCTGCTGCAGTAATAAAACAGGTTAACAAACGGAAATTCGATTTGGAAATCCAATCCATTGAATCCGGTGAAATCGGCCATTATATGGATGATAAAGAAGCATTTGAATAGGTTATTTGTGAATTGTGTCTTTGTTTAAGGTCTTTGCTCGAATGCACTACGTTCCTTAGTTACTATTGAATCAAATTACAGCATCAAAAAATCGCTTGTAAACTCCTCCGTTGAAACCATCGCCGCAATTGCATCCCAACGACTGTCCCATTTGGGTGGGGCACCCAAATGACTTTCGGGTGCTCGCACCCGCGTGAATGCAGAGTTTTATTAAAGTTTGATTATTTTCTTAGGTGGATTCGCTCTTTAATTTTGAAAACAAATAATGCTTATCTTTGGTATATGAATCATCTTACGCATATAAAAAACGAACTGGAAAAAATGAAACCAGAACTGTTGGAAAGATTTTTCGTAAGCGAAATTGGGTTGTTCGGATCAATTACTCGAGATGATTTCACCGCCAATAGTGATGTAGATATAATTGTAGATTTCAACAAACCCATCGGGATTGAATTTATCGATTTAGCAGATTTTATTGAAAGCCAACTGCACAGAAGGGTTGATTTAATATCTAAAAAAGCATTAAGGGAATATTTTTATTTGAGCATAGAGAAGGAAATACAATATGTCTAAACGAGAAGATGCTGTATTACTTAAAGACATTATCGAAAGTGGTGATAAAATTTTTCGCTACACTTTTGGTATGACATTCGAAGAATTCTACATTGACGAAAAAACTGTAGATGCGGTAATAAGAAACTTTGAAATTATTGGAGAAGCAGCAAATCGACTATCTGATGATCTCAAGGATGCCAATAGTTCAATAGATTGGCACAAAATACGGGGTTTTCGTAATAGAATAGTCCATGATTATGCTGGTGTGGATTTATCAATTGTATGGAACATCATACAAGATTTTTTACCTAATGTGATTGATAAGATTAAAACTATTTAGGATAAACAATCATAAGGTAATTTTTTTACCGAAATTTTATTTAATACTTCATAGTTAATGACCTAATAATAGCATACTTGGCGTGATATTTTAATTATATTATTCCAATGAACCACGTTACTCCCAAAAATCGCTTGTAAACTCCTCTGTTGAAACCATCGCCGCAATTGTGCCCCAACGACTGTCCCATTTGGGTGGGGCACCCAAATGACTTTCGGGTGCTCGCACCCGCGTGAAAAAATGGTGATTGTTTTAAATTGGAAAGTGCTGGTCTATAAGGTTTCATAGATCATTGGAATTTATTCCATCGATAACATTTTTTCATTTGGGTGCCTCACCCAAATGCGGACTGAGCTTGCTTTATAGTTTTTCTAATTATTGGAATTTATGCTATCGATATCATTTTTTCATTTGGGTGCTACACCCAAATGTAGACAGTCTCTGGAGGGGATTTGGGTGCTACAACCAAATGTAGACAGTCCCTGGAGGGGGATTTTGGTGCTATAACCAAATGTAGACAATGCAAGGAGTTATTTTAATTGTAGGATTGGAATTTATTCTATCGATATCATTTTTTCATTTGGGTGCCTCACCCAAATGCGGACTGAGCTTGCTTTATACTTTTTCTAATTATTGGAATTTATGCTATCGATAACAATTTTTCATTTGGGTGCTACACCCAAATGTAGACAGTCTCTGGAGGGATTTGGGTGCTACAACCAATTGTAGACAGTCCCTGGAGGGGGGATTTGGGTGCAACAAACAAATGCAGACAGTCCAAGGGCAATTGAGTGCTACTCCCAAATGTAGACAGTCTAAGTCAAACATTTTCAAAGTATTAATAGTATTTATTTTAATAAATAACATTTATTTGTTTGCGCGACAACATGCACATTAAATACATAACCATTTAATTCGCTGTTTAATCGTAAATAAAATTTGATAGAAACGAATACGTAAAATCTAGCCCGGGCAGAAACGAAAACCCCGCATCCCGCCCAAATACATTAAACCGATGGCGGGAGCGGAGTTGCAGTGGATGACCGGTTGGGAGTGTGCTGGTGTGTATAAAAGGTGTTGCTCCAAAACATTGTTTTAGAATTTCCTTTTTATAAGATTTTGACTTTGGCACGAAAATGGAATCTCTGGTATAAAAAGGAGGATATATGAAAAATGGTTTACTAAAAACAATGTTTGTGCTGTTATTGCAAATGCAAAATGTTTTTGCAGCACCACCGCATTATCAAAATGTTTATCCTAATTACGGCAATTCAACTTTTGAAATTAAATCGCAAGGCGCTAATTATATAACGGTGTCGATTGATGGCGATTTTTTTAATGAACCGGTTAAAAAATTTGCTGTAAGTAATATGTCTCCGGGAAATCACTTTGTTGAAATTTATACTGACCGCATGCAACACAGCGGTTATTATACAACTACTCAAAAGGTGCGTATTTACAGTGGTTATGTATATATTAAACCCGCCTCGTTAGTGCATGGTGTTATTGATAATTTCGGTAGATTTTTTATAAAATCGGTTCAGGATATTGCAATATATGATAACCAATATTATGAACCTTATTATCCCGATTATCAGCAATATAATCAGCCGGTGACTCCTGTGTGTGCAGTTACTACTGCCATGCCGCAGCCGGTTTTTGATCAGCTGTTGCAAACATTAAAAAATCAGTGGTTTGATGATACCAGATTAAATGTTGCGAAACAGGCAATGGCGAATAATTGGTTTACTGCTGAGCAGGTTGCGCGATTAATGCGGGAATTTAGTTTCGAATCATCAAAATTGGAATTAGCGAAATATGCCTACGCGCATGTAGTCGATAAACCAAATTATTTTGTTGTTTACGATGAGTTTTGGTTTAGCAGCAGCGTTGATGAACTGATAAATTATATTCATTAACTGTTAGGAATAACAACCAGTATGAAAAGAGTCCACCTCACAAGGGTGGATTTTTTTTTGATTCAACTGAATTGCCTCTTGCTTTTTATTATTTTTAGGGCATGAAACGTTTTTTTACCATCGCCTTAATGTTTGTGGCTTTACAAAATTTTGCTGCTACCTATTATGTGTCCCCAACCGGAAATAACGCTGCAGCAGGCACTTCAACCGCAACAGCATGGAAAACTATCCAATTTGCCATAAACATGGCTAACGATGGCGATGTAATTAATGTGATGGCCGGAACCTATACCGGTAAAATTACCTGGAACGACGGGGGAGCGGCAGGTATTTATATTACGCTGCAAAATTATAATGATGATATCGTGATTTTAGACGGTGCTACAATTGGCAACAGTCAGGCTTTGATGTATATCGAAAATAAAGATTACATTAAAATAGACGGATTAAAATTTACAAATCACAATGGTAATTATCAACCAATAATTAATTTATATGGCAATAATAATCATATCGAAATTTCAAACTGCGAATTTTATAATACTGACTGCAACGAGAGTTACGCAATTTTATGTGAGGGCAGGGGAGATGATATTAAAATTTTAAACAACAATATGCATGACCTTATTGGCGATAATGCTGTTGGTGTTTTGTTTGTCGGCTCGAACACAACCACTGCATTTACGAATATATTAATCAGTGGAAATACCTTAACCAATTTAGACCCGGCACCAAGTGAGGGGATTGCAGTAAATGGTAATGTTGATGGTTTTGAAATAAGTAACAATGTTTTAAATGATATAAATAATATCGGCATCGTTATGATTGGAGGTGAAGATTGGGTGAACACGAATGATGCTGTGAATTTTGCACGCAACGGTGTATGTAAAAATAATAGTGTAACGGCTGCTAAATCGATATACGGCGGCGGGTTTGCGGGTGGTGTTTATGTGGATGGTGGTAAAGATATTATCGTAGAAAATAATACCATAACCGGCAGCGATGTAGGGCTTGAAATTGGTTGCGAAAATGCGGGATTTATTGCTGAAAATATTACTGTTAGAAATAATATCATCTACAAAAATGAAAAAGCAGGTTTGGGTTTTGGCGGATATGATTTTCCGGCAACAGGTCAGGTGCAGAACTGTACATTTACAGGAAATACTGTTTTTGATAATGATATATTAAATACCGGCTTCGGACAATTGTGGATTCAGTATGCATTAAATTGTGTGGTTGAAAATAATATTTTTTATACTTCTACCAATGCCTGGATGGTGAACGCTGAAACTGTTAATTCAGGATACAATAATATTCTAAATTACAACGATTATTATTACCCGTCCGGATTAAATAATGCAAAATTCTTTTTTGATTTTGATTATATTGTTGGTTATGATAATTATAAAATTGCAACGGGACAAGATATTAATTCGATTACATCAAACCCTATGTTGACCGATATTGTTGCTCCTGTGTATGATTTTCACTTATTAAATGGTTCACCATGTGTAAATACAGGTAACCCTACTTATGATGATTTAGGTATTGACATAACTGATGTGGATATGGATGCCACAACACGTGTTTCAGGTTCAGGCATTGATATGGGAGCAGATGAATTTTTAACCTTGCCATTGAGTTGGTTGGTGAACAGCACAAATGTTACCTGCTATGGCAGTTGTAACGGTGTTTTATCGTTTACCGGAAATAATGGTTGTGTGCCATATACGTTTGACTATAAAAATCCCGGTGGTGGTTCATGGATTCCATATACCATGCCTGTTGCAGGCGTTTGTGCCGGCACTTATAAAATAAGAATTACCGATGCATGCGGTTCGGTCGTAATGGGTAATGTGGTAATATCGCAGGATCCGGTTTTAAATATTTCCGTTTCCAGCATCACAAACGAAACGGTTGCAGGAGCTGCAAATGGGAAAATTACCGTGAATGCTACGGGTGGATTCGGTTCGAAAATGTATTCGAAAAATGGTGGTATAACGTGGCAAACAGCGAAAAAATTTAACGGACTGAGTGCAGGAACGTATACAATATTAGTTAAAGATGCACATGATTGTATAGATGAAGTTGTTGCTGTTGTTGGTGTTGGCGGAAGAGCAGGGGAATTGGAAGAATTTACTTTATTGCCAAATCCTGCAGATGATCAAGTGACTATATATTTATCTGAATCCGCTATCGGTAATAATTTGCGTTGTTATAATGCGGTTGGTGAACTGTTGTTTACACAATCAATTTCGGATGTGACAATGCAGTTGCCGATAGAAAATTTAGCTGCCGGATTATATTTTATTGCCGTTGATGGTTACGCTGTTCAACAGTTTGTTAAAAACTGACAGGTATGCCTAAATGGTGATATGCATAATAATTCCTAATTTTGACCGTTATCCATAAAATTGTGTTTGTGAAAAAATTGCCCTTATTGCTTATTGGTTTGTTTTGTTTTTCTGCAGTAATATTTGCTGAAAATGTTGATATAAATGGTAATCAGCCATCGGGACTGCTTGCTGATACTACTGTTGTGCAACAAGGAAATGATTTTTATGTAGAAAGTAATGTTGAAGAAACGCAATTACCGGAATTAAGCGTATTACCTATAAAAGATGAAAAAGACAGCACCGAAGTGGAGCCTAAACTGGAGCCTTTGGTATTGTCGGGTTCGGGTGCAGTTGCTGCAGGTGTTGGGGTAGGCGTAGCTGCCATATTTGGTGCGCCGATATTGTTTGTTGTTGCCGCTTTGTTGCTTGGATTAGGTGCATTTTTAACCGCTAAAGGTTGGAAAAAAATAAAGACTGACCCGAAAAAATTTAAGGGAGAAAAAATTGCCATCGCCAATTATCTCATAATTGGTTTGGTAGGAATTGCGGCTTCGTTTTATTTGTTATACTGGTTGTTTATGATTTAATTTACCGCTCAATTTGTTCGCGTGTAACAGCAATAAATTTTCTTAAATTTTTAAAATAGCGACCGCGGTTTTTTTCGGATATACCACTAATTAAATTCGATTTACTTAATATACTTTTCAGCCATGCTTCCGTTTGTTGCGCATAACGTTCGCTGTTTGTTGCGAGTATGCTGAACGTCATGTGACTTACATAAGTTGTTATTTTATCGTCGGCTTTTGTTAATACGGTATTGTTTCCTAATAACACATCGGTTTGATACAAATTAAATTCGGCATATTGTTGTTTCATTTTATCGCCCGGTTTTAATTTGCAGCTCAATGTGGCCATATCTTCAGCGTGGTCCACCAATTCATCTAATGCTGCAAGTATTTCAAGCGCATCATCTTTTTTCTTAAAATATTCTGAATCTCAATAATATTCAATTTGTTTTAAGGTGGTCATCATAATATCTTCCGGCCATATTTCATCGCTCGGAATTACCATATAAGTTTCATGAATCTTTTTTGCGAGTGCTAAAAATTCACGGTCAATATCGTTGATGTCATAATACGGTTTAAATCCTTCAACACCATCAATTACATGCATCCAAAAATGCATTTTAAAAGCAGCGAGTTTTTCGAATGCAAAATGCTGAAACAAGGGAGCATCAATAGCTGCATAAATTATCCTGCGGTCGTCGTGGTTTAATAATGCATCCGACGAATTAAAGACCATTTGCAGATGCTTATAAAACGTTTCCTTTTTACCATCCGGTGGTAAATATTTGAAATTAACTAAACCCGGAATTTCATCGGTGAAGTAGGCAATCGGAATTTTATAATGATTACATAATTTAATTGCCTCATCAACACTCATGGCTGTTTCTCCGCGAATACGTCGGTAAGCGCTGTCCTGACTAACTTCCAGAATTTCTGTTAACTGGTCTGCAAGAGAAATATGTGCAGGTAACATGAGTTTTAACCGCTGAATAAAATCCAACTGATAGGGATTTTCCATTGCTGTGGTGTTTTTAATACGGTGCAATTTGCAAAAAATACTTGAAATGGGCAATGATTTATCTTTTTTTTGCAAAAATTGCAACTTTTCACATGGTTGTTCCGCATGTATTATTAATCAGTAATAATAATTATTGCTGTGTTATTATTTCATAATTCCCGCTTGTAATGGCATCTATGTTTGCGCAACAATTTAATTAGTTAACTAAACTACAAACTATGCGTTACTTACTTACATTAATGTTCTGCTATTCCCTGATTTCCAATTGTGCATTGCAGGCACAAAGTGTTTTAGAAGATGAAATTTCAAAACCAATTAATTTAACCGGTCCGCGATTAGGATTAACGTATTTAGGCAATGTATATACCAATGCCATAAATAATGATCCCACCTTCGACCGCATGTATGGTAAAGACAGAATTTTGTATCCATTTATCACACAATTCGGCTGGCAATTTGAAACACGCTTTTTTACTTTGCCGAATGGTTCATGTGGTATTATTGAATTTGTTCCGTTGCTGGGTGGTTTAGACCAGAATGTGGTTATTCCCAGTTTAACAGTAATGATTGGTGCACGCCTAAGTAATGGAATTGAATTTGGAATGGGACCGAATGTTAACCTGACCGGTTCGTCTGTTTCGGTGGTTGCCGGTTATACATTTGAACGAATGGGAATTAATTTTCCAGTGAACATTGCCATAACACCAACGCCTGAAGGTGTAAGAGGCTCATTACTGCTTGGCTTTAATAAACATGAGTGAACCCCTTAAAAATGTAAGGGCGCCGCACCCCTGGGGCGCAGCGCCTTTTCTTACTTGAACGTCTCTGCGACAAGACAAAGCAAAAACGCAACTGCCACATCCTTTAGTATTGGATGTGGCATTTTTGTGTATAAAATATTTAAACAAAACGTACATCCTTAATTACCGAGCCGTATTTTTACATTGCATTACTGGTTGATAGACCTGATTTTTCAGGTTTGTCCTAAGAGGGAATCCGGTGAAAATCCGGGGCAGTCCCCACTGCTGTAATTCCGCAACCTGTTGGTAAACTTTTGATATTTCTTTGCCACTGTCCGCTCGTTGGATGGGAAGGTAAATCAAAAGGTGGAAGAGCCAGAAGACCTGCCCGTACTGCACTATCAAAAACTTTTGGGGCAAAAGTTTGATGTAACCGGTATTCGTACTGTTTCCATTTATTTGTATGCCTCCTTATTTATTAACCATTTAAATCATTTAATGATGAGGAAGATTACTTTTACTTTTTTAGCAGTGATTATTGCTGCAAATGTGTTCGCACAAGCGTATGTAGACCGCGTGCTCATACTCAATGAAGGTTATTTTGATTATGTAACCAATGAAATTATTACACCTGTTAGCATCGGCGCTTATGATCCGGCAACAGAAATTTACACTGTGTTGGATGAAATTGAAAATGCACGTTTTGCATCCGATATTAAAATGGATGATGCATTTTATTATGTTGCTGCTGATAAATTTTTAAATAAATATGCAACAACTTCAGATGAATTAATTGCATCTGTTGAAATTCCCGGTATTCGCAAAATTGCTGTTAACGATGATTATATTGTTGTTACACGCGGTGAATATCTGGTAACATTACCATCTTACATTCAAATTTATGATAAATCGACACTGGAATTAGTGCATGCATTCGACAATGTTGAAATGCCTTATACTACTGAAGGTGTGGTTATTAAAGATAATAAAGCTTATGTTGCCGTTAACAACGGATTTATTTTTGGCAGTGAAGTTGGTAAAATTGCAGTTATTGATTTAAATACTGCTACTATCGAAAATACAATTGAATTAGGTGCAGATGGTATTAATCCGGATAATATTATGATAGATGGTGATAATATTTACACCCTCAACAATAAAGATTTTACAGGAAGTTCTGTATCTACTTACAAAATTGCAAGTGCAGATTTAACTACCACCAACCTGATTAATATTTCTGCCGGATGTGGCACCTCTGCTGTGTTTGGTGGCACAATTTATTATCAGGAAATGTTTGGTACTACATTGAGCAAATTTGATCCGACTGCTGCAACCATTATTGGTGAAGATGAATTTGGTGCAAGTTTTTACGGACTGGCGTTTGATGAACTGAACAACTACATTTATACTTCTACAACCGATTATTTCAGCTATGGTGCTGTAACTATTTATGATTTATCCGGTAACATTATTAAAACATTTGATGTAAGTGTTTCTCCGGGCAATTTCGCTTTTGATGTGCGCCTTGAAAGTGGTATTGAAGATGTAAATCCGAATGCTATTGTAATGTATCCCAATCCTGCAACCGAAACAATTAGTTTGAATAACAGTATTTCGGCTGAAGCAATATTAATTTATGATATGACAGGTAATGTGGTTGAAACCATTCAACAACCTGCCGTTGGAAATATGGATATTAACATCGCCAACTTGCCTTCAGGTAATTATTTTGTAAAAGCGATTTCAGGCAACCTGACTTATACAGGATATTTTTCTAAATTATAATTTTACTAAGGATGTTGTTAGCCAACAGTAGCAACATCCTTATTTTTTTTTATGCGTAATCTATTTTACATCAGCATAATAGCACTATTGTTTATTTCGTGTAAGCAAAAGCAATCTGTTGTGGGGCAAGATGATCATGGTGTGGTAATACCTGTATTATATGCTAAAGGATTTACTATTACGCAATATAAAGGTTACAAAGAGATACTTGTCCGCAATCCATTGGACACCACCAAAATTATGCAGCGTTATCGTTTGGTGGATGATACACAATATAATAGTAATGATGCTTCGGTTATGAATATTACGGTTCCTATTCATGATCTGGCAAGTCTTTCAACTACGCATCTTGGATTTATTGAGGCATTAAATGTAAGTGATAAACTTATTGCATTTAGTGGGACAAAATACATTTATAGTACCGTAATTATTGCATTGGTTGAATCCGGCAAAATAAAAGAAGTTGGTATTGAAGGTGGTTTAGATATGGAATTGCTCGTGCAATTGCAACCGGATATCGTAATGAGTTATCAGACCGGAGATGAAAGTTATGACCACTTCGAAAAAATGAAAAGTATGCAATTAAAGCCTGTCGTAAATAATGAATATCTTGAGCTCACACCACTTGGTCAGGCGGAATGGATAAAATTTATTGCTGTGTTTTTTAATTTGGAAGATAAAGCTGCAGGTATATTTGACAGCATTGCCAATAATTACAATCAGATTAAACAACAAGCGGCTCAGGTTACTACGCAGCCAACAGTATTTACCGGATTAGCATACAAAAATGAATGGACTGTTCCGGGTGGAAAAAGTTTTGCTGCAAATTATTTACATGATGCCGGAGCAAAATATATCTGGAGCACCGATGAAAAAACAGGCAATTTTGCATTGTCGTTTGAAGAGATTTTTTCTGCTGCACAAAAAGCGGATTACTGGTTAAATGTCAGTTCTACATTGAGCCTTTCACAAATTACCGAATTGGATATCCGCAATGCATACTTCGACCCATTTAAAAATAAAAAAGTTTACAATAATTACGCTCGTGTTAATGCTATGGGTGGAAATGATTATTGGGAAAGTGCAATTGTTTATCCCGATCGTGTATTAACCGACCTGGTTAAAATATTTCATCCTGAATTAAATTTGGGAACAGATTATTACTACTATATTCATTTACAATGAGCAACTATCGACACGGTTTGTTGTTTTTAGTGTTAAGCATTTTGATGCTGCTCCTATTTATTGCAGATATTTTTATTGGTTCAGTTGCCATTTCCATTACAGATATTTTTAAAGTATTGTTTGGCAATCTCCCCAAAGATGCACCTGAATCCATCATCATTTTACAATCGCGATTACCTAAAGCTTTAACTGCAGTTGTGGCAGGATGTGCATTACCGGTTGCAGGATTGTTTATGCAAACATTTTTTCGTAACCCTGTCGCAGGGCCAGATATACTCGGTGTTTCAGCGGGTTCGAGTTTATTTGTCGCCATGGTGATGTTAACCGTAGGTTCTTGGTTTTCGATGGATGTTGTTAATAGCTTCGGAATTATTATTGCTGCAATTGTAGGTGCATTAGTAGTATTAATAATAATATTGGCAGTTGCAACAAGAATAAGAGATAGTATCACCTTACTCATTTTCGGTTTAATGTTCGGGATGGCAATAAGTGCCATGGTTGGTGTATTACAATATTATAGCAGTCAGGGTGCATTAAAATTATTTGTAATGTGGACCTTCGGCAGTTTAGGTGGCGTAACCTGGTCGCAATTGTATATGCTTTCAGCAATTGTATTTGTCGGTATGTGTATTGCATTTACACAAGCTAAATCATTAAATATTTTATTATTGGGAGAAGATTATGCGCGTTCGCTTGGTGTAAATATTAAACGTACACAATTTATTATCATTCTCACCACAGGAATATTAACCGGTGCAATTACCGCATTTTGCGGACCAATTGCATTTATTGGTATTGCAGTGCCACATCTTGCCAGAATGGTGTTTAAAGTGAATAATCATTTTGTAATTATTCCGGCGAGCATTTTGTTAGGGATTAGTATTTTATTGGTGTGTGATATTATTGCACAAACGCCGGGAAATTCCGGTGTGTTGCCATTAAATTCGGTGACAGCATTTATGGGGGCACCATTTATCATTTATATCATTTGGAAAAATCAGCATATTAAACGCGCATTTTGATGGCAGATACAACAATGATATCGACAAAGGGTTTAGCAGTAGGTTATGCAAATAAAATTATTTTGCAAGATATCAATTTGACTGTACCGCAAGGTTCCGTGCTTGCTGTTTTGGGATTAAATGGTTCGGGTAAATCAACATTTTTACGAAGTGTTGCAGGGTTGCAAAAAAGCTTAAAGGGTGGAATATTTTTAGATGAAAAATTGATTCAACATTATTCTGAATTTGAACGGGCAAAGAAAATGAGTCTGGTTTTGCCCGGAAGGGGAGATATGGTGCAGGGGATGTTTGTGCATGAATTATTTTCAGCTACACGTGCTGCATTTAATTCAGGGTTCGGGAAATTAAGTGGTGCAGATATTCATATCATTGAAAAAATAATTGCGGATTTAAAAATTGAACGATTGGTGCAAAAGCGTTTGTATCAGTTAAGTGATGGAGAAGCACAAATGGTGTTTATTGCACGCGCATTAATTCAGGATACGCCTGTTATCTTGCTGGATGAACCGACTTCGTTTTTAGATGTAGTGCACAAGGTGGAAATTTTTTCGTTGCTCGCGGCATTGCGCAAGGCGGGAAAAACGGTGGTGTTTACTTCGCATGAAATTGATATTGCGTTGCAGGTTGCGGATTATTGTTTGATGATTGGCAAAAACGGACAACATGTTTTTGGCACGCAGGGGGATGTGGTTGCAAGGGGAGTGGTGGAGGAATTGTTTCAGATAGATGGTGTGCGTTTCGATAGAAATAGTTTGCGGATGGAAATCGATATCCGGTAGATTGGGTTGCTCGCGGGATGGGGTGTTTTGTTTTTCTCGCAAAGCGCGCAAAGGGCAAAGGGCGCTAAGGGGATGATGTGGGTTGGGTTTGCTGGGTTGATGGTTTGTTTTCTCGGTAAGCACGCTAAGTGAAATGTAAATTTTTTGAGTGTGGTGATGTATGGGTGTGGTACTTTGTGTTCCTTAGAGGCCTTTGGTTCTTCGTGGTACCGGCTGTTTTTGAAAATGTTATTGAAACGAAAGCTTTATTTACATTTCACTTCGTAAACGGCTTGCTTAATGATGAAGAGTACATATCTGTAGTGAACAGAAACTAATTCCATTTGCATTGATTGGAATGTGGCTTTCCATTGTTTATCATTTTTATTGGTGTGCGGACAAGGGGAGTAGAAGAGGTTGGCTAATGAATCGAGCCAATAGGTTAGATATTGTTGCACTTTATTTGTATAAATATCTTCCATAATAATTAATCGATCGCATACACGCGCAGCCTCTTTAATAACTGCTTCCGGATTATCGATATGATGTAAAACCGTAAGAATTATTCCGGCTTCAAAATGTTTGTCCGGAAATGGAATTGTTTTACCATCATATACAATTGGTTTTACTGAAGGATGATATTGACCCTCATGAATATCTACACAAGTAATGGTGAATCCCTTTTCTTTTAATAAATGTGCAGCCAAACCATTACCGGAACCTAAATCGAGAATTTTGGTATCCTTTTTTAATAAAGGAATTAGGGGCCTGATTTTTTTTCCTACAAACGGTCGACCGATTGCATTAAAATACATTTTCCGGAAAAGCGGAACTTTCTGAATGATATATAAAATCAAATCCTGTCGCTTGGGTTAAAGTGACAGCAAAGTTATCTTTTTTTGAAAATTAATGAAGCCGAATTAATACAATAACGTAAACCAGTAGGCTGATCAATGGCATCATCAAATACATGGCCTAAATGTGAACCGCAACGGGCACAATGCACTTCTTTACGTTCGTAACCAATTTCATGGTCAACATCGAATGCAACATTTTTTGCCTGAATCGGGTCGTAGAAACTTGGCCAGCCGGTGCCTGAATCAAATTTGTGTTTTGAATCAAATAATGGCATCCCGCAACCAACACAAAAATAAGTGCCTTCTTCATGATTATCGTGGTAAGCATTATTAAAAGCTCTTTCAGTACCTGCCTGACGCGCAACATAATATTGCATCGTGGTTAATTGTTTTTTCCACTCGGCATCTGTTTTTTCAACCTTTACGCCATCCCATACATAATCGGGCGACTCTAGTGTGATATTTACAGTAGTTGTGTCTGAGGCTGCAGCAGTATTTTCTGAGTGTTTATTTTCAGTGGTTTTTGCATCTCCGCAACTAAAAATTGCAGGAATGAGCAATATCGATAAAACGGTAATTTGCTTTTTCATTTGTAGTAATAAGTGGTTGTTTAACATATAAACGAATTTATTGTTACGTTAGATTTATAAACAAACCTTACCTGAAAAAGTTTGTGTAAAAGGTTAAGGGTTAGTTAATACTTACACCAACTGCTCAGCCGGATACATTTGTGCCTGTAATTCACGCACTTTTTCATCGGTAATATATTCATCGTACGACATTAATTTATCGATCACACCATTAGGTGTAATTTCAATAATTCTGTTCGCAACGGTTTGCATAAACTGATGATCATGTGAAGTGAAAATTACGAAGCCTTTAAAGTCCTGCAGGGCATTGTTAAACGCTGTAATACTCTCCATGTCGAGGTGGTTGGTAGGCTCATCTAAAATCAGCGCATTGCCGCCTAATAACATACCACGTGAAATCATACAACGTACTTTTTCACCTCCTGATAATACTTTACAGCTTTTTAATGATTCTTCGCCACTGAATAACATGCGGCCTAAAAATCCGCGCACAAACGATTCGTCTTTATCTTTTGAATATTGACGTAACCAGTCTATTAAATTTAAATCGCCGGTGAAGAAGGTATTATTTTCGTTTGGCAGGTAATTATTAGTTACTGTAACACCCCATTTGTAAGTGCCTGTGTCCGGTTCTTTTTCGCCTGCAACTATTTCGAAGAAATTTGTTTTCGCTAACGGGTCGCGACTTACAATTGCAATTTTATCGCCTTTTTCAGCAGTAAATGTAATATTGTGAAAGAGTTTTTTGTCGCCGATTTTTTTCGAAATATTAGTTACCTGCAATACCTGATCACCCAATTCGCGTTCAGGTGTAAAAAATATGCCCGGATATTTTCTGGTTGATGGACGTAACTCCTCAATATTTAATTTTTCGAGTGCTTTTTTACGAGATGTTGCCTGTTTTGCTTTTGAAGCATTTGCACTGAATCGACTAATGAAATCCTGTAATTCTTTACGTTTATCTTCAGTCTTTTTGTTTTTCTGAGCCATCAATTGCAACATCAATTGTGATGACTGATACCAGAATGAATAGTTACCGGTGAAAATGGTAATCTTGCCATAATCAATATCTGCAACGTGTGTACAAACCGCATCTAAAAAGTGCCTGTCGTGGGAAACAACGATAACTGTATTTTGATAATCGGCGAGGAAATTTTCTAACCAACTGATGGTATCAATATCCAAATCGTTGGTAGGCTCATCCATTAATAAAATATCGGGATTGCCATATAATGCCTGAGCAAGTAAAACACGCACTTTTTCCTTACCACTCAGGTTTTCCATGAATTCGTAATGCAAATCTTCTTTTATACCGAGATTACTTAGTAATTCTGCAGCATCACTTTCGGCATTCCAGCCATTCATTTCAGCAAATTCTGCTTCTAATTCACCAACGCGAATACCGTCTTCTTCACTAAAATCTGGTTTCGCATACAACACATCTTTTTCCTGCATGATGGTCCACAATTTTTTGTGCCCCATCATAACTGTATGAATAACTGAATGTTGATCAAATTCAAAGTGATTTTGTTTCAACACCGCCATACGTTCACCGGGTGTGATATCAATTAAACCGGTAGTCGGTTCAATTTCTCCCGAAATGATTTTCATAAACGTAGATTTACCGGCTCCGTTAGCACCGATAATGCCATAACAATTGCCTTTGGTAAACTTGAGATTTACTTCATCAAATAAAATGCGTTTGCCGTAGCGGAGAGAAACATTATTAACAGTAATCATTGCCTAATCGATTTGCGGCTGCAAAGGTAGCTGTTTTTAGGCAGAAAAAAGCATAAAAATGGCGTTTTATCGCTTATTCGGTAAGCAATAAATTGATGTCACGAATCAGCTTGCTAACTTCTGCTGTATCGGTTCCGTCGTAATACCCGCGAATTCTGCCTTCACGGTCAACGAGTGCGAAATTTTCGGTGTGGACAAAGTCGTTAGGCCCGGCATCACCTTCTGAAGCGTCAACCATATAGGAGTAGCGCGCCAGGTCGTAAATTTGTTTTTTATCACCTGTCACAAAATTCCACTTTTTTGTATCAATTTTCCTGTTTTCAGCATATCGTTTCAATACCGAAGGTGTGTCGTGTTCCGGGTCAACGGTATGGGAAAGAATCATCACATCAGGGTTATTCAGGTAAGCTTTGTGCACGCGAATCATACCTTCAGTCATAATTGGGCAAATGCCTAAGCAAGTGGTGAAAAAGAAATCAGCAACATAAATCTTGCCTTTGTATGGTGTTTGGTCCAACATTACACTATCCTGATTCAACAAATTAAAAGAGGATACAAAATGTGGCTGTCCATCGCCCTGTTCCGGTCCGTAATAAGGTAAAACAGGTTCTTTTTTTACTTTGAGTGTAGATTGGTAAACAAATCCAATTGCAACAATCACAATCAGACCCGTTACGATGGTTCCGATTTGAAAAATGTTGAGCTTTTTCATAATGAAAGCAAAGGTATAGGTGCACTTAGCACACTTCAAAGTATTTTAAAGTTTTTTCACAATCATTTTTCAAAAATTAGCTTATTGACTAAGTGTTGGGAATCTTATATCTTAGGGCAAATTTTACAGGCATGAAGAAATCGAACAAGTTAACCGTATTCATAATTGTAGCAATGGTGCTGGGGATAATTGTGGGTGGCATACTCAACAAAAAATCCACCGGAAAAGAATTGTTGTATACGCCACTTGCCGATTCTCTTGGAATGGATGTTATTACTTTAAACTATGGCGATAAAACATATACCCAAAATATTTTTATAGCTAAAGATGAAAAAGAGAAAAAAATAATGGCCGACAGTTTAGGAAAAAATATTCCGATTGCTGTTAAAGGTAAAGCGATGACATTTATTCCATCTGTAATAAATACTTCCGAAAAAAACGATTTGAATTGTGAAATTAGTGGCAGTAAAAAAGGTGTTGTCGAAAAAAATCTCATCAAAAAAATTGCAACAAATATTTCTATCCTCACCACCGTATTTTTATCATTAATAAAAATGATTATTGCACCGCTGGTTTTATCTACATTAATTGTAGGTATTGCAAAAATGGGTGATACAAAAACATTAGGCAGAGTAGGTGGTAAAACGATGTTGTGGTTTATTACTGCAAGTTTAGTTTCACTTGTTTTGGGGATGTTATTGGTGAATGCATTTCAACCGGGCGAACATATGCACTTAACGCTTCCGGCAGAAAATGCGAAGTCGGGTGTTGAAGGAACGGCAATTACTTTGGTATCATTTATTACGCACGTTTTTCCGACCAGTATTTTTAAAGCAATGGCTGAAAATGAAATATTACAAATTGTGGTATTCAGTATATTTTTTGGTGTAGCCTGTGCTGCGATTGGTGAAAAAGCAATGCCTTTAGTTAAAGCACTCGATACCTTATCGCATGTAATGATAAAAATTACGATTTATGTAATGGGATTTGCTCCTTATGCAGTATTTGCTGCAATGTGCGCTGTCATTACTACTAAAGGCTTATCGGTATTGTCGACATACGCGGTATTTATGGGAGAATTTTATATTGGATTATTAATTTTATGGGTCATATTAATCAGCGCGGGATTTGCAGTTTTACGGCAACGTGTTTTTATTTTATTGCGTAGAATTAAGAACCTTTTTTACTTGCATTTAGTACGGCGAGCAGTGAAGCTGCATTCCCGAAATTAATTACTGAACTCGAACGTTTTGGATGTAATAATAAAATTGTAAGTTTTGTTTTGCCATTGGGTTATTCGTTTAATTTAGATGGCAGTATGATGTATATGACATTCGCAAGTATTTTTATTGCACAATGTTATGGTATCGACTTAACCATTACCCAAGAAATTACCATGCTGCTAACATTAATGATTACCTCAAAAGGAATTGCAGCAGTTCCCCGTGCAAGCCTGGTAGTAATTGCCGGAACAATAAGTATGTTTAATATTCCTCAAGCAGGTTTAGTTTTATTACTCGGAATCGATACCTTCCTCGACATGGGCAGAAGTGCAACCAATGTAATTGGTAATGCTATAGCAACAGCTGCGGTTAGTAAGTGGGAAGGGGCTTTGGAAGACTAGCTAATGTGTTAATGTGCTAATGTGCTGATTAACAGCCGAATGATGTACCAATGTGCGGATGTACCAATGTACCAATGAACAGCCGGTTTTGAGCTAGTTTTTCCTTCGGAGCTTACGTAGGGGCTGACCCGTGTGTCTGCCCATTGTGCTGTAACGAATAATGTGATAATTAAACAGCCGAATGATGTGCCAATGTGCGGAATGTGCCCATTAACAGCCGATTTTGAGTGAGTAGTTCAATCGGGCTATGAAGCAACATTTGCTAATTTGCTAATCGACTAATTTGCTAATTACCCACCCAGCTCTGTAGGAGCGACAGATTGGTTTTGTTGATAGGTTGCACTAAATGTCCAGTTGCACCGGATTGCAGTGAAAACCCCCGCCACGGCATTTGAATTTATTTGATTTTGAAATATTGAAACATTTATTGAACAAAATTGGAGTAATTTCAATAGGCGGGCGTTGCAACGTAAAGCCGGTTGGGATTTTGTTGGTGTGAAAAATTGTGACGCCCTAAATTAATGTACCAATGTGCGGATGTACCAATGTACCAATTAAACAGCCGAGGTTCATCGGAACATTAGCTAATTTGCTAATCGCAATGCTAATTAGGAATTAACAGCCGAATTTGAGTGAGTAGGTCAATCGGGCTATGAAGCAACATTTGCTAATTTGCTAATCGACTAATTTGCTAATTAAAATTTAACCTTGCAACATAGGGTGAAAAAGGTTGGGTTCGATTATTTTTACACGTTTTAAATTTTTGCTTTGCCTTTAAGTTGGTGGGGCTGACAGATATTACTCAAAAAATGGCAATTAAAAAATCACAGGCATCGATGACTTTTATATTTATCACTTTGTTGATAGATGTAATTGGGTTTGGAATTATTATTCCGGTTTTACCAAGTTTAATTACTGAATTACATGGTGGTAATATGAGTGATGCTGCGCGTATTGGTGGCTGGTTGTTGTTTGCATTTTCGATTATGCAATTTATTTTTTCTCCGATTCTGGGAAATTTAAGCGACCGTTATGGACGCAGACCAATTTTATTAATTGCCTTGTTCGGATTTGGATGCGATTATTTAATTATGGCACTTGCTCCAACATTAGGATGGTTATTTGTGGGACGTTTACTTGCCGGAATTACCGGTGCCAGCTTTTCAACTGCCGGTGCTTATATTGCCGATGTATCGCCACCGGAAAAACGTGCGCAAAATTTCGGACTTATTGGTGCTGCATTTGGAATGGGTTTTATAATTGGTCCCGCATTAGGCGGATTACTAGGTGAACTTGGTTCACGCGTTCCGTTTTTTGCTGCTGCGGGAATTACATTTTTAAACTGGTTATACGGATTTTTTGTGTTGCCGGAATCATTACCAAAAGAAAAACGTCGTGCCTTTGAATGGAAACGTGCAAATCCTGTTGGCTCATTATTGGCATTAAAAAAATATCCCCTGACTTATGGATTAATTGCTTCATTAGTTTGTATTTATATCGGCTCGCATGCTGTGCAAAGCACGTGGAGTTATTTTACCATGGGCACATTTATGTGGGGCGAAAAAGAAGTTGGCATTTCATTGGCAGTTGTCGGTTTGCTGGTAGGTGCTGTGCAGGGCGGATTAATTCGGTATACCATACCTAAGTTCGGCCAGAAAAAATCACTTTACTATGGACTTGCTTTATATGCTGTTGGAATGATTTTATTTGGTGTCGCTAGTCAGGGTTGGATGATGTATGTATTTTTAATCCCTTATTGTTTGGGAGGGATAGGCATGCCTGCGTTACAGGGCATAATTTCTTCACAGGTGCCAAGTAATGAGCAAGGTGAATTACAGGGAGCAATGACCGGGATTATGAGCCTTACATCCATAATCGGTCCGCCATTAATGACTAATACTTATGCATATTTTACCGATGATAAAACACCGGTTCATTTTGCGGGAGCTGCATTTTTATTGGGCGCAATTTTTATGATTGCAAGTTTGATTTTGGCAAGAAGAACATTAAAACATCAGGAATTAGTTGTGCATCCAATTCCCGTTATTCAAAATACTGATGATAACGGTCCAGATATTCCTGTAGTTTAACATATTGCGCAGTGCAAGTTTCAAGTCCGCCAATTTGCATGGGGACAATCATTTCCTGAATTGGAAATAAATAACTGTGTATCATTTCATGCGCAGGACCCATGTCGACACAATAGTTGATGATATATAAAAAATCAGCCATCAATGAATCGGCAAATGCATGGTAAGCCAATGTATCAGTCGGCTTTTCAAGAATGGTAAATTGCGATAACATTCTGTCGATACCTTCGGTAGTTTCTTTATTTGCAGCCCATTTTTTCCCGTCGTTTAAGTAAAGTGCTGTGCCGCGACATAAAATGTATTTATTTTTTGGCGCCTGGATATAAAAATCGTCCTCAGATTCTGCGCAGGCAGAAAACAAAACAGCGATTAACAGTATCCCAAACCCCCAGTTTTTCATAAATTCCTGATAAAGATACAGCCCTAAGTTATTGGATTTGGTGATTTAACACAGCTTTTAACATTTTTTTACAGTATTCTACCTGAACAATAGACTAGTATTTCTGTTTTACTCGCAAACGTTAAAATGGACAACAACTTACTACTCTGGATTGGATTTAATGTATTTGTAATTATTATGTTAGCCCTCGATTTGGGCGTTTTTCACCGCAAAAATCATGTGGTAGGCATGAAGGAAGCGCTCACCTGGAGCGGTGTCTGGATTGGTTTGGCGCTGTTGTTTAATGCCGCTATTTACTTCGGAATTATTGGTGATTATGCTACACCTGCGATAGAAAAACAAAAGGGACTGGAATTTTTAACCGGTTACCTGATTGAAAAATCGCTGAGCATTGATAATATTTTTGTTTTCTTGCTCATTTTTTCCTTTTTCAGGGTGCCTGATTTATATCAGCATAAAGTATTATTCTGGGGTATTATCGGAGCCTTGGTAATGCGCGCAATTTTTATTTTCGCCGGTGTTGCATTGATAGAAAAATTCCATTGGATAATTTATGTATTCGGTGTGTTCTTAATTATTACGGGTATTAACATGATTCGCAATAAGGATAAAAAAATGGACCCGGAAAAAAGTGTCATCATTAAATTATTCCGCAAAATATATCCTGTTCACAATGATTATGCAGGCAGTAAATTTTTTATTGTAAAAGATGGAAAACGATATGCTACCTTGTTATTTATTGTATTGTTGTTTATTGAATTTACCGATTTAATTTTTGCAGTAGATAGTATTCCGGCAATTTTAGCCATTACGCCGGATCCGTTTATTGTGTATACTTCAAACGTATTTGCCATTTTAGGTTTGCGCAGTTTATATTTTGCACTGGCCGGCATTATGTATCGTTTTAAATATTTAATTTACGGTTTGGCCGGAATATTAATGTTTGTCGGATTAAAAATGTGTTTAGTTGATGTATATAAAATTCCGGTTGCAGTGTCACTTGGAGTAATTGCATTGGCATTAACAATTGCGATTTGGTATAGTATGTATAAAACGAAACAGGCTGCCGGAAATTAAGCTGTAGCTTCCACTTTTTTATTTTTTCCAAGCACATAAAAACCGTAAGCGATTGCAATACAAAATGCGCCCATAATCCACCACAGGGCAGCATAATTTAATTGTTCGATTATTTGTGTGCTGCTATAAGGTGAAACAATAAATGCAAGTGCCCAGGCAATGGTGTAAACAGCTAAATAACTGCCACGCGTTTGTGGTGTGGCAGTTTGAACTACGCGTGAAATCATAAACGGCATGGCAAATATTTCTGAGAAGCTTAATAATGTCATGGATATCAATAATATTATTGTTCCGTGAAATAAATTAAATAGCAAAAAAGAAGCACCTAACATTAAGCAACCTATTACAATTAGATGATTTGGTTTAAAACGTTTTTCCAGTTGCGATACGGTGATCATCTCAAAAATAAATACAATTAATCCGTTAAAGCCAATGAGTAATCCAATTGCAGCTTCCGGCTTCAAATACACATCTTTATAATATAGTGGAATGCCTGAAAAAATTTGAAAAAATGCAATCGCATAAAAAAAGCAGAATAACATAAACAACATAAATGTATTATCGCGATATGGCGAACTTACTTTTATCGTTGCATCTTTTTTCTCTTTATGAATTTGTGGTTGTTTATTTCTGAAATAAAAATAAAAAACGATACCTGCCGCAATACAGGTAATTCCATCTCCAACAAAAAGCCACACATAACTTATTCCGGCTAACAAACCCGCTACAGCAGGCCCAATTGCCACACCAAGATTAATTGCCATCCGCATTAAAGAAAATGAACGTGTTGTTGTTTCAGGTGTCGCAAAATGTGAAGTCATTGAAGAGGCTGCTGGGCGCATACTATCATTTATCAATCCGCAAAAAAACACCGATATCGCCAATGGATAAAATGTGTGAAACAACGGAATAATCAGATAACTGCAGCCACCAACCAATAAACTTAAAATCTGCACCTTAAACGGACCAAATTTATCGCTCCACCTGCCACCCAAATATGAACCGGCCAAACTGCCGATACCGAAAATACTCATGATTAAGCCTGCTTGCGTTTTTGAATAACCCAGTGAACTGGTCATGTAAACCGTCATAAATGGCAAAACCATACTTCCGGTTCTGTTGATTAACTGAATTGCAGCTAAAATCCAGACCGATTTAGTTATACCTCTGTAGGCATCTTTATAAGTTGCGAGTAATTGCCCAAACACTACACGAAGATAAGCAGTGTGGATTTGCAGTTTTAAAACCAGATGTTAATTATCGTTCCATCGATAGCCATTCATGGGCAATACGGCTAAATCCATCACGCGATGAATCACAGTTCCTGCAAGTTGTTCGAAACTTTTAGGTTTGCTGTAAAATGATGGGGTTGCGGGACAAATTATTCCTCCGGCGAGGGTAATTGTCTCCATATTTTTGATGTGAATCAGGTTATAAGGTGTTTCTCTGGCAACGAGGATAAGTTTTCTGCGTTCTTTGAGCATAACATCAGCAGCTCGTGTAATTAAATCGTTGGAAATTCCGGTTGCAATGCGGCCTAAAGTGCCCATTGAGCAAGGGCAAATCACCATTGTGTCAAACATGGCTGAACCTGAAGCAAATGGCGCCATAAAATCATTTTTCCCGTAAAATTTGAATGGATATTTTGTGAAATCATCGTTGTCGAGCTCAAATTTCCACACGTCTTTTGCATTATCGCTCATTACCACACCAATTGCTTCGGGAGCAGGGTTTAAATCTGCCAAAGCATCCAACAAAACTTTTGCATAAATTGCTCCACTTGCACCCGTTACCGCAACAACGATTTTACGTTTCAACATGTTAATAGTTATTAATAGATTGCAAGTTAACCAGTTTGGAATTATTTTTGTTTAGTAATCGTTCAAGAAAGAAATTTACCTATGCAGAAGAAGTATGTGTTCATCCTGATTTTAGTGGCCTTATTGGCAGGAACAATTGTTGCCGTAAATCCGGCATTTAACAATAACGAACAGGAATTAAAATCACAAGTTGCTGATAATGAATTAGTTACAGAAGGTGACACCACCGCGGAAGCATTTAAATGGTATCAAATGAAAGAAGCTTTGGCATTGCAGGAAAAAACCGGCAAAAAAATGTTCATCGATGTTTACACTACTTGGTGCGGGCCATGCAAGATGCTTGAGGCGAATACTTTCTCCAATCCCGTAATTCAAAAATTGCTTTCGGAATATTATATCCCAACAAAATTTAATGCTGAATGTGGTGACACTGTGGTTTTTAAAGGTCAGACCTTCATGAACCGCAATTACACGCCAACACCAAGAAAAAGTACTCACGATTTTGCTGTTTATATTGCTTCAACACAGCAAGGTTTAGGATATCCTACAATGGTGTTTTTAGATAGCAGTTTAAATATGATTCAACCAATTTCCGGTTATTTAGTGCCTGGTCAGTTGGAGCCCATTCTTTCATTTTTTGGGACTGATGCCTATAAAACCACTGATTGGGAAACCTATTATAAAGGATTTACCTCTCAAATTTCTCAATAATCACCATGATTTCCACCTTACTGCTTGCAGCATCGCTGTTTTTCGGAAATTCCGATGCAACAGCCACCATTAATCACAAACAGGAAACAGCAACGTCTGATACAATTACCTGGATGAACCTGGCTGATGTAAATAAAATCGTAGAAAAAAATATCAAAAAGAATAAGGTTAAAGAGGACAAATTAATAATTGTCGATTTTTATACAGACTGGTGCGGATGGTGTAAACGTTTAGATAGTGAAACCTACAAAGACCCTGAAGTAGCAGCGCTAATGAACAAATATTTTTACCCGGTAAAATTTGATGCTGAACAACAGGATTCTGTAGCTTTTGCAGGATTAAATTACAAATTTAAAGCTTCCGGAAGTCGTGGCACCAATGAGTTTGCGCTTACCATGGCGTCTCGCCCCGGAGGAAGAATCGGATATCCAACCATTACAATAATATCAGCAATGGGTGAAAAAATTGCTGTTGAAGCAGGATTTAAAAATGCTGCCAAGATGAAAGTATTCCTTACTTATTACGGAGAGGGGCATTACAAGACAAAAGACTACGCCACATTCGAAAAGGAATACAACCAAAAACAACTCACCGATTAAGTGCATAAAATAGTGTAAAACATTTTGTGATTTCCTTCAATAGTTTTGTTGAGCAGGGTATATTTGCCCGATTTTATGTCAAGCGCAGGAAAAAATATTCATAAATTATCCGCTGCGGGTGTACTGGTAACACTCGGAATTATTTTTGGTGATATTGGTACATCTCCGATCTATGTTTTAAGCGCTGTAGTGGGCGACAATGTAATTAGTCGAGAATTAGTGTTGGGCGGATTAAGTTGCGTTTTCTGGACCTTATTTATTATCACCACCTTTAAATATGTATATCTTGCTTTAAATAATGATAACCGCGGTGAGGGTGGGATTTTTGCATTATATGCCATTCATAGGCGTTTTAAGGTGAAGTGGGCTATTATTCCGGCTTTGGTTGGTTGCGCAGCCCTTATTGCAGATGGTTTTATTACACCGCCAATTTCTATTTCTTCGGCAATTGAAGGTTTGAAATTATTAAATCCGAATATTGACAGTGTTGTTCCTTATGTAATTATTGCAATGACCGTTTTGTTTGTGATTCAGCAATTCGGAACAAATGTGGTTGGTCGTGCATTCGGACCAATTATGGGAATTTGGTTTGGGATGATTGGTTTACTTGGTGCAATTCAAGTTGTTCAAAATCCTGATGTATTAAATGCATTAAATCCATATTGGGCCATTCATTTATTAACGGAATATAAAGGTGGTTTCTGGTTGTTAGGTGGTGTGTTTTTATGTTCCACCGGAGCAGAAGCCATGTATAGCGATTTAGGCCATTGCGGTAAACACAATATTCGTTTTAGCTGGACATTTGTTTTAATTTCTTTATTACTCAATTATTCAGGTCAGTCTGCCTATTTATTATCAGAAGCCGGCCATACACTGGATGAACACAGTCCGTTTTATATGATTATGCCTGAATGGTTTTTACCTGTTGGTATCATCATCGCTACGCTGGCAACATTAATTGCAAGTCAGGCAATTATTACCGGTTGTTTCACATTGGTGAATGAAGCCATGAAGTTAAAATTATGGACCAATTTTAAAGTAATTTACCCTTCTACCGTTCGTGGACAAATTTATATTCCTGCTATTAACTGGTTTTTATTTGTAGGTTGTATTGCTGTTGTTTTATTATTTCGTGAAGCAAAACACATGGAAGCTGCGTACGGTTTGGCAATAACATTTGATATGATTATGACAACCATTTTACTTGCGAGTTTAATGCGTTTGCAGAAAAGAAATATCATATTAATTGGCATTTTCGCCGTTGTAATTTTATCTATAGAAGGTTCATTCCTGATTTCCAATCTGAATAAATTTACACATGGCGGTTGGTTTACTGTTTCTTTAGCTGTTGCCATTTTCTTCTGTTTATGGATATTTTATGAAGCAAGAAAATTACGTGCAAAACATACTGAGTTTGTTGAAATTGATAAATACCTTCCGGCTATTCAGGATTTAATGGCAGATGAAACTTTACCAAAAGAATCTACACATTTAGTATACATGTCGATGGTAAATGATAAAAACCATATTGATTCCAATATCATTTATTCGATTTTCAGAAAACGCCCAAAACGTGCAGATGTGTATTGGTTTGTGCACGTAGACATTGCCAACGACCCTTATCTGGCAAGTTATTCCGTCGATACAATTATCCCGAAAAAAATGTTTTTTGTCCGCTTGCGTTTTGGATTTAAGGTTGAACATAAAGTGAATGTGATGTTCCGCCAAATTGTTGAAGAGATGGTAAAAACAGGAGAGGTGGACATTGTGAGTAATTATCCGAGTTTACGTAAACACGGTATGTATGCTGATTTCAAATTTATTTTATTGAACTCACGTGTTGCCAGTGATAATAAATTAACGCCTTGGGAACAGATTGTAGTAAAAGGTTATCGCTTAATTAAATCACTCAGCTTACCAACACATGAAGATTTTGGTTTAGAGCTCACCAATGTGGAATACGAAATGGTTCCAATCAGCGTGCGTGATGCAATAGAAATTAAATTAGAGCGGATTAAATAGCCGAATTACTTTCCAGCTTTTCAATTTTATCTACATTTTTCTGCAATATGGGTTGCATGGTATCGAGGTCTAATGCACATAAATAACCTTGTCCGGTTTTTACATGATAAACACAACCGCAGTCAATATTTATTGCCAGATGTTTTTTCTCGTTAATATCTTGTTGTAGTGTTTCAAAATTTCTTGCTGAATGGCCATGCACAATAATTTTATTGTGAATTTTTGCAGGATCAATATCATTATACCAATTGCGAATCCAATACATGCTGTTGGTATCTTTAAACACATCTTCTTCTTTAAAATTTAAACCTGCATGTACGAGAATACAATTATCAAGCTCAACGTATGGTTTCAAATTGCGAATAAACGTATCGTATTTTTTATCCAGATTTTTTAAATCGTCGATGCGGTTATATCCGAAATTAAACATGGTAGTAACACCACCGTTTTTTATCCAGTTCTGGTAACGGCGCCAATCCCAGCAATAAGGAATTGTTTCGTCGATTGCCTGTAAAAACATGTGTTCATGGTTACCCATTAAAACGGTTACTTTATATCCGTCTTCCATCATCTGCATAACATGGTCCATTACACCTTTGCTGTTAGGCCCGCGGTCAATCAAATCGCCGAGGAGGTATAACTCATCCTCTTTTGTCAGTTTTAAGGTATCGAGCAGGGTGGTAAAGGTGGTTAAACAACCGTGAATATCAGATATCGCGTAACGTTTCATAATTTAATGGTATAGGGTATTTAAACTTTTAATTTTGATTATTGATTCCGGATTTTCCGGTAAAATGCCCTGCAAAGATATTTCTTTTGGGGCAGAAGGCAATAGGTCGAAAAAATTATCCGATAATTCCAGCTCAGCACCTTCTGTATATAGATATACACCCCGAACGTAGGTATCTGCTGATATGGTGATGGTGTTTTTTTCAGTATTGAAGCTTATCGAAAATTGCGGTTCCTGCAGGGATACGCTTTTTTCAGGAGCAAACAAGTGAAAGTTTTCAGCTAAAATGGAATCGTTGGCGGTTAGAACCATATATAACACACAATTTTCAGGAGCGTATCCTTCTAAAAAGTATTTGGTATTAATGGCAGTGAAAGGAGCAGCAGATGCAGCATCTAAGGTTACCGGCAACTGTTTTGTTGTGATAATTTTCCCTGTGGTGGTCATTAAGGTATAACTCAATGTCGCATTTATTGAATATGGCTTGTCGTTTATAAACCAGGTCTGCAAACTGCCATTTTCTTCTAAAACACTAATCAAAATATCCGCATAGGTTTGTTTTACAGTGTAAAAAGATGCCTTGCGGTTGAAATAATAATCAATTGTGCTCCAGCTCGTTACAGGCCAACAATCATTTAATTGCCAGAACAAAGTGCCCATACAATAAGGCCGATTGCGCCGATGGGCTTCAATTGCAGTGCGCATGCCATCTGCCTGTAATAATTGTGAAACGTAAATAAAGTCCTCAAATTTTTCAGGAACACGATAACTTCTAGCCATGTATTCGAGAATGGTTTCATAACCCACCGGATGTTTTTGGTGCATTTTAACAGAAGGCGAACCTAAATACAACTCCGATTCGGGAATAAATTGTTTAAAGGAGTTAAATACCGGCATGCCCTGAAAACCATATTCACTCATGAAACGCGGAATTTTTTCATTATAAACAGAAAACGGTTGTTTGCCCCACCAAATACCCCAGTAATGACTATCGCCTTCAAACATACTCTCTTTGCGACCCCAGCCATGTAATGGAGAGGATGCATGATAATTTACATTGGTATGTGCAGCTGTTCTTAAAATACCCGGAATAATCTGATTAAACAATTTCTGATTGGTCTGTTCAATATATGCGGAATCTTCCTGTGAATAATTAAATTGTTTTTGCCAGCCCCAATTTTTCCATCCTTCATCATTTTCATTATTGCCGCACCATAAAGCAATACTTGGATGATGTTTTAATCGATTTACCTGTTGTGTAAATTCTAATTCCCATGCGGGCTGATTGGGATACATGGCGCAGGCAAACATAAAATCCTGCCAAACCATTATTCCCATTGAGTCACATAAATTGTATAAATAATCCAATTCATAAATACCACCGCCCCAAATACGAATCATATTCATATTCATGTTTTTTGCTTCGGTAATTAATTTGCGGTAATGTTCATGTGTTGCAGCAGGAGAGAAGCTGTTGAGCGGAATTAAATTTGCACCTTTCGCAAATACTTTTAAACCATTTACAGTGAAATAAAAACTTTCACCGGCATTATCTTTTTCGCGATTTAATTTGATATTGGAAAAACCGGTAGTGATATTTTTTTGAAAGATTTTTTTGTTTTTGTGAATGATGTTTAATTCATACTGATATAATTTCTGCTCACCATAACCATTCGGATACCAGCGTTCTTTAACAGGAAAATAACAAGTAAACTGATTACCGGCCGGAAAATGGGCGTAGTAGGCCATTGCATATAAAACAGTATTTGTAGTTGTTTCTCTTAACTCAATTTTATAATCTGTTTTTGCAAAGGCGTTAAATAATAAATCAACATCAATTCTAATAGAATCTTTGCCTTCATCAATAAAATTGATATCCGCTGTTTTTACCTGAATATTATCTGTTGCCTCAATGGTAATTGGTTTCCAAATTCCGCAGGTAACTAAACGTGGTCCCCAGTCCCAGCCAAACTGATATTGTCCTTTTCTGGCAAATACACGTTCCTCACCGGGTAAGGCAACCGGATATGCTTGTTGTAAACTTTTGGCTTTATTAACAGCTGAATAAAATCGGATATATAATTTATTTACACCTTTTTGCAGAAACGGTTTTATGTCGACCGATTGCGCAACAAACATGTTTTCGGATTGTAAAATGAGCGTGTCATTTAAATAAACATCTGCATAAGTATCCAAACCTTCGAAATTCAAACGAATAAAATCCTGTTTCAGCATTTTATTTTTAATCTCGAAAAAAGTTTGATATTCCCAATCCTCACGTTCAACCCATTGCACTGCTGCTTCGTTGGTGCCATAAAAAGGATCAGGTATAATATTATTTGCGATTAAGTCGGTGTGCACACAACCGGGAACAGTTGCAGGCATCCAGGAAGTAGTATCACCAACTTTACGAAATTGCCAATGGGAATTTAAAGCTATCATATTTTGCGCGTTAACAAGTGTAACGGCCAAGGTTATTGCAAGAAGTGTGCAAAGTTTTATTTTCATGCAGGGAATTGCTGTGTTATTTTTTTTAATGCAGCAACCTCAATTGGATTTACGCAGGTTAAGTGACTAAAATCGTAAATGCCCTCGCGGTATTGTTGTTTTAATGGTGCTTGTTTTTTTGCGGAAGTGTGAATTTCGGTGCAGCCTGTAAATCGGATTAAGGCTTCAGCATTTGTTGCATTTATGCCGGCTCCGGGTAAAATTGTTATTCGATTTGCAGCTACTTGAATTAAATCTTTTATCAATTGTTTACCCGCTAATGCAGATGCCTGTTGGCCGGATGTAAGTATTCGTTTAAATCCACATTGGATTGCTGTTTCCAAAGCTAACATCGGGTCATTGGTCATATCGAATGCACGTTGTAAAGTGCAGGTCATGGGTGCAGCCAAATCAACTAATTCCTTATTACGTTCAGCATCCAAATTGCCATCTGTTTGCATAATTCCGAAAATGATATGTTTTACACCAATTTGTTTGCAGTGTAAAATATCCGCTTTCATTACTTCAAATTCATGTTCATCATAAATAAAATCACCACCACGCGGTCGAATCATTACAACAATATTTTCCGGGCTAATTATTTTAAATGCTTCGGTTATGGAAGCATGTGATGGTGTAATGCCACCTTCCACGTAACTGGCGCATAACTCAATCCTGTCGGCACCTGCATTAACCGCAGTTACAACATCAGTGGAATTAAACGTACAAATTTCTAATAAAATGGATGCCATGAAAAAGTGAGTGAATTAATTAATAATATGCATCTGATTTAAATAACTGATTCGGAATATTATTGGAATAAACAGCATAATTAAATCCGGGTTGTAAACAATATGCGCCAAATTCGCCATTTTTATTGAGTGCAATAAATCCAACCTGAAAAGTTTTTGTTTTTTCTTTTCTGATTTTCACCATGCGCATAACAGCTTCTTTACAAGCTTCGTAAGGTGAATAATTTTGTCGCATTAATTCCACTACTAAATGGGTTCCGGAAATTCTGATAACTTCTTCTCCGGTTCCTGTTGCCGTTGCTGCACCAATTTCATTGTCTACATACAATCCTGCACCAATTATAGGTGAATCACCAACACGCCCACGCATTTTAAATGCTAGTCCACTTGTAGTGCAGGCACCTGATAAATTTCCATTTGCATCCATGGCAATCATACCGATGGTGTCGTGATTTTCGATATTAATTACCGGTTTATATTCCGATTTTTTTAACCATTCCTGATAAGCTTTTACGGATTCCGGATTGGTATAATCATCTAAAGTAAACCCCTGGCTCAACGCAAATTGTTGTGCACCTGCTCCAACCAGCATCACATGAGGTGTTTTTTCCATGACAGCACGTGCAACTGAAATGGGGTTTTTTATTTTTTCAAGAAATGCTACTGAGCCACAATTATAATTTTCATCCATAATGCAGGCATCTAATGTAGTATGTCCTTCCCGGTCGGGCTGACCGGCTAAACCAACGGAAGTAGAAAATAAATCGTTTTCTGCAACTTTTACACCTGCTTCCACTGCATCGAGTGCACGTCCATTTTTATTTAATACAGCCCATGCATCTTTGTTTGCTTCAATACCAAAATCCCAGGTAGATAATACAATTGGTTTATGCATTGGGTTGGGTGTTATCGGATTTTTTGCATAAATATCTGCGGTAGCAAAAACGCCTGCTCCCAGTGTGATATTTTTTATAAAATTTCGTCTGTTACTCATATTTTGTATTTAAAAATAACGGTAATTTATTGAATACTTATTTCATCTGTAAATAACCATGCTTTAGAACCTGAGCCCGGATTACCTGAT
This sequence comes from Bacteroidota bacterium, assembly GCA_016706255.1. Classification (NCBI taxonomy): domain Bacteria; kingdom Pseudomonadati; phylum Bacteroidota; species Bacteroidota bacterium. Next base: position 320,909 of record JADJJZ010000029.1, on the reverse strand, counting down.
GGTATAAGGCCATAATTTGGTGCAATTATTTTTATATAACGGCCGGTAGTTATTGATGAATTAATTTTTACAGCAACTCTTTTTTGTGTGGAGTTGATTTTTGTCTGTCCTGCTTTTTGAAAATTGCGCTGGTTATCGCTTACATATATTTCCATCGACTGTGGTGGATATATCCAACTCATTTTATCATATAAAAAACCAACTGTAACACTATTAATTGTATCAATAGCGCCAAGATCAATAATTACTTCAAGGTCGGTACCGCTGAAGCCCAACCATTCGTTGCCACTCCAGTTTGGTGTTACGGTTGCTTCAATTCCATTAACCAGCGTAACCGGTCCATCGCCACTGTATTTTTTTGAAGGTTCGTTTTTGATAATAATTTTTTTACCGGTTGCAGTATTTTGTTGAATTTTAATATTGGTTACAGGCGGATTTTTTACACCGGCAACCATATTTGCACTAACAAAAGCAATATTCGTTTCCAATTTAAAAGGTTGTGTATAAACAAATGCATTTTTAGCACCATTTATACCACTAATTGTTGTGACATGAATATCACCAAATTGTTTATTCCCGATTAATTCTAACAATAAATCTGCTCCGGGTTCGGTTTGGGTAATACGATAATTTACCTGATAAACAGATTTAGCATAATTCGTTCCTGTTTTATCTAATAATCCGAAATGAAATACCAGTCTGCGACTAAAATCATCAAAATTTCTTTTTTCTAACGGCGACCAAACCACTTCACTTAATGCAAGCAAACGGGGTAACAACATGTATTCCACATTTTCGGGATAGTTGATATATTCTGTCCAAAGATTTCCCTGTGCACCCAAAATATATTTCCCCTGATCAGCAGTTAATGCTGCAGGAATGGGATTAAACTGATATACTTTTTCGAGGGTAACAAATCCGCCAATAGCAAGTGGTTCAAGCAGGGGAGCACCCTGGTAATAATCAAAGTAACAATAACTTCCGGGTGTCATTATTGCATAATGATTTTGTTGTGCTGCTGCAATTGCACCATCTTCACCACGCCAACTCATAATTGTAGCATTTGGTGTAATGCCGCCTTCCAGAATTTCATCCCAACCAATAATTTTTCGCCCTTTACTGGTAACATAATTATCAATGCGATGTATGAAATAATTTTGTAAACCGTGTTCATCTACTAAATTATTGTCTTTAATTAATTGCTGACAATGACTACAATTTTTCCATCGAATTTTTTCTACTTCATCGCCGCCAATATGAATATATTGTGAAGGAAATAATGCCATTACCTCATCAAGCACATTTTGCAGAAAAACAAATGTTTCTTCTTTAGGACAAAATGCTTCATCAAAAACACCCCAGCCTTTTGCCACAGTATAAGTAGTATCAGCAACACAACCTAATTCCGGATACGCAGCTAATGCAGCAAGGCAATGTCCCGGCATTTCAATTTCAGGAATAACTGTTATATGACGTTCGTTTGCATATTTTACAATTTCCTTAATTTGTTTTTGCGTATAAAATCCGCCGTAACGAATAGTATCATATTGTTGATCGCGGTAATGCCCAACCATACTGCCACTGCGCCATGCACCAATTTCGGTGAGTTTTGGATATTGTTTTATTTCTATCCGCCAACCCTGATCATCTGTCAAATGCCAGTGAAAAGAATTCATTTTATACAGAGCGAGATAGTCGATATATTTTTTAATAAAATCAACATCAAAAAAATGACGTGCACAATCGAGGTGCATGCCACGATATTCAAATCGCGGATAATCTTCTACCGTGCCACATGGAATTTGAAAAGTATTATTTCCTGATTTTTCAATCATTTGCATCATGGTAAGTAAACCATATAACACACCACCTTCATTTTTTCCGGTTATGGTAATATTTTCCTTTGTAATATTTATAAAGTAGCCGCCATTCCCAACTGCAATAGTAGAATCATATTTTAATGTAATTATTTTGCCGTCACCAATTTTTTTTGTTGCTGTTTTTAATGGCAGGTTATAATATTTTATCAGATAGTCTTTAATAACAAAACCATCCATATATGACCTGAAGTCTGTGCCCAATAAATAGGTAGTCGGATCAAAAACAAAATAACCGGGAGCGGACTGAACAGAAACTGGAGCAGGGATAATTACATTTTGACTGAACGAATTTAAGCAACAGCAGATGAGGAGCAGGCCGAACCATTTTTTCATGGGGTGAAAATAACGACTTGTTTGCTCAAAACAAACTGCTGAAACGTCAATATGGTGGAGAAGTTTGGCGTGTTCATCATCCGTAATGACAAAAATGAACCGGATAGTTGTTTTTTACCACGGAGAAAAAAAGTTAATGCCTGGTAAAGAGGAACCTTCTGCCCCCAAAAAAAAGATAATTTACTACTTATTGTAAAAGTTACAATAAGTAGTAAAAAATTTCAATTATACTTGTAAAACACCCGGATTAAAAGGTTTAATATCAGCGTTATTGTTAGCCATTTCGATGCCCATGCTTACCCATTTTCTGGTTTCCAGCGGGTCGATAATGGCATCAATCCACAAGCGTGCTGCAGCATAATACGGGTCCATGGTTTCGTTGTAATGATTGAGAATATTATCGAGTAGTTCTTTCTCTTTTTCGGCAGTAATTACTTCGCCTTTAGCTTTAAGTGAAGCCACTTGAATTTGCAACAACACTTTACCGGCCTGAGCGCCACCCATAACGGCAATTTTTGCATTTGGCCAGGCAACTATTAAACGCGGATCATAAGCTTTACCGCACATGGCGTAGTTTCCTGCACCAAAACTGTTGCCAATAATCACTGTAAATTTCGGAACAACAGAATTTGCAACAGCGTTAACCAATTTGGCACCGTCTTTAATAATTCCGGCGTGTTCACTTTTGCTGCCCACCATAAATCCGGTTACATCCTGTAAAAATAGGAGTGGTATTTTTTTCTGGTTGCAATTCATAATAAACCGTGCTGCTTTATCGGCACTATCATTATAAATTACACCACCAATTTGTAATTCGCCTTTTTTATTTTTTACTACTTTGCGCTGATTGGCAACAATACCAACGCTCCAGCCGTCGATTCGACCGGTTCCGCAAACTATTGTTTTACCATACGCCGCTTTATATTCATCAAATTCAGATTTATCAACCAAACGTTTAATGATATCCAATACATCATATTGTTTGGTAATTTCTTCGGGCATGATACCGTAAATTTCATTTTCATCCAAAGCAGGAGTGGCAGGTGTTACTCTGTCGAAACCAGCTAACGGTTTAGCGCCAATTTTATCGATTGTTTTGCGAATATGATTGATACAATCTTCATCATTTTCAGCAGCATAATCGCAAATGCCTGAAATTTCGGTTGTTGTAATGGCTCCACCGAGGGTTTCTGCATCGATATCTTCACCGATAGCAGCTTTTACCAGATAAGGTCCTGCCAGAAATATACTTCCCGTATTTTTTACAATATAAGCTTCATCACTCATGATGGGCAAATAAGCGCCACCGGCAACACAACTGCCCATGATAGCGGCAATTTGTGTGATACCCATTGAACTCATTACCGCATTATTTCTGAAAATGCGACCGAAATTTTCTTTATCCGGAAAAATTTCATCCTGCATCGGCAAATACACGCCGGCGCTATCAACGAGGTAAATAATCGGTAATTTATTTTCTATGGATATTTCCTGAGCGCGCAGATTTTTTTTACCGGTAATTGGAAACCATGCTCCGGCCTTAACTGTAGCATCGTTGGCAACAACAATACATTGACGGCCTGCCACATAACCAATTTTTACCACAACACCACCGCTAGGGCAACCACCATGTTCGGTATACATATTATGTCCGGTAAAAGCACCCAGTTCTATAAAAGGTTTATCTGCATCGAACAATAATTTAATACGTTCGCGTGCATGTAATTTGCCTTTTTCATGCAGTTTATCGATAGATTTTTTTCCGCCACCTTCACTCACTTTTGCAAGGCGTTGCTTCATTGTTGAAACGAGCAACTTAATGGCATCTTCGTTTTTATTAAAATTAATATCCATAAAAAAATAATAAGGGCAAGATAAACACTTAAATTAACAATGTTCATGTTATCTGCTTTCCGGAACACATCTTATAAGATGCATTTTAATTGTTAATTGAATTTTGCAAAAATAAGCACTACAAATTATCCGCGATGCTAATGATGTCATCATTTTTTTCTACTTTTGCCCCGGGCAAGTCCTATACGACCAGCTCCCGCTGAATCCCCCAGGCCCTGACCGGAGCAAGGGTAGGTGGTTGTAGCGGTGCGATGTAGATCACTTGCCCTTTTTTATTTTCCTGCTGCCCCATTTGCCTGTTTCAATTATAGGAAAATATAATTTTTGTCTGAGCAGGCTGATTTTAGGTTGTTGAAAACCCACTGCATTTTTACAACAAATGAAGCTATTTTTGCGAAACTGATTAAATTACTATGAAATTTTTTATTGATACAGCAGATCTCAACGAGATTAAAGAAGCCGCAGCACTCGGCATACTTGATGGTGTTACCACCAATCCTTCACTGATGGCCAAAGTTGGTATAACCGGCGCCGATAACATCAAAAAACACTATGTCGACATTTGTAACATTGTGGATGGCGATATTAGTGCAGAGGTTATTTCCGTTGATTTTGACGGAATGGTACGCGAGGCTAAAGAACTTTCGGCATTACATCCAAACATTGTTGTTAAAATACCGATGATTAAAGAAGGTATCAAAGCAATAAAATGGTGTACTGATAACGGTATCCGCACAAATTGCACCCTAGTATTTTCTGCAGGTCAGGCAATTTTAGCTGCAAAAGCAGGTGCTACTTACCTTTCACCATTTATTGGTCGTATTGATGATATGAACTGGGATGGTATTCAACTGATTGAACAAATTGTGCATATTTATCGCATTTACGGATATGAAACTGAAGTATTAGCTGCTTCAATCCGCAATCCGTTACATATTGTTCGTTGTGCTGAGGTTGGTGCCGATGTGGTAACTACTCCACTAAGTTCAATTCTTGGCTTGTTTAAACATCCGTTGACAGACATTGGATTAGCGCAGTTTCTGGCTGATTACAAAAAAGGTAACGGATAATTAAACCGTAAAATCATTCAAAAATTATAATAATAAGGCCCTAAAGTATAGCTTTGGGGCCTTATTCTATTTAACCAATAGAATAATAGTAAAATACCCGCCGATACAATTAGCCTTGTATCTTCTTTAGCCGGAACAGGGTGTTTCACTGATTATTAATTATTAAACCCATCTGAGTATGAACCGTTTACCGAGTCATGAAGTCTTGCCGTTTTTATTATTGGTAGCAACCTTACTGCTAGTCGGTAGATTATTAGGTGAATTATTTAGGAAATTGAAATTGCCACAGGTTATGGGTGAACTGGTGGCCGGTATTTTATTAGGACCATCGTGTCTGCAGCGCCTGGCACCTGAATTTTATCAGTCGTTTTTTGTTGAGCCGAAAAGTGCGGGTATTGCTTTTGATGGTTTAGCACGCATTGGAATTTTACTACTCTTATTTGTTGCGGGGCAGGAAATTAATTTAAGAACAATACGGGCTAAAGCCAATGCAGCTGCGGCAATCAGTTTATCGGGAATCGCTTTTCCATTTATTATCGGATTTGCAGCAACCTGGTTTTTTACACCCATTTTATTTCCTGATGGTGTTGCAGATAAAACAGCATCTGCATTATTTATGGGTACTGCCTTGTCGATAACGGCTTTATCGGTTTTAGCGAAAATATTAATTGATATCAAACAACTGAAAAGTAAGTTTGGGAATTTAATGATGACAGCAGCAATGATTGATGATTTTATTGGCTGGATGTTATTTTCATTAGTAGTTAGTGTAGCGAATCTGGAAAGCGAAAGTAGTTTTGCAGGATGGCAGGTGATGTTTATGGTAATTGGTTTTGCTGCATTTATAATTACGGTTGGCAGAAAATTAATTCATTACTCATTTGTTTTTTCCAACAAACATTTATCGAGTGGGGGAGGTACATTATCGGTTGCCATTATATTTTGTATTCTCGGTGCAATATTTACTGAATGGTTAGGATTACACGCCATTTTTGGCGCATTTTTAGTCGGCATTGCCGTCGGTGATTCCGAAGAATTCAGTGGAAAAAACAGGGAAATGTTGCACGATATTGTCACCTATATTTTTGCGCCGTTATTTTTTGTTTCGATTGGATTCAGAGTAGATTTTATCGAAAACTTTGATGGTGGTGTAATTGCATTTGTATTATTAATTGCCATTCTCGGTAAATTGATTGGCGGATTTTTAGGCGGATTGATGGGGAAATTTTCGAAACCCGAATCGCTGGCAATTGGGTTTGGAATGAATGCACGCGGTTCGCAGGAAATTGTATTGGGATTAATTGCATTAAATGCCGGATTAATAACGGATCAGATATTTGTCGCGCTAGTGGTAATGACCTTCGTAACTATTATGATAGCAGGTCCTGCCATCCGATATTTTTTGAAGAAGGAGAATTTATTTTAAAAACCCACTATTTGCCGGAATGCCTGTAATACAGCAGTTTCGGGACATTGGTATATCTTGTTGATAAGAATTTCACCTGCGATTTTCCATTTGTAATAATTTGGTATGATTTTTCGTTTTATGTCGAAAATATGAGTATGAAAAGGAAAATAGCCAGCTTTCTGTTTATCTGCTCCGGAATCGCCACACAAAGTTTTGCATCTGAAAATTCGGCAGACACAACGTTCAAAAAAGACAACCCGAATTTATTATACACCACCAAAGATTTTTACATTGAGGTGCCAACAGATTGTTATAATGACAATTTGTGCATTCAGAATTTTTTCCTGATTCTTACCTTTAATGTTGGTATTAATGGTAACAATGAAATTAAACAAATCGGATTTAAAGATGCCGATATTGAATTTAATTCAAAACCTGCTACAGGTAAAACTTACATCAAACAAACTTTTTCAAAATACGAATCGGTTTCAGCTGAAAACGGTTGGAATGTGAAAGTGGTATTTTTTCCAGATAAACCCGCAGGAAATTATGCTGCGTTTGTCACCAAATTCGAATTTAACGGTTCCATAAAACAAAATCATATTGTTGGAACACTCACCTTTTATACAGCAAAAGGGCAGGAAGTAGTCACACTAAATTAATTTTAAAGCATAAAAAAAAATGCCATCTCAAAATTATGGGATGGCATTTTTTTATTTGATTAATTTTAGAAATTATCAATCGTTTTTCGAATGATGTCAATACACTGCAACATTTGGGCTTCTGTAATTACGAGTGGTGGTGCAAAACGAATTTTATCGCCGTGAGTAGGTTTTGCCAGTAATCCGTTTTCTTTTAAAGCCAGACAAAAATCCCAGGCATTTTTTCCGTGATAGTCGTTATTAACTACGATAGCGTTGAGCAAACCTTTACCGCGTACTATTTTGATATAATCCGGATTCATGGTTTTTAACGCATCGCGTAATAATTTCCCCATTTTCTCAGCATTTTCCGCCAATTTTTCTTCCACCAAAACCTGCATTGATGCCATTGCAACAGCGCATGCCAGTGGGTTTCCACCAAAAGTGCTGCCATGTTCACCCGGATGAATGGTAAGCATAATTTCATCATCAGCTAAAACGGCACTTACGGGTAAAGTTCCACCGCTGAGTGCTTTTCCTAAAATCAGGATATCGGGACGCACATTTTCGTGGTCGCAGGCCAACATTTTACCTGTGCGTGCGAGTCCGGTTTGAATTTCATCTCCAATAAATAACACATTTGCAGCTTTACACATATCGTAAGCTGTAGCCAGATAGCCATCTGCAGGCACGTAAACACCCGCTTCACCCTGAATTGGTTCAACCAGAAATCCGGCTACGTTTTTATCTTCTAAAGCTTTTCCCAAAGCCTGAATATCGTTGTAAGCAACAATTTCATAACCCGGCATGTATGGTCCAAACCCGGTAGTGGAATCAGGATCATTGCTAAAAGATATGATACCGGTGGTGCGGCCGTGAAAATTACCTTCACAAACCAAAATTTTGGCTTTATTTGCGGGTATTCCTTTTACGTCGTAAGCCCAGCGGCGACAGAGTTTCAGGGCTGTTTCCACGGCTTCGGCACCTGAGTTCATCGGCAATAATTTATCGTAACCGAACAATTCGGTCATAAAACGTTCGTATTCACCGAGTAAATCGTTGTGAAATGCGCGGCTGGTAAGGGTTAGCTTCCGCGATTGTTCAATAAGTGCATTTACGATGCGCGGGTGACAATGGCCTTGATTTACGGCGCTGTAAGCGGACAAAAAGTCGAAATATTGTTTGCCGTCAACATCCCACATATAAACGCCTTCAGCGCGGTCGATTACAACCGGAATCGGATGGTAATTGTGGGCGCCATAAGCTTCCTCTTTTTGGATATAAGATTGTGTTTTTTCAGATAATGAAGTTACAGTATGCATAATAGTAAGTTAAATGTTGTGTTAAAATGCTCAAAAAGGTCAGCAATGCTGCATTTTGAATTAAAAAATACGAAAAAGGAAATAACGAAGGTCTGTTTCAACAAAAAAACTGCTGAAACCGAATGAAATCAGGCGAAGTGGTGATCAAGAAAATCAAGGTTCATATCTAAAAAATGCAATTTCACGCTACAAAGATAAGGTAAATTGTGAAACACATGAACCCTAGGCCTGAAATGCAGAAATAAACGTTGGTAACTGTGGTTTAAAGCGAACATTTTGACCTAATTTTGCATTATCATTTTATAAAAACCAAAGCAGTGAAAAAATCGCATATTATCGTGTTGTTTCTGATTGCCATTTGTATTGGGGTTTTCGCCTCAAAACTCGGCAATGTGAGTTCTTATTCCAGCTTTAGCGACGCAAAAACAAATGAAGGCAAAACGGTTCAGTTGATTGGAAATTTGGCTCCCGGCAAACCAATCAATTTTGACCCGATAAAGGACCCGAACTCGTTTTCGTTTTATCTTTTGGATAAAGAGGGAAAAGAAGTGTTTGTAATTTGTTTTGACGATATGCCTACCGACTTCGAAAAAAGTGAGGATATCGTATTAACCGGTTCAATGAAAGAAAATACATTTTATGCAGACGAAATGCTGGTAAAATGTCCATCAAAATATCAGGAAAACGAAATTCAAAAATAAGGGTTTAATAGATGGAAGAATTAGCGCATCAGCATGTAGTTCAATCTATTAATCCGATATTCGGTCAGATAGGACATTTTTTTATCATCACGGCATTTATTTGTTCCATTTTTGCGGCAGTTTATTATTTTTTATCTACACAGGCGCAGCAAAGATTAATCCCGAACGATAAGTTAAAAATTGCCAGAATATTTTTCATTGGACACCTTACTGCTATTGTAGGTGTTGTGGTTACTTTATTCATCATGATATTTAATCATCATTTTGAATATTACTACGTATGGTCACATTCCAGTTCCGATTTACAAATGAAATACGTATTGTCGTGTTTCTGGGAAGGCCAGGAGGGAAGTTTCCTGTTGTGGAGTTTCTGGCATGTGGTAATCGGCATTGTTATTATTATTAAAGGTGGCAAATGGGAAAGCCCTGTGATGAGTATTGTGAGTTTGATGCAGGTGTTTTTACTCACATTTATTGTTGGTATTTATATTACAGATACCGTTCATATTGGCAGCTCACCATTTTTATTATTAAAAGATAAATTAACAGGCGACCCTGTATTTTTATTTGATGATTACATGCGTTTTATTCCTGATGGAAGAGGATTAAATGCATTACTTCAAAATTACTGGATGGTAATTCACCCACCTGTTTTATTTTGCGGATTTGCATCTATTACTTTTCCTTTTGCATTTGCAATGGCAGGTTTATGGAATAAAGATTATACCGGCTGGGTAAAACCGGCAATTCCTTACGCATTATTTGCAGGAATGGTATTGGGAACCGGTATTTTAATGGGTGGTGCCTGGGCTTATGAATCATTAAGTTTTGGTGGATTTTGGGCATGGGATCCTGTTGAAAATGCTTCGCTGATACCTTGGTTGATTATTGTTGCCGGATTACATAATCTGGTTATCACAAAAGCAACCGGTCATGCATTACGCAGCAGTTTTGTTATGATTATTCTCGCATTTTTCTTTGTAATATATGCTTCATTTTTAACACGCAGTGGTATTTTAGGTGATACCAGTGTGCACGCATTTGTTGAAGAAGGATTGACTAATCATTTACTGATATTTTTATTTGTATTTGTCGGATTATCGGCATTTGCACTGATTCGCAACTGGAAAAAAATTCCTGGAAAAGAAAAGGAAGAATCAATTTCTTCGCGTGAGTTCTGGATGTTTGTTGGCTCTTTGGTGTTGTTGTTTGCGGGATTACATGTTATCTTTTTTACTTCAATCCCGGTATTTAATACATTAATTGGTCATTTCAACGATATTTTCGGAACCCAGATTCGAGATGACATGGGTAAGCCGGATAATGAAATACAGTTTTATTCCGGTGTGCAGATTTGGGTAGGTATTTTGATTGCTATTTTATCGGCATTCGGTCAATTCTTAAAATATAAAGCAACTGAAAGCAGAACTTTTTACAGAAGTATTGCAGCGAATTTTATTTTCGCCATTATTGCAACAATTATCAGTTCCATTATTTTAGATAAACTCTGGCATATTACTGCAGACCGTGGTATATTCCATCTTGTAACCTCATATTCTATTTTGTTTTTAGCGGGATGGTTTAGTGTAATTGCTAATTTCCAATATTTAATTAAAGTATTAAAAGGCAAGATAAAAGTTGCGGGAGGTTCGATTGCACATATTGGTTTCGGAATTTTATTGTTGGGGATTTTAATTTCCAATGCAGGTCAGCGTGTTATATCTGAAAATAAATTCGGTGTGCAGTTTGATGCAGAGGGAATGGATAAAACATTCCAACGAGAAAACGTACGTTTAATTAAAAATGCACCATTGCCTTTAGGTGATTATTTAGTAACATATTTAGGCGACACATTAGAAGGTGGTGCAACATATTATAATTTAAATTTCCGTAAAGTAGATCCTGAAACAGGAAAATTGTTAGCAGATTTTAATGTGCATCCATACTTGCTGATGGATACTAAAATGCAGCAGTTAGCACCAAATCCGGACACTAAACATTACCTTACATATGATGTATTTACACATGTAACATCATTACCGGGTGAAGGCAGTAAAAATGCCCCACCAACTATTATAACGGATACCATAGCTGCAGGAGATACTATTCATTTTAATACCGGATATATTTTATTGAACGATATTGTTCGACTCACCGGTTCGCAAGACACATTTGTTGTGAAAGCGAAAATGACAGTAAAAATTGGTGTTGCAGAAGAGAAGATAGAGCCTAAATTTATTTTGTTACAATCGCAGGGACAGGTGATGCTGGAAGATGCTTCAGCAAAAATTGGAAATATCCAAGTATCTTTTAACAGCATATTACCTGAGCAGGAGAAATTTGTATTTACGGTTACCGATGCCACCTTAAATACCGATTGGATTGTAATAAAATCTATTATTTTCCCAATGATTAATTTAGTGTGGATTGGTACTATCTTGATGGCAATAGGATTTTTTATCAGTATGCGAAAACGAATTCAGGAAAATCGGTTAACACAAAAAAATGCCTGATATGCAAATTCGATCACTTACTATTATTGGAACAGGAAATGTGGCTACCCATTTGGGTAAGGCATTTTCAGCCGCCGGTATGCAGATAAATGCAATTGTTGCAAGAAGTAAGGATAAAGCTGCGGAATTGGCAAAGCAACTAAACAATACGCACGCATTGGATTTTAGTGATGTACTGCCGGTTTCAGATGCATATTTAATTGCCGTAAGAGATGATGCAATTTTAGAAGTTGCAAAAAAAATATCTACAAAGGAAAAATTATTGATTCACTGCTCCGGTGCTGCGGCAGGACAAATGGTTGATATTAATGGCAATAATTATGGTGTGATGTGGCCGATGCAAACACTCACCAAAAATAACGCTATTGATTTAAAACAAACATTGGTGGCAGTTTCGGGTAATACACCTGAAGTAGAGGCTGCAATTGGTGCGTTAGCAGATATGATATCCGACCGTGTTATAAAAGTAAGTGAATCGCAAAGAGCAATGTTGCATCTTGCTGCGGTTTGGATTAATAATTATATCAATCACATGTTTGTAATTGCGGAAGAATTGATGCAGGAAAACAATCTGGATTTTAATTTATTTATTCCGATGATTGATGAACATATCAGTAAATTAAAAACCATGTCCGCAACTCAATTACAAACCGGACCTGCATCACGGGGCGACATGGTTACACTCAATAAACACCGGAGTATGCTAAAAGGGCATCCGGATATACTACAATTATACGATGCTATTGCGCAGAGTATTTTAAATCGCTCATTAAAGAAATAATTTTGCAAACTCATTCAGGCTATGGTAACTATTAAATATATTTTTGAAGATGGGAGTGCCCCCCGAGAGGTACAAATAGAGTCCGGGTACACAGTGCTGGAGGCAGCCCTGCTCAACGATATTAAACTCAATCACAATTGCGGTGGTGTTTGCGCTTGCAGCACCTGCCATGTATATATTGAAAAAGGTATGGAAACATTACCCGAAACAACTGAAAAAGAAGAAGATTTTATCGACAGAGCAAGAGACCCAAGATTAAATTCGCGTTTAAGTTGTCAGTGCGATTTAATGGTAGATGAAACTTATGTCGAAGTAATTGTTCCTGACCAGTCAACTATTATTGCATCCTAAATTAAAACAAACAAATGAATCATTTTGAAGAGCCGCCAATATATTGGGCAGATCATGAAGATATTGCATTAAAATTGTACGAACGTTTTGGGGATGATTTTGGTGAATCTAAAATTTACCGAATTCGTTTTACCGAATTAATTGAATGGGTATTAGAAATACCTGAATTTAAAGGCACACGTGAAGATTGTAATGAAGGACATTTGGAAATGGTTCAAAGTGCCTGGGTTTATGAATGGCGTGATGCACAGAAATAAGCATCGCTGTTTTTAGTAACGCCAATATGATCATACTATTTTTTCAAAGTTTTGCGTTTTAGCGTAATCACCAAAATTCACTACATTGAAAGCCTGGATTCAACTGCTTCGACCTGTAAATTTATTATTGCTTGTACTTACACAGTACTGTATCGACTGGTTTATACTGCAGCCTAACTTTTTGAAATATGGTTTGCCGTTTACACTGAATGAATTTCAATTTTTCCTATTGGTTTTAGCAACTGCTTTAATATGTGCAGGTGGTTATGTGATTAACGATTATTTTGATGTTCAAATTGATGCAGTTAATAAGCCCGAACAACAAATCATCAGTAAAAAAATTGCACCTGAAAAAGCATTTAATTTTTATTTGATACTTACCGTAATTGGCCTGGGGCTTGGCGTTTACCTGAGTTTAGTGATTGATTATTGGAAATTGGTAACCATTTTTGTTGTAGTAATTGCTTTATTATATCTGTATTCAATTGCATTTAAACGTATGGTTTTTATTGGCAATTTTATTGTTGCTTTACTTTCTGCTATTAGTGTAATAATTGTAATGTTGTTTGAGCCATCATTATATAATCTCGCCAGACCCGGTGATTATTATATTGCAGGTTTGTGTACCAAATATATATTAGGCATAAGTTTTTTTGCTTTTGCATTAACTGTAGTGCGGGAAATTGTAAAAGATATTCAGGATATAGAAGGAGACAGAAAGTATAATGCCAAAACATTACCTGTAAAATATGGTACACACAGGGCTGTGTTAATTGCAGAATTATTTTTGTTGCTGACCGTTGCAGGATTATTATATTTAAACTTTACCGTTTTTAATATTTTCGGAAATGTTTACCTGATTTATATTTTAGTGCTGGTTGCATTTTTATTGTTTATTGGTTTTCGTCTTTTTACAGCAGGCACTAAAAAAGAGTATGGTGTAATCAGCACCTTATTAAAAATAAGTATGGTTATCGGATTAGGATTAATGCCATTGTATTACCTTTTAGAATTTTAATTATGGAAATAGTTTTAGCTTCCGGATCACCATGCAGAAAGCAAATTTTGGGTGATGCCGGTTTTGAATTTTCAATTATTTCACCGGATGTTGATGAATCGTTCATCCGAAGATGTTGATGTTGATTCAGTTCCTCTAATGCTGGCAAATAGAAAATGGAAAAGGCGAAAACACTTTGTCAGTCTGAGGATATTATAATAACGGCGGACACGGTAGTAATTCTTGAAAACAAAATAATTGGTAAACCCATAGACCGTAGAGATGCAGTTGCTATTTTAAAAGCATTATCCGGAAAACAACATAAAGGTAGTATCGGGTGTTTGTATAGCTCAGGGAGAACGTCAATACGATTTAGAAATAACTACTAAAGTATATTTTGATACCCTTACAGATGCTGAAATTGATTTTTACATCGATAAATATCAGCCATACGACAAAGCAGGAGCCTATGCCATTCAGGAATGGATAGGCATAAATAAAATTACCCGTATAGAAGGCGACTACTACAATGTAGTCGGCTTCCCTATGAGTAAAATATTTCCTGTTTTGTCGGCTTTAACTATTTAACTTTCCGTATCGAATGCCGGGCGAATAAATTTATACAAGCCCGGAAACTGCATTTCAGTTTTTTCTTTTACAGTAGTAAGTAATTCGATAAATTGATTTAATTCATTTTTATCTTCAACAAAAAAAGTTGACAGCGTTTTAAATGCCTCAATACAACGTTGAATTCCAATAACAACAACTTTTGCTGAGCCATTAAAATCAGATTGATAATTATCCGGTGCATAATCATCTTTATCGGTATAATAACCGTGTAAAGCACGTTTTAATTTCACTTCAAACATCATGGCATACCAGTCGATTACAGAAAATGCATCTTGTATTGCCACTTTTTGTTCTTCAGATTGTGCAGGATTTTTACCGATGTATTTATATTCGACAGGCGATTTACTGACATCAATATAAAAATAATGGCTCATCTTTTTCTTCCAGCGCATACACGTAAGCGTGTATTGATGAACGGTGTGACTTAAATCGTGTTGTTCAGTAAATTCTTGCGCTTCTTTCATACTGAGCATATATTCGGTTTCTTCTTCCGACTGCTCGAGGTTGTTTAGCAGACTAATTTCCTCTTCATCATTCATTAATTCATCTAAATCAATTGTGATGTGATGTACATTTTCTTTGTCGATAGAATTGCCTGTTGCAATTTCAAACAGGTTTGTCATTTCTTCAGTACTAATTGGTTCATCAGGATTTCTGCCGAAGCGCATTAATTGATCCATGGTGCCTACAGTGCATCGACTCACGTAGTTACATTTTTCGCACCATCTGTCGCAGTAATTGTAAATGCCTGAAATAAATTCAGGGTTGTCGACGAGTTTAATAAAATCATCAGCTTGCATAAATTTAAGGGTTTAAACAATGAATTGAATCTGCAAGTATATTAATTTCTTCGTGTGAATTAAAATAATGCGGACTAATTCTTAGTGTTCCCTCTATATGCTTTTGTTGAAAATCTAACAATGCAAACTTCTTCTGAGCAGCACCAATATTAATACCTAAGCGGTTTAACTCGGCTTTTATTTCGAAAATATTTTTTTTCTCCGGAAGTGCAGAAATTATATTACTGAGGTTAATTCCCTGGTCCATTAATTTAATTCCGGGAATTTCCGACAATTTTTTCCGTGTATAAGCGCTTATGATTCGGTTTCTTTCATAAACATTTTGCTGACCTAATTGTAAATAATATCTGATGGCAACTGTTGCGCCGGTAATTATTGCATTTGATTGTTCCACGTATTCAAATCGTTTGGCATCGGGTGTTTGCTGATATACATTATCATCAATCCAATCGGCACCACGCATATCTACAAACAGTGGTTCCATTTTTTTATCCAACACTTTATCTGAAACAAATAATACACCACTGCCTCTTGGTCCGCGCATAAATTTACGCATGGTAAAAGAAGCAAAATCGCATAATACTTTTTTTACATCAACAGGAATTTGTCCGGCACTCTGACAAATATCGACTGCATATAACACATCTTCTTTTGCGCAAATTGCACCGATTTCTTCAATCGGTTGAATCATACCCGTATTATTTGGCACATGTGTAACAGATACCAAAACAGGGCGATGTTTTTTGATTAATTGTTCTATTGATGCAGGATCTACTTCTCCCGTAGGCAAATTTTCTGCACGTATTATTTGAACACCGAATCGTTTTTGTAAGGATAAAAATTGAATTTGATTGGAAACATAATCATTTAATGTAGTAAGAATTACATCTCCAGATTTAAAAGGAATGGAAGAAAGTGCTTTAACAAATCCATCGGTAGCACTGGTTACAAATGCGATATTTCTTGAATGGCAATTGAGCATTTCTGCTGCTGCCGAATAAAAATCAAGTAATTGTTGTTCGCGTTTGGCATGTATTTCATATCCGCCAATCATGGATTCTTCATCCAGAAATTGTTTTACGGCTTCAACTACAGGTAATGGATGTAATGAGCAGCCGGCATTATTAAAATGTTTTACTAAACGACTACCCGGCGTGTCGTTGCGGATGGCAACAATATCCATAATTAATATTTTTTAGAATAAACCGAATAATTCGGTATTCACGCGTTGAATAACACTACCTAAATCTTCAGCATTTTCTGCAAAATTACAATGGTCGATATCAATAATTAATAATTTACCATGTTTGTATTTTGCAATCCATGCTTCATAATATTCATTTAAACGGCGTAAATAATCGAGACGTAAATTGTCTTCATATTCGCGACCACGTTTTTGAATTTGATTTACCAATGCAGGAATTGAACCGCGTAAATAAATTAATAAATCGGGTGGTGAAACCAGGGAAGTAATGGAATTAAATATTTCAGTATAATTTTGAAAATCGCGTGTGCTCATTAAACCCATTGCGTGTAGGTTTGGAGCAAAAATTTGCGCATCTTCATAAATCGTTCTATCCTGAATAATTGTTTTATTTCCTTTCTGAATATCTAATATTTGTTTGAAGCGACTGTTGAGGAAATAAATTTGTAAGTTAAATGCCCAGCGTGGCATATCCTGATAAAAATCGTATAAGTACGGGTTGTTTTCCACATCTTCAAAATGTGTTTCCCAGTTAAAATGTTTTGCCAATAATCCTGTAAGTGTAGTTTTGCCTGCACCGATATTTCCGGCCACAGCAATATGTTTAATTACACGACGTTCAACATCGTTATTTTTTTCTTCATCAACAGGCTTTGCACTTTTTTCAGATTTTGTGTTAGGAGTTGACTTAACGGTAACTTCCGGTTTTTTCTTTTTATCGTTAGCTGCCGGTTTTACTTCTTTTGTTTTAGTAGCCTGTTTGGTAGTTTTTGCCATTGTATTCGTAGTTGTTAGGTATTCAAGTGTGCAAATTTGGGAAAACTAATTGTAAAGGAGGATTAAAAGTAACGAATTCCCATTATTTTTCGTACTTCATCTATTGTTTTTTGAGCACTTTCTCTTGCTTCTTCGCCACCTTTGCTCACTACTTTACTTAAATAAGCTTCATCCTGAATCAATTCATTGATGCGCGTTCTGATAGGTGTGAGGTATTGAATCATATCTTCGGCCAATTGTTTCTTCATATCGCCATAACGAATATTGCAATTATTGTAAGCATTATCAAAAAACTGAACGGTATCAGGGGTGCTCACAATATTCATCAACTCAAACAAATTTTTTATTTCCTGTGGTTTTTCCTGATTCATGGTTGTTGGTCCGCCGTCAGATTTTGCGCGCATTATTTTTTTGCGGATAGATTCCGGTTCTTCATTCAAAAAAATCGCATTCACTTCACCACCTGTTTTACTCATTTTGGTTGATCCATCTAAGCCGGGAACTTTCACTAAATCTTCACCGAAATTATAGGCAATCGGTTCAGGGAAAAATTCGGTTTCATATCTCGAATTAAATCGTTTTGAAAAATTGCGTGTCATTTCAAGATGTTGTTCCTGGTCTTTTCCCACAGGCACTTTTTGTGCACGGTGAATCATAATATCTGCAGCCATTAAAACCGGATAAGTAAGCAAGCCTGCATTAATGTTTTCTTTGTGAATTTTAATTTTGTCTTTAAACGTGGCAACTTTTTCCAATTCACCTTTATATGCCAGCATATTCAGCAATAAATACAACTCAGGAATTTGCGGTAAATCACTCTGCACATAAATCACAACTTTTTCAGGGTCAAGACCACATGCCAGGTAAGTAGCAATGGTTTGTTTCACCAGTACTTTCAATTCAGCCGGATTATTATGTGTAGTAAGAGAATGATAATCAGCAATAAAAAAATATCCCTTTACATTTTTATCATCGCCCAGTCGCACATAATTGCGCACGGCACCGTAATAATTTCCAAGATGCAGGATACCCGTAGGGCGAGTTCCGCTAACAACAATTTCCATGCGGCGAAAATAGAAAAAAGATTGCTGATTACCGCACAAAAACGTGCTTTCAGGGCATACTTATTCGATAAATTCGTTAAACTGTGTGAAGGCAGGTATGGGCTTAAAAATATATACTAACTTTACCCCTATGAAAGTGGATAAAGTATTGGTTGAAAAACTGGCCAATCTCTCTAAACTCGAATTTGATGCTGCTGAAGAAAAGGCAATCGAACAAAACCTGACCGATATGCTCAATTTTGTCGGCAAACTGGATGAGTTGGATGTTACAGGAATAGAACCGCTGGTATATGTGAATCCGGATACGAATGTGATGCGTGCCGACGAGCCGAAAATGGAAATTACAAAACAGGAAGCGCTGGAAAATGCCCCTTTGGCCGACAGTGATTATTTTAAAGTGCCGAAAGTGCTGCGTAAAAAGTAACAAGCATGGAAGAGATTATCTCGTTAAAAAATATCAGAAAAACATACGATCTCGGAAAGGTGAAGATTGAGGTGTTAAAAGGCCTGAATGCCTCTATTCATAAAAATGAATACGTTGCCATTATGGGCCCCTCAGGTTCGGGAAAAAGCACCCTGATGAATATTCTGGGCTGCCTCGATAAACCCTCTGTGGGCAATTATGTGTTAAACGGTACCGATGTCAGCAAAATGAATGATGATGAACTGGCTGAAGTGCGGAATAAAGAAATTGGCTTCGTATTTCAAACCTTTAACCTGCTGGCCAGACTTTCAGGCATTGAAAATGTGGCATTGCCGCTTATTTATGCCGGTATGAACAAGGCAACGCGGACACAAAAGGCAGAATCTATTTTACAGGCAGTAGGTTTGGGTCATCGCATGAAACATAAACCCAACGAGTTGTCGGGTGGTGAACGTCAGCGTGTTGCAGTTGCCCGTGCTTTGGTGAACGACCCTTCTATAATTCTTGCCGATGAGCCAACAGGTAACCTCGATACCAAAACCAGTTATGAAATAATGGAGTTGTTTGAAGAGATTCATAAAAAAGGCAATACCGTTATCATTGTAACCCACGAAGAAGATATCGCCCGTTATGCACATCGTATTATACGTATTCGTGATGGGGTTATTGAAAGAGATGAGGTGAACGAAAACAAACTCAATCCGACTGAACTCAGAAAAAGTCTCGGTTAAGCAAACCAAAATTACATTACCCGGTTGCCATTCGCGGCAACTGCCATTACCTTTGCAATATGAAGATTTATACCAAAAAAGGGGATACCGGTGAAACCTCGTTAATTGGCGGAACCAGAGTGCCTAAACACCATATCAGAGTTGAAGCTTACGGTTCAACTGATGAGCTTAATGTTTATATCGGTTTGGTTGCAGACCAGCAAATTGACACAGGGTATAAAAACGTGTTAAATGAGATTCAGGACAGGCTGTTTACCATTGGCGCAGCACTAGCATCGGACCCTGAACGGTCAAAAATGGCGATTCCTGACCTTAAGGAAGCAGATATTACCTTTTTGGAGCAACAGATTGACGAAATGGAGACGAAATTGCCTCAGTTACAGAACTTTATTTTGCCAGGTGGACATACTACCGTGTCGTTCTGTCACTTAGCGCGTGTTATATGCAGAAAGACTGAACGTATAGTTACACATCTTGCTGAAAATGAGCAAGTTGAGCCTTTAATCATAACTTACCTGAATAGACTGAGCGATTATCTGTTTGTGTTAAGTCGCAAACTTGCCCGCGATTTAGATGTGGAAGAAATTACCTGGCGGCCGAGAGGTTAATTAATTAATAAAATAGTTTTCAAGGCTAAAATGCTCAATTTCAGGCTATCTCTGCTAATTATTTTAGGGAAAGGCACATTTTGTTCATATTGTTCCTTGCAAAAGATTAAAAAAAATCTATTTTTGCGCCCTAATTAAAAATCTGGTTAATTATGTATTGGACACTAGAACTAGCCTCGTATCTTGAAGATGCGCCATGGCCGGCAACAAAAGATGAATTGATTGATTACGCCATTCGTTCGGGAGCTCCTATCGAAGTAATTGAAAATTTACAGGAATTGGAAGATGAGGGAGAATTTTATGAAGGGATAGAAGATATTTGGAGTGATTACCCAACGCATGACGATTTTTACTTCAATGAAGACGAATATTGAAACAAACCGTCGGAAATGAATTTCAAAAAAAAATCCTGCTTTTGGCAGGATTTTTTTTTAGGTTTTACTGATCAGTCGATAATCAACATCGCATCACCGTAAGAGAAGAAGCGGTATTTTTCTTTCATGGCCAGTTTATAAGCTTCCATAGTTAAATCGTAACCCATAAAGGCAGCAACCATAATCACAAGACTGGTTTTAGGCAGGTGAAAATTGGTCACCATTGAATTACAGATGGTAAAATCGTATGGTGGGTGGATAAACAGGTTAGTCCAGCCTTCTTCCGTTTTTAATCTGCCTGTAGCAGCAACTGCACTTTCGCAGGCACGCATACTGGTGGTTCCGATTGCGCAAATACGGTGATTACCATCCAGCCCTTTATTTACAATATCAACACAGGTTTTATCTACTTTAAAATATTCTGCATCCATTTTGTGTTTGGATAAATCTTCCACATCAATACTGCGGAATGTGCCCAAACCTACGTGGAGTGTGATTTCTGCAAAATTTATCCCTTTAATTTCGAGGCGTTTCAACAACTCGCGACTAAAGTGCATACCGGCAGTTGGAGCCGCTACAGCACCTTCGTGTTTAGCGAAAACGGTCTGAAAACGTTCTTTATCTTCTTCATCCGGCTTGCGTTTGATGTATTTTGGAAGCGGTGTTTCACCCATTATTTCCAAAATTTTACGCAACTCTTCTGCAGTGCCATCGTGGAGGAAACGGATGGTACGACCACGTGATGTAGTGTTGTCTACAACCTCAGCCACCAACATGTCGTCATCACCAAAATACAGTTTATTACCAACGCGAATTTTACGTGCAGGATCAACTAAAACATCCCATAAATGCATTTCACGATTGAGTTCACGCAACATGAAAACTTCAATTTTAGCACCTGTTTTCTCTTTACGACCGTATAAACGGGCAGGAAATACTTTGGTATTGTTTAATACCATCACATCGTGTTCACTGAAATAATCTAAAATGTTTTTAAATTTTTTGTGTTCAATTTTACCTGTTTTACGGTGTACAACCATTAATTTGGAGTCGTCGCGTTCAGGTGTAGGATGTTGAGCAATAATGTCTTTGGGGAGTTCGAAATTAAATTTGGATAGTTTCATATAAAACTTACGGGTTTTAGAATTTGTCTGAAGAAAATCTACAGAGCGGGTGCAAAATTAACCAAACTATAACTAATTCAATGGAAACAATAAAATATCTTTGAGGCAAAATGAGTGTATT
Source organism: Bacteroidota bacterium (assembly GCA_016706255.1). Taxonomy (NCBI): domain Bacteria; kingdom Pseudomonadati; phylum Bacteroidota; species Bacteroidota bacterium. The sequence continues at coordinate 298,944 of JADJJZ010000029.1, read as the reverse complement.
CTTAAGAACATTGTCGGAAACCTTCCCTCAGGTATTGCAGGAACTGAAGAATAACAGACTCAGAACCTTCCTGTCGCTGTTTGGTGTATCTATTGGTATCTTCTGTATTATCGCGGTGTTGAGCGCTGTTGACTCGCTTAAGCGCAATATGGAAAGTGGTTTGGAGAAATTAGGCACGAATATGATTTATATTCAGCGCTGGCCCTGGCAATTCGGGAATGAAGAATATGCCTGGTGGGATTATATCAAGCGGCCTACCATGAGTTATGATGAATATAAACTGCTCAACGAAAAACTTACCAAAGCAAAAGCCGTTGCCGTTGAATTATGGTTAAATGCGGATGACGTAAAATATCTCGATAATAATTTACAAAATGTTTCCATCAGTGGTGTAACTGAAAATTACGATGAAATCTATACCCTGAATTTTAAAAGCGGACGCTATTTTGTGCCGAACGAATCGGTGGGAGGAGCGGAGGTTTGTATTTTGGGATTTGAAGTTGCAGATAAATTATTTCCGCCAAATGTGGACCCGGTTGGTAAATATGTGTGGTTCAGAGAATCGGGGCGACAATATAAAATGCGGATTATTGGTGTGCTGGAAAAAGAAGGGGAGAGCATTATTGATATCAGTAATGATAATACCATCATCATTCCATTTAATTACATCCGACGTGTTGTTGATATGCAAAGTGGTATGATTGATCCTGTTATTGAAGTGCGGCCAAAAGATGGAATTACTGCCGATGAGATAAAAGATGAAATTTATCCGATTATGCGCAATGCACGCAATTTGCGACCAACGGAAGAAAGTGATTTTGCAGTGAATGAAGTTACCATGGCAGCAGACGCGCTCGATAGTTTATTTGCCATGCTTAACATTGTCGGATTTATTATCGGTGGATTTAGTATTCTGGTTGGTGGATTCGGTATAGCCAATATTATGTTTGTGAGTGTGAAAGAAAGAACCAATGTTATCGGTATAAAAAAATCGCTTGGCGCTAAAAATTATCTTATCCTGACTGAGTTTTTAATTGAAGCAATTATTCTTGCGTTGATTGGATGTTTAATTGGATTAGGGCTTGTTTGGGGCGTTATGTTTTTAGCTGATAAAGCGACAGGATTTGGGTTTATACTTTCCTGGAACAACGTTTTAATCGGCACTTCAATTTCAGTTGCACTGGGTGTTATAGCCGGAATTATTCCTGCAATTACCGCATCAAGAATGGATCCTGTAGAGGCAATCAGAAGTAAATAATTACATCTGGTCGAACAAATTTTCTGTATTTTGTTTTCCACCGCGATAAAAGCGATTTGCCTTTTGTGAAAACAACATGCTTACTACAGCAATTTTAGACCCTAGTTCTATAATTGTGAGAATGAAAATAAATATGCCCATGTTCGGCAGCATCCGAAATATTTGAATCAGTCCGTTCCAGCCGAGCACAATAAAAACGATGTTTAAAGCCAGGATTACCGCCATTACGATGCGTGGCCATTGTTTTCCGTTTAGAATAAAAATGCAAACAATCAGTAACATCAACATGACAGCAATATTGAATAAAATTGTTGTGCTGAATATCAACATATTCAACTGATTGAAAATAATCAACTGAATTATAAATAATACAATCGGAACTAAGGTAAGATAAGCTGCTACTTTAATTACTTGAGGAATTTCCATATCTTCCAAACCGTGTTTTTCAGCGTATTCTTTCAAATCTTCTGAACGGCCGGCAATATTCATTTCCAGTTGCATTTCAAGGTGTAGGGGAATGTTTTCAGTAATATTTCGTTCCTGTAATAACCAAAGTGCAGCAAGACGTACATCATCGGCCTGACTTAAATTATTAACCAGTTGTAATAATTGTTCATCGGACTTTTTTTGCAAAAATTTCGTGTGGATATTAGTTTTCATGTAATAAAAATAATAAATGAGAATTAAATAAAAAAGCAGGAAGGGTATTTGCTGCTTACAAGAGGTTCAGGCATTCTTTTAATAACACCGATTTATTTACGGGGACAACACCCGGCAACTCACAAACCAAACCGCCTGCAATATTGGCTATGGCAGCCATTAAGGCAGGTTCAGCACCTGAAGCAAGGCATAAAGCGGCAACACTCACAACCGTATCACCGGCTCCGCTTACGTCGGAAACATTTCGGATATGCGCTTTTTGAATTACACCTTTTTTGCCGGTATTTAAATAAATGCCTTTATCACCCAATGTAATTAAAGTGATTTGATGCGGCATTTTTTGTTTTAAAATATTGGTGATAATATTTAAATCGGTTGTTTCAGTTTGTTGTAATTGTGTTTGCAAACTTTCGTTGATTTCACGAATATTTGGTTTAAATACGGTGCAGTTAGTATAAGCGAAGAAGTTTTTTTTCTTGGGGTCTACAACAACCGGAATATTTAATTTAATACAAGTTGTAATAATTATACTAATTAAATCCGGCGTTAATACACCTTTATCATAATCTTCAAAAATAAATACATCAGGTTTGTGCTGATTAAGAAAAGTGATTATTGATTTTTGAAGTTTTTTGCTTGTAGTTTCATCCAGTTCATCAGTAATTTCTTCATCAATGCGCATCATCTGGTGATTTTTTGCAATGATGCGGGTTTTTGCTGAAGTAATTCTTTTATCGCTGCGAATAATATGTTTGGTATTAATTCCTTTTTCGCGCAGTAAGCCAATTAAGGTGTCACCGTTTGTATCATTACCAATAACTGAAAACACGACAGGCGTTGCATCTAAGGCATTAATATTCACTGCCACATTAGCTGCACCACCCGGCCTGGCATCATTGGAAACCACATCTAAAACGGGTACCGGGGCTTCCGGAGAAATACGTTCAACACTGCCGTAAACATATTTATCTAACATCAAATCGCCGGCAATAGCCACCTTGACGTGACGAAAACCGGAAAACATTTTTTTTATAATTCGATGTTGTGACATACCATTTATTTAAGCAACCGGAACAGGATTATTAACTAATTTTTCGAGTGCTAATTTCATACGTTTCATGCCTTCCACTAATTTATCATCGCTGGTAGCATAACTGAACCGAATACAATTGGCATCCCCAAATGCACTTCCTGTAACAACAGAAATATTGCCTTCGTGTAACAGATACAATGCCATATCGTCGGCATTTTTAATGGTATGACCGTTATAACTTTTTCCGAAATAATTGCTTACATCCGGAAAAAAATAAAATGCACCTTGTGGATTATTAAATTTTAATCCTTTGATATCCTGTAATAATTGAAAAACCAAATCTCGACGACGTAAAAATGCCTCTTTCATCACGAGCGTGGTGCTGATATCGCCATTTAAAGCTGCAATAGCTGCTTTTTGAGTGATACTGCAGGTTGCAGATGTGTATTGGCCCTGAATTTTATCACATGCTTTGGCAATCCATAGTGGAGCGCCGATATATCCTAAACGCCAGCCGGTCATTGCATAAGCTTTCGACAAACCATTTACGGTAACTACACGGTCGTAAATAAAATCAAACTGCGCCATGCTGGCATGTTGGCCTGTAAAATTGATATGCTCATAAATTTCATCACAAATAACATATACATTTTCGTGTTTAATGATTACTTCAGCCAAAGCTTTTAATTCATCGCGTGTATAAACAGTTCCTGTCGGATTACACGGAGAAGAAAACATGATGAGTTTAGTTTTGGGGGTAATTGCAGCCTCCAGTTGAGCGGGACTGATTTTAAAGTCGGTTTCAACAGTAGTGGGTATTTCAACAATTATGCCTTCAGCCAGTTTTACCATTGCTGAATAACTTACCCAGAAAGGATTGGGAAGAATTACTTCATCACCAGGATTTACAAGGCACATTACCGCATTTATGATACTTTGTTTTGCACCTGTTGAAACTACAATTTGTTCGGGTGTATAGTGAAGGTCATTTTCCTTTAAAAACTTTTCTGCTATGGCCTGACGCACGTCCAAATAGCCGGCAACTGGCGTATAATGCGTAAAACCATCGTCAATTGCCTTTTTGGCAGCGGCTTTAATATGGTCGGGGGTTTCAAAATCAGGCTCACCGAGGCTGAGGTCTATGATATCCCTTCCCTGACTCTTCAGTTCACGCGTCATCTGGGCCATCTTAATGGTTGCCGATTCATTCAGATTGGCGATACGTTTAGCTAATTCCTGCATGCAAGCAATTTAAGTTGCGAAGTTATGAAAAGAAAATGGGTGGGCGGTAAGGTTATGTGGACAAGCGGTGATAAATTGACCAAAAAATGCAGCACTTAATTGTTACCGATAAAATACGTATTTAAACAACCATTTGAGTTGCTTCAATTTGTTTTTGCCATACGGCGGATATCGTACCTGTAATTCAGGATTGAATTTTTTATACATCACACTTTTATTGTGAGAAAAAGTATCAAATGAATATTTCCCCTGACTTTTACCCATTCCACTGCTGCCAATGCCACCAACAGGCAGGAAGAGATTACCAAAATGTAACACGGCTTCATTAACAGTCATGTCACCACTTTTTACATTTTCAGCAATTTCGTGTGCTAATTTTTTGTTTTTGGAAAAGAGATATAAAACGAGCGGATTCGGATGTGCGGCAATTATTTTATAAACCTCATCCATGTTTTTATAGGTTATGATGGGCAACAGCGGACCAAAAATTTCTTCCTGCATAACAGGTGCCTGTAAACTATTAATTTCAAGCAGGGTAGGAGCAATAAATTTTTGCGAAGCATTAACATCTCCCCCAAATAAAATGGTTGTATCTTTTAATAAAGCAACAATTCTGTTAAAATGATTTTGATTAATTATTCTTGCGTAATCCGGACTGTCAATTACATTTTCGCCGTAACATTTTTTGATAACGGCAATAATTTTTTCTACTAAAGCAGATTTAATACTTTCATGCACCAATAAATAATCCGGTGCAACACATGTTTGTCCGCTATTACCAAATTTCCCCCAGGTAATTCTTCCGGCTGTTACATCCAGATTTGCCGTTTCGTCAACAATACATGGATTTTTTCCACCAAGCTCTAAGGTAACAGGGGTAAGATGTTCAGCTGCAGCCTGATATACAATTTTACCAATTCCTGCACCACCTGTAAAAAAGATATAATCAAATTTTTCTGCTAATAACAATTTCGAACCTGATGCATCTGTATTGGCAACATATAAATAAGCAGGATCAAAATTTTTATTAATCATTTCCTCAATAACAGCAGCAGTTGCAGGCGCATTTTCCGAAGGTTTTATGATTGCAGTATTTCCTGCAGCCATTGCACCTATCAGCGGACGCATGGTTAATAAAAATGGGTAATTCCAAGGTGCAATAATTAAAGTATTGCCATAAGGAATTTTTTGAATATAAGTGCTGGCAATAAAATGGAAAACAGGTGTACGCAAACGTTTCGGGCGCATCCATTTTTTTAAATCGCGGAGGTAATAATTTAATTCGGTTGTTACTACACCTGTTTCAGTGCCAAAAGCTTCAAATTCCGATTTGTGCAAATCAGCATGTAATGCCTGAATTAGTTGAGGTTCATACTGTTTTATGATGGATAATAATTTTTTTAATTGTGCGATTCGAAAAGTATAGGGAATCGTTGTATTCGACTCGAAATATTTTCGTTGCGCCTCAATTATCGGTTTATAATCCATGCTGTAATTAAATAAATTTAATTGATTAATAATTTCACAATCATACTTCCGTTTACACCTTCAATTTCTAAAAAATAGATACCACTTTCAATATTAGGAAGTGAAATTGTTTCATTTATTTTTCCGCATGCATTTGGTCTGTTGATGCTATATAATTTTTCGCCAAGCATATTTAAAATATGAATGGAAATATTTTGTTTTTGTGTGATGGTAAATGAGGTTGTAAATACACCGGTATTTGGGTTAGGACTCACAATTACATCATTAATTAAAATGTCGTTAACCGATTGAAAAACAAAATTTATTGCAACAGAATAAGCCACACATGGTCCGTTAACAGCCGCTACCTGATAAGTTCCCTCAATGGCCGGCGTATAAGTGTTTTCGGTAGCTCCCGGAATCGGACTGCCGTCGTAATACCATTGCACATCCCAAGTTGAAGAAGTAGAAAGTTCATTTCCGATTACAATAATATTTGGCGCAGTTGGTTGCTCGTAAACAGTAACAGAAGTAACGGCACTTTCAGAAAAACATCCGCCAACACCTGTAACAGTTAAATCATATTCACCGGTTTCAAAAACGATTAAGCTTGTAGAGTCAGCGCCGGGAATTGGGTCGCCATTATTTGCCCATTGATATGTGATATCGGGTAAAATTGTTGCATTTAAAACCACTGAATCGCCTGAGCAAAATGTAGTTTCGCCTATAACCTCTATAGCAGGAACAGGAACTGAAGGATAGATAGTTATTGTATCATAAAATGTATACGAAATAACAGGATGTGTGATACTGATTTCTACTGAATGGCTTCCGGAGTTTAATGTAGAAATACCAACATCATCGCCACCAAAAGTAAAAGACCCACAATTATCATCACCACCTGCAAGTCCGCCGTCATCATCTTTCATTTGCATGGTATACGTTGCAGCAGGGTCTAATTCAACACCTAAACTGATGGTTACCGGAGGAGAAGTGTCAATAAACGCATCCGCTTCAGTATTAACGCCTAATGCAGTTATTATTAAATATAAATCCGGTTTTTCAGCTTCAATTAAACCGGTGCATCCAAAGAATGTACAATCATCACAACCACTGGATAATATAGTAGCATATTCCAGTTGATAACCAAATGTATCAATGGTTATGGTATGTGATACGATATAATCGGTAGGCACTCCGCCAATGGCAGTATATGTTTGTGTTGGAGGGAATTCGCTGGTGCTGGTAATGCCGTTGCCAAAATCCCAGGCATAACTAAAGCCGTCGGCGCCTAAACTATGCATGCTCGTTTCAAAATCGACACTAACCGGGTCGCAGCCATAAGTAACTGTCGGAATAAAGCCGCCATCCTCCGGAACTGCGGGTAAAACCTCTAAAAAGAGGCTGTATTCCGCTGCCTGATCACCGCCGGGGTATTCTAAAGTTGCAATAAGCGGAACGGTAACCTCATACATGCCGGGAACAAGTGGAGTTCCGCAAACGCGTGCACAACCATATAAGCTGATATCCGGATCATAATCGACAGGTAAATCGCCCAAATTGGTTGAAACATGCATTCCATAAGGCATTCCAACAGGTTCCAGTATATGGTAATTTAAAAATTCAAGTGTTCCCACTACATCTACGGTAGTATCAGCCTGCATCACAAAAGTGATATCACTTTCATAATATACTCCTGCTGTTGCGGGTGGTAGTGTATCAGGGTAAACACCGGGTGAAATCCAGGCGTAGTCTATTGTGCAAGGCCCACAAGCTTGTGAAAAACCTGCCTGATAAAATAATGTTGTCAAACAAAAAACAAGGGTCAATCGCTTAAACATGTTAATGTGTATTTTGGGGAAAATTAGGGATTTTTTAGGACTTATGGGTTGGGATAAAGGGCGATTTTGGGGCATGTGGATTTTAAAAGGAACGCAGATTAAACGGATCCCGATAGCTATCGCATAGGCGTCAACTAAATTGTACAATAAAAACGCCAGGAGCGTGGATTGGTCTACATTAGAGCTTGTACAAATAAATATGGAAAACGAGTTTCGTAATTAATATGTCTAGTAAAAAAACGAACCCATTTTCCACAAGCCAAAAATACAAAGTTGGCTTAATAAGTAATGCTGAAATTTCTCGACAAGCCCGCTTACGGGTTTGCAAAGCATCAAAATAGTAAAATTAAAGCGTGTCATTTATTGACATCGTTTTTCGCATTGATAGCTAAAAGTGAAAAAGTTATGCCAGTTGGGCAAGTGCCTTGTCCGTGTAATAGGCCAGCCAGTAAGCAAACAGGCCCTTTTCAAAAGGATGAATACCGCTTGGGTTAATTTGTTAAAAATACTGCTCCAACTCGTTTTAACTAAACATTTAGGTGCACCAACAAAGGAAAGTTCAAATTATTTCGTAATGTTTATTTGCAAGATAGCACGGCAATTAAACTTCCGGACTTTATGAATAGCCTTTTTCCCGCAATTATAGTAAAGGCAAGCAAAAATCAGTTCAAAAATCAACGTTGTTATGAATGCAATTACAGGACTATATACATTTTAATATAACTGGATTTACAACAAATGAACAATGTTTATCGGCAACCATATTGATATTGCCAAAAAAGGTGATTTAGTAATACGTGACTTAGGATATTACTCGCTGCAAGTTTTGAAAAATGATTGCTACAGGTATTTACTTTATAAGCAGGCAACGCTTTAATACCAATTTGTATGACCCAAAAACGATGGAACTGCTATCAGTAATGAAATTGATAAAGAGAAAAATTTTGTTGATATAAACTTGCTCTGTGGCAAAACAAATAAGTTACCAATAAGGTTGGCAATAAAGCTGGATAGCAAAACAACAGAAAGAAAAACCGCAAAGCTAGGCAGGATAGGGATAAACGGCTAAATCACTCAAAAGAATTTTATACTGCTTTAGGGTATATAATTTTTATAACCAACATTAATAAATCAGATGCGGCACGGACATATCAGATTTATACCGTACTCGCTGGCAGATAGAACTATTATTTAAAAGTTGGAAAACAGGTATTAAGATTGAATCGATAATACCGAATGATCAAATAAACACAATACGAATCGAAGCTGTGTTATACATGATCCTACTTATATTGCATGGTTTGAGGTTCACATTTACCTACCAATTAAGATTGAGGCCTATAAAAAACATAAAAAAATAATCAGCAAAGTAAAACTCGCATCATTTGTTATAAAACAGTATGGCCAATTTTACGCCGCTGTTTTAAGCCTCCAAACGATAGAACAAATCATCTATTACTGTTGCCATGAAAAACGTAAGAGAATCAACGCCACTGAACATTTTAACCAATTAATGAACACTTTTGGTTGACGCCTATGCGATAGCTATCGGGACAGATTTAAATGGATTAATTTAATATGGAAATGGACATTAAAAGTTTTTCAGCAGGTAAAGATTTAATTTACATAACCAAAAAATTAATGAACATTTAGGAAGAATTCCAATAATAATATAAATTGAACTCTATACTTAAAAGCCAACCGCATAGCGGTGACATATTGGTAGAAAATGCGTCCCCACAAGCTCAGGAAAACCCCGTAGGGGTGACACCCGAAGAAGTTGAATAAGCCGACAGCGTAAATTATTACAAAACAGCAGCTCAAGCCTGATTACCTTCAACGTATTACAAAAACATTTTAATTATGCACGATTGTAATGATTGAGCCAATAAATAAATAAACTTTATAGAACGAATTCGAATTATAAAACAACTTTACATCCTATCTCAAAAACCAACCGCATAGCGGTGACATATTGGTAAAAAATGCATCCCCCCAAGCTCAGGAAAACCCCGTAGGGGTGACTCCCGAGGAAGTTGAATAAGCCGATTCAGTGTAAATTATTACAATTAAGTAGCTCACGCCTGATTACCTACAACGTATTACAAAAAACATTGATCATTCTGTAATGATGTTTATATTGAGCTTCAGCATTACATTAAATTAATTTTGCAGATATTATTGCACAATAACACCCTGTTTTAATCACAACGCCTGATTCGATTCCCAATGTTGTAAACAAAACAGTAATTCCGATGTATGTTTTTACAGTCGGTAATTACTAATGATTTATTAACCTAACCCATATTTCATATTAATAAATATTAGAAAGAATTAATTTAAATCCATTTAATATAGATGTTAACATAGTGTTTCCATAACACATACGTAACACTCCCAATCGAATTTTGCAATTAAAATTCAGGTTATGGAAAGGAAACAATTTTTAAAAGCACTAGGGTTAATTGGAGCAGGGTCAATATTACCGGGTCAGATAAAGGCAAACCGTATTGATTTGCCCGTAAAACCGGATAAACAAAGGGTTTTAAGAATTGCACATATAACAGATATACATATTGCAGACCATAAAGCTGCGAGTAAAGGATTTGCCAAATGTTTGCATTCGATACAAAATATGGAGGACGCTCCGGATTTTATCATAAACGGGGGAGATGCAATTGAAGATGCATTGTTCAGAACCAAACCCGATGTAAATAAACAATGGGCATTATGGCATGCTATTTTAAAAAATGAATGTTCTTTAAAAATAAAAAACACACTCGGGAATCATGATATTTGGGGATTGTATACAGAAAAAAAAGATTTTTTATACGGAAAAAAATTCGCGCAGGAAAAATTACATCTGGATAAAACCTACTACAGCTTTGATGCAAATGGATGGCATTTTATATTTTTAGACAGCACACAAAAAAAGAGTAACGGACTTTGGTATACTGCAAAATTGGGTGCGGAACAAATGGAATGGCTCGAAAATGATTTGGCTTCAATCGCGCCATCCACGCCGGTTTTGGTTGTTTCGCATATACCGATTTTATGTGCAAATGTATTTTTAGATGATGTGAAACAACGCTTCGGAAAATTTCAAATTCCGGGTTCGTGGATGCATAATGATGTAAAAGAAATTGTTGCGTTGTTTAATAAATACAAAAATGTAAAATTGTGTGTGAGCGAACATATACATTTACAGGACAAGGTAGAATATAATGGCATTACATTTTGTTGCAACGGCGCGGTATCAGGCGATTGGTGGAAAAATGAATATTATCATGAAACAAGAGCGGGATACGCTGTAATCGATTTATTTAATGATGGCAGTTTTTTAAATATTTATGTTTCGTATTAATATTTACATAAGTGTAATGATTAATTAATACGCAATTAAAAAAAATGCTATAAATCTATTGTTATTTTATGCTTTAAATTTTTCATTTATGGCAGAACAATCTCAAGCGGAAAACCCTACAGTCTATTCGTTTTCCAAAATATTATCAGATTGTGAGGCTGCAATAAAAAATCAAGATTTTACACTGGCCCTTAAACTATGCAAAGAATTTCTTGATTCCTATCCAATCAGCTTAAATACCAATTCCGAAGGATATCAAAATTTTTTAATGTTATCATCCGGTATGATTCAAGATAACCATAACCATGAAGGCGTTATCAATTTGTTGCAAATTAAAAATGGTATGGTTGATTTTGTTAACACATTCTATCTCCAATTAGATAAAAAAGGATATCATTTTCCTGCACCGATAATTAAAGCTGAGGATGCCCGGTTTGTATTTGAATTTTGTACTTCGTTTGATAAAATTATCGCTCAAAAACTGGGAAAGTAGCAACAACACTGCATTCGCGCGAAAATCAGCACTTAAACTTGTAATAGTTTGGTCATTTTTCGTCAAAATATTATCATAAAACAATGAATATCAAGTTGTTATATTTTTTTTAAGGATGACATTCCATCCTGGTATTAAAATCTCCAAACTTTGCTTATTTTTGTTAACAAACAACATACTATGAAAATACCAAAAATCAACCTCCTCAGTATTGGATTATTTGTATTCGTATTAGGCAGCTCATTACCTTCATGTATTAGTCCGGGCTGTGAACGTGAATACACCTTTGTTGGTTATTCACCAATTTATATGAGCTATTCCGATTTGCGTGCTTCGTTTGCAGTTGAAGCACCACGCAAAATGGAAAAAACCGGAAAAGTATATTACCATGCGCCTTATTTGTTTGTAAACGAAATGAATAAAGGCATTCATGTATTAAATATTTCAAATCCTGCAGCACCAACGCCAATTGCATTTATTAATATTCCGGGAAATGTGGATATTGCTATGCAAGGTGATGTGTTATATGCTGATAGTTATATCGATTTAATTTCAATTAATGTTGCTGATATTAATAATATCACCTTAGTTGACCGTGATCAAGATGTATTTCCTTATCGCTACGATGAAAACTATAGTATTCCGATTGATAAATCGTTAGGTGTAGTTAGCGGCTGGAATCAATTTGATACCAGTTTAACAAAATCTTGTGAAGATTATAATGAGTATTTTTATACAGAAGATGTGGTATTTTTTACCAGTAGTTCAAGTATCGCCACTAATGGCGGATTAGCTGTAAATGGCAGCAAGGGCGGTTCGTTGGCGCGTTTTGCGGTTTCGAACAATTACCTGTATTGCTTATCTGATTTCACCATGGAATTATTTAATTTAAATGAACCGGTTAATCCTGTTCATTCAGGTGATGTTGATATGGCCTGGAATATTGAAACCATTTTCCCTTATAACGATTATTTATTTATCGGCTCAACAACAGGTATTTCCATTTACAATAATGCAGCACCGTTTAATCCCGTTTATGTTTCTCAATTTGCACATGCTACAAGTTGCGATCCGGTTGTGGTAAGTGGTGATTATGCCTATTCTACATTACGTTCAGGAACAACCTGCGATGGATTTAGCAATCAGTTAGATATCATTAATATCAGCACAATAGAAAATCCTACATTATCTAATACCTATCAAATGTTAAATCCGAGAGGTTTGGGCATTGACGGAAATTATTTATTTGTTTGCGATGGCGATGCAGGTTTAAAGATGTTTAATTTATCTACACCAACAACAGCAGATTTAATTCAGCAAGTATCCATTGCTGACCCGCTGGATGTAATAACAGCAGACGGTTTGTTGATTGTTGTTGCTGAAAACGGATATCATTTATTTGATTACAGCACCGGCGAATTGATTGAGGTAGGAACAATTACTAAATAATTCGCAACATATCTTATTTAGCCTGCAGTTATTCAATTGCAGGTTTTTTTTATACCAAAAAAATGAAGTTGGCCGTTTTACAGTAAATTTGAACGCCACTATGAAAATACCTGTTACATTGTTTTTAGTATTTGTGTTTGGTTTTAAAATCGCAAATACACAAACTATTTCACAAAATTATTCTGCTTTATCAGGCTTACTTCAGGAGAATTTCTTTTATGTTGACCAACCAAAATATTACCCGGAATCAGGTTTAATTATTGGGGTAGATGGCATTTCGATGTTGCAGGTTTATGATGTAAAATCAAATAAACGGATATTATATCAGGAAATTACAGAAGGTTATGTAAATGACAACGCTGTAACAAGTGATGGTAAACATATTATTTTGGTTGGGGATGATTATGGAGATAATGGTTTTCTGCAAATAATTAATTTACTGGGAGTGGTTGAAACTACTCTTCATTTCAGAGGTGAGAAAATCTACAGAGTTTCCACAGGCCCTGGTTTAATTGCAATTAGTAATGAAAATGGGGAAATAACATTATACGATTCGACTTTAAAAAAAATTACAAAATTCAAGACACAATTTTGGCCAGCCTGGGAAATTCAAGTGGGACCGAATCAATCACTTATGGCTGCAGGTGACGACAACCGAATCCTAATTTATACAGCCGATAAAAAATCAGTATATCTGGATTGCGGACGGGAAAATACTTCTTTTTACCAGTCAACAGTGGCAGGAAATAATTTTTATGCATTTAATGGTGAATCTGTATTTGTGATAAATGAGGCCGGTGAATTAATCAAAGAAGTGGCGTGCCCGGATAGTACACAAGGGTTTTATGTGGATGAAATTAAAAATGAATTGGTTCTGATAAAACACTATAAATTGGCTTATCGGTATGATATCGGCAATTATTTTGAAGCAATTGGATTTGATCCCGTAAAGGAATTCGCGCGAAAAACAAATGAAAAGGCGAATGAAAAGTTCAGCGATAATGACAGTAAATTAACCGTGTATTTTAATACGCCCGGTAAAGATTCATTGGTGACAAAAACAGGGATGATGATTTCAATGCTTTCAAATTATACGAATGAAAATACATTTGTAGGTGTGATGAATAATAAAAATCAATATGTATTTAATAAGGATTTACAAATTGTAGACAGTCTGAATTTATCGTCAAAATCAATTACTCAATTAGAAATGAAAAACGATGGTTCAACTTTTTTGGTAAAAAAAGTTGCAATAATTCAATTGATTTCGAAGAGCGATTTTATTATGGCAGGAAAGGTTACGGCACGTATTATTCAAGTACAGCACCAATTGATTTTGATGTTTCTATTCAAAAAGATGACTATGTTACACTTGTGAAAAATAGTTCAACACAATACAGTTTACACAAAGTGACAACTACCTATGAAATTAAAAAACAACCCGGTCGTGTGCCCCCTCCAACTGTCATTTATCAAACGGCTAACCCCTTACTTAAATTGGAAACCATCGGGGATGGCAATTATCTTATCCTGGAAGCCAACAACCTATTTACCTATATCGTCAATAATCAGGCGAAGACATTTGAATTGCCAATAAAAAATATAGTCGATATAAAAGGTCAAATTGGCAGCACAAAAGTATTTGCTTTAAGTGCCGAAAAAAAATTATATGTAATTGATTTTGCCAATTTTGATACAAAACTACAGGTGGCAGAAATTGCTTATGGAAATAACTCGATGTTCACTGACTCTATTATTAATTGGCAAGTATCCCAGAATAATAATTTTATTTTGTTGTATCAGGAAAAAGTACTTTTAAAAATCTACACAGAAACAAACGCAACTACGCTTTTCGAAATGCCTGATAATCAATATGTTTTATCTGCATTGGTAACAAATGCAGGTGATGTAATCCTTTCCTCGACAACGTATCAAATTGCAGATAAATCTTCTAAATCTGAACAACCTAAGGAAACTTCATCATTTTACGTTCCTGTTAAAAAAATATATTATTCAGAGGATGAGATTATACGGATTTTTACAATGGGTTCTGAACTGTATGAGTTCAAAGCGGAATTTTAATTGATATCGGCAAATGCTTCCCTGGTATTTTACCATTAAGAGGCCTGTCAATTACTCGTTACTTTCAGATGTTTTATCGGTTTTCCTTAATCTTCCCAATAATTTCTGATAAATTGTTTTGTATAGAAACAGCATTGGGATGTATACAGGAAATACCATCAATACGCCATATGTGAAATTTCGATAAACGGGATAAAAAAGCAAAATTGTTAATCCCATTGTTATTGGAAATACAATAAACATAAATTGTAATAACTGTAAAACGAGGGTTTTCCGCTGACGGAAATCAAAAATCAGGGCTATAAGGATGGCTAGTTCTCCCATGGTTTATAAATATAACAACATTTTTTTGAATGCAAAAGCCTGCAATATTTATGTGCAGGCTTTTATATTCTGATAATTATGTGGAGGATTATCTCTGTTGACAAATATTACACCTGATCCATGGTGCCCATTTGTGTTTTTCGCTTTAATATGAGTGATGAAATCAGTGTGATAATTAATCCCACCGGAAATGGTTCTGCAAAGGTCATCAACCCATAAATCAGCGGGTTTTCAACTGATTCTAAATAGTTTTGCATATCTTTTTCAATCTGTGCAACTTCTGCTTCAGTCTTCCCTGCTTCCTTGGCATTTTCGATTTGGGCTTTAGCATATTTTTGAGGGAAATCGGGCATCAGGTAAGGACTATAACTCATCCATGCTAGCACATAAATTAAACTAGATATTGTCGCAATCAGAATACCTACCTGAAATGCTTTTCCGAATGAAATGATGCCATTCCTGTATTTATCCCGATAACTTTTAATACCGAAATAAACCAATACAAATGATAAAATGATACCGGCATAACCAACATAAACACCGGCGCTGAAGTTTTCTTTGTCGTGCACAAATAGGGCAGTGATTAACATCAGTAAGGCAGCAATACCACCTGAAATAAGTCCGTAGGTTAAAATCGTTTTTCGCATATTATTTTTTTTTTGACAAAGATGGTTTAGGGTGCAATTTTGCTTGTCATACTTTCGGACAAATATTTAAAACGCTTGCTACTATTGGGTTTTAAGATTGCCTTTTTTAGGAAATTAAGCCTGTTTCTTTTGCTTTTTGAATAGCTTGTGTCCGCCTTTCAACATCTAATTTGCTAAAAAGGCGACTAATTAATGTTTTTACACTGCTTACTGATATGAATAAAGTTTTTGCAATTTCATCGTTGCTCAAACCTTTTGCTATCAATGTTAAAATTTCAAATTCGCGTTTTGTGATGCCAAAAAGTTCCTGGACTTTTTTTGATTTTTCAGCATCAAAACCGGAAACCGGAACCAGCACTTCTTCTTTTACAATTTTAATTTCAGTTTTAGGTTTTATTATTTTTCCACCTACCCAAATTCCAAGAACAGTAAATAAAATGGCAATTAATCCGATGTAAATTTCTATAGTATTAGATTGAATCAGGTATCGGTATTCCAGCCACTTGAGGAGCACCAGCAATATTGCCAGCGCGATGCCATAAAGTATAATGCCAAAATATGGTTTAATACGTGAAAGCAGATACATACCCTGAATTGTATGGGTAAAATTGGATTATTTTTATTGAATTGAAAAATACGGCGTTACAATACCAACGTAAAATTGCCTTGTTTGTAATACTGCACGGCATCAACACCTTTACCGCTAACTACATACACATAAGTGCCGATTTCCTGTAATTTACCCTCGTAATATCCGTCCCAACCTGCAGTTGTTGAACTGGTGATAAAAAGTAATTCGCCCCAACGGTTATACACTGAAAATTCATAATCCGTTAATCCATAATTCAATGGCCTAAATTCATCATTGTTATTATCGCCATTTGGAGAAAAGGCATTTGGAACATCCAACAATGAAATCTCCTCAATAATAATAGTATCACAGGTTTTGTTTGAACAACCATCGGCATTAGTGACAGTTAAACAAACTTCAAATGCGCCATTGGAAGGGTAGAGGTGAATCGGATTTTGTTCGGTAGAAGTTGCGCCATCACCAAATTCCCAAAACCAGGAGCTGGCATCTGTGCTCATATCATCAAAGTTTACCGGGTAAAATACGGTAGTTTGTTCAGGCGTATGATCAAAAGCAGCTTCAGGAAAGTCAAATACGTTTACGGTAGCATAAACGGTATCACTAATACCACAACCAACTTCGGTTGAAGCAATTAATGTTAAGGTATATGTTCCCGGTTCATCATAAGTATGTGTAGGGTTTTCACTTGTAGATGTTGAACCATCCCCAAAATCCCAGATATAGCCATCTGCATTAATACTGCCATTATTGGTGGTTACATCCAATGGGAAACAACCTTCCGAAGGATCCACATCAAATTCAGCAGTAGTAGGTGGAGGTGCGAGTGAAAATTTAAACACACCAAGATTACAGTTTGCACTATTATTCGTGTTACTTACAACACCTTCAGTGGTTGGGAAGTCATCTAAACTAGTGCATCCGGCGCAAACAGCGTGGTAAACTACCCCTTCTTTAGAAAAACGACTGGTTCCGCCATCCACATGTTCATCGCTGATTGGGCCACCAAAATAGGTAGCATAAAAAAGAGAACCTATATTTTCACTGAAAATGGCCAGGTAAAAGTCGCTGCCATCGGTTGTAGACTGAAATGCATCGGCTGAAATGTCCATGCCGTTAACATTTCCGGTATTGGGATTAAAACTTGAGTTAACCGCGCCGCCCCATCCGCAAACAAAAATATTACCGCAATTATCCACTAAAAATGCTGTAGGAGAAATATTCACATCTTCACTACCACTACCAAACACCGTTGAAAATTCGAGGGTGGTTAAATCAGGGTCGAGTTTGCTGACAAATTGCGTTCCGCCTGGATTCACGTAAACATCGCCAACCACAGGATAATCGCCCTGGGTTTGGCCCATGATATAAACGCCATTTGATGCATCCAAATCGGCCAGATAACACTGGTCGTAATCGGAAGTTCCTATATAAGTAGCTGCCAATAAATTGGTAGCATCGTTATTGATCATCATTAAAAAACCATCTGCCACACCACCTAAATAACTTTCGTTGAGTGCTCCGGCAGTTGTTTCTATATTAGTGCTGGATGTTCCACCGCAGATTAAAAATTTATTATCGGTTGTAGGTTTAATACTATAAGCACCATCATCACTGGAACCACCTGCAAAACTGCTCCACAACAAGGTGTTCAAATTGATATTAAAACTGGCAACAAATCCATCCTGCTGTCCGCCAAAAGTGGTTTGAATGGCACCTGCTGTAGTTGGCAGGTTATTAGAACGTGTGCACGAAGCAATCAGAATATTCCCCGAATTGTCGAGGTTAACTTCACCACGGGCATGGTCGCCATAATTGTAACTGATAACTCCTGTGTTAAGCGCTTCATTTTGCGTTCCGCCGAAGAAGGTTGAACCCAATAAATCAGCACCATCGGCACTTAGGCGCGCAACGTAAGCATCGCTGCCTGCTGTAAAGTTTAATACATAATCTACCAGTTCTGCCGGACCACCATTAAATGTTTTGTCGTACGCATCCACAGTTGTCGGGAAGTTCGCTGAACCGGTTGCCCCGTAAATAATGAGTTCGTCATCATTGTTTACAATAATACTGTAAGGTAAATCTTCATTGGTTCCACCGAGATAAGTTGAGTATATCAAACTCGTCCCATCAGCAGAAAATTTCGATACGGTAATATCTGCAACATAAGATCCCGCACCACCGGCCCAATCGGTTTGATATGCACCTAAAGTAACCGGATAACCATCGGCAAAAGCAATGCCTGCACCGTATAAATTGCCATCGGCATCGTAGGTAGCAGAGTATCCCCAGTTATCGGAAGTGGAGCCGGAATAACTCGCAAAAATCAAAGTTGCCGGGTCGATAATCAGTTCGTAATTTTTATCATAACCATTTGGAAATGAGAATGTTACATTGTTTACCTCCAATACAAAATCACATAATACATCAACTTTTATACCATTAATTACCTGCCATGCAACAGGGTGCAATTCCATAATCGTATTGATGCTGGTTGTTAATTCAAGATTGCCATCCTTAATTTGCATGTTATCCAGTCCGTCGTATTGCATTTTGATTAGGCTTGCATCTGCACCGGGGGCGACAATAAAATCGTATTTCATGGAATTACTTCTGCTGTAAACAAGCAAATCTGTTCCATTATATAAACCGGGATAACGAATCGCTCCAAAAGCCGGAACTTTTCCATGCCAGGATGCAGCATCATCTCCCAAAAAATAATTGTAATAGTTATTGAATTTATTTTCGCCAGTTGGATTTACGTTGGTATTGGCATTAACAAAAGTGGTTTTATAGGCATGTTGTTTATACACGAAATTGGCAAGATCAGCAGGATTGCCACCATGTTTAAACTCGGAAATTTCAGCTGAATTGGAAAAAACGTAGGTAAAACAGTTTTTTTCAAGAAATAAGGTTCCGCCATACAAAGGAGCCTGATACTGAATGTGATTTGCCCATTGACCATCATTTTGAACAAATTGTAAGTCTCCTGTTTTAGCATTGTGACCGGCAAAAATGGGAGAAATGGCAGCAGTAAAGCAGAGGAGTAAAACTGATTTTTTCATGCAACCGATATATTTGGAACTAATTTAAGAAAAAATGAAATACTTTGGTGCATCAAATGTAATTATTACAGCTTTATGATAAAAGAATTTGCAGACACATTATATCAATTGTTAAAAGAACCCTTGCCCGGAATGGAAGCGCATAAAACCATGGCTCCGGTAACAAGGCCGATTAAAAATTTTGATGTGGCAGATTATCCCGATGCGAAAAGAGCTTGTGTTTTGCTGTTATTGTATGAAAAGCAAGATGCCATTCAGATGGTTTTGATTAAACGACCGAGTTATGATGGTGTGCATGGCGGACAGGTAAGTTTTCCGGGTGGTAAGGCTGAAGTTGGTGATATTGATGAGCCCTACACCGCAAAAAGAGAAACAATGGAGGAAATTGGTATTCCGATGGAGGAAATTCACATTATTGGTAAACTGAGTGATGTGTATATTCCACCAAGCAATTTTTTTGTATTTCCATACATCGGTTATGTAGAAAATGAACCGGTATTTATTGCTGATAAAACGGAAGTTGATTACATTATAGAAACGCCGGTTGATATCTTATTGAATGAAGAAATTAAAGGCTTTACAATGATACAACGCAAAGAAGCCACCTTTAATGCACCTTGTTACAACATAGCAGGAGAAGCAGTTTGGGGCGCTACAGCCATTATTTTAACGGAAATGGAATGGTTGCTGAAAAAGATGCACCGGGATTAATAATTTCTTCCAAAAACAGAGGTAATAAGTTGGTGTAATTCAACTTTAGCCGATTCCGGAACATCTACCTCACCCAGCGACTGAATGGCGGCATTGTAATGGAACGCCATGGTATTTTCTGCAGCTTCGCGAATATGGTATTTTTCAAATATGCTGAGCACCTCCGCAATCTTGGCCGCTTCATCAGTTGGTTTAGATTGCATTAATTCCATTAAGCGGGTTTTATCTTGTCCCTGTGCTTTTTCTAATGCTTCCAACAGGAGATAGGTTTTTTTGTTTTGGATGATATCACCACCCGGTTTTTTACCGAATTCTTTTTCATTGCCATAAGCATCTAACAAATCATCTTTAATCTGGAAACTGACACCTAATTCAAGTCCGGTTTTATACAAACGTTCCGCATCTTTTTGGTTTGCGCCTGCAGCCAACGCGCCACAATACATGCAGCAACCCAACAACACAGAAGTTTTGAAGGTAATCATTTCAATATATTCCTGTAAATGCACATCGTTGCGTTGTTCAAAATCCATATCTGATTGTTGCCCTTCGCATACCTGCATGGCAGTGATATTAAACATATCGAGCAATTCCGGTAGTCGCACGTTTTTTGTGCTGCACATTAAACGGTAAGCCTGAATCATCATAACATCGCCGGATAAAATACCTGTATGCGTATTCCATTTTTCATGAACGGTTGGCATACCTCGTCGAACAGGCGCATTGTCCATGATATCATCATGCACCAGTGTAAAATTGTGAAACACTTCCATTGCAAGGGCTACAGGTAAATGTGTTTCGGGATGTTCGGTAAATAAATTTGCACTCATTAAAGTTAAACAAGGGCGAATACGTTTACCGCCAGCCGCCAGAATATAGCGGGCCGGGTCATACAAACCCGAAGGTTCAGCGGGAAATCCTGCATCCTGAATATGCTGCTCAACGAGCGTTACAATTTGTTTTACCTGCAACATGGCTGCAAATATAGGCGGATTATTGTGGAGTGTTAAAAATCTGATTTATAATGCGTTAATTTGTAAAAGATGTCGGAATTTGATTTCACGGAACAGTTACGCGAATTGCTATCGAAATACTACATGCATAGCAAAAGTATTGAGCGCGAATTATATAAAAGTGAATTAAAATACCGCTCCCTGCTGGAGCAACTTACCGATGCCATTTATTTTACAAGTTCTGATGGTCGTTTTTTGGAATTTAATAAGGCCACTGTTGAATTGTTGGGTTACAGTTATGATGAACTCAAACAATTAAATGTTGAAAATACTTATGCCAATCCCGAAGACCGTGACAATTTCAAAAAAATAATTGCCGAAAATACAGAGGTAATTGATTATGAATTAAAGCTGAAAAAGAAAGATGGAGAATTAATTGATTGCCTCATTACATCTGCCATTAAATATGATGCTGCCGGAATACCCGTTGGTTATCAGGGGATTATACGCGATATCACTTTTAGAAAAAAAGCTGAAGCATTACAACGCGCAAAAGAACTGGCAGAGCAGGCAAATAAATTTAAAGCAGAATTTCTTGCCAATATGAGCCATGAAATTCGTACACCAATTAATGCAATTGTGGGTATGGTACATTTATTACATCAAACACCATTAAATGAAAAACAACAGGAATATTTAAAGGCCGTTGATACTTCTGCAGTGAGTTTATTGCAGTTGATTAATGATATTTTAGATTTTTCGAAAATTGAAGCAGGGAAATTACAATTGGAAGAAAAATATTTTTCTGTTCAACAGGTAATTAACGATTTAATTTATACGATTCAGTTTAAAGCACTTGAAAAAAATATTAAAATAGTTTTGGATGTTGACCCAACAATTCCTGTTTCTGTTGCCGGAGATCAATTGCGATTAAATCAAATTCTATTAAACCTCATTAGCAATGCCATAAAATTTACCCCGGCCGGAGAAATTCGTGTTGGTGTAAAACTGATTGATATTATTGATGAAAAGGCACGATTATATTTTAGTGTAAAAGATACCGGAATTGGTATCAGTCCCGAAAAACTCAATACCATTTTTGAAAGTTTTACACAGGCAAATGCCGATACCACAAGGGTTTACGGGGGAACGGGCTTAGGTTTGGCCATTGTTAAAAAGCTGGTAGATATGCTACAAGGAGCAATCATGGTGCGCAGTAAACCCGGCGAGGGCAGTGAATTTATTTTTGAGATAGACTTTAAAGTTTCACCTGAAATAATGCTCGCTGAAAGTGGGCAATCTGCAAGTGATAATACGATACCGAATGTGGGTCAATGTCGACTGCTGTTGGCGGATGATCATCCGATAAATCAGTTGGTTACTTCCGAATTACTGAAATTGACCTGGCCGGAAATGAAAATTGATATAGCGAATCACGGTAAAGAAGTTTTGGAAAAATTGCAGACAACCCGTTATGATATTATATTAATGGATGTTCAAATGCCCGAAATGAATGGGTTGGATGCTACACGTGCAATTCGTAAAATGACCGCTCCGGTTGCTACTATTCCGATTTTAGCATTTACGGCATATGCAACCACCGGTGAAGCCGATAAATGTATTGAAGCAGGAATGGACGATTATGTTTCTAAACCGGTGGCACCACATATTTTAGCGAAAAAAATTGTTGAATTATTAAAAAAGTCCGGCTATGCGTTTCCTGCAGAAGAAGTTACGGTTAACACGCCTCAAATAACGCCGGCTATTAATTTAGATTACCTGAATACACTAACCGGCAGCGATGTGGAATTACAGGCTAAAATTATGCAGGTGATGCTTACGGAAACGCCAAGAGACCTGGAGAAGCTCAAAACGGCATTTGAAGGGGGAGATTGGGATGGTGTGCGGGCTGCGGCGCATAAAATGAAAAGCGGTTTGCAATATCTGGGACTTAACGAAACTGTAGCGCTTGCTAAGGATATTGAGCTTTCAGCAAAAGAAAAAACTCAGCTCCACCTTTTGGAGGGAAAAATTAATACTGTACTTTTGTCGTGTGAATCAGGGCTACTTCAATTACAAACTGCATTTGAAAAAATCCAACAATAATGAAAAACAAACAATATCGCGTATTCTTAGTTGATGATGATACTACACATCTCATCCTGTTAAAAAATCATCTCGAAAAAAAATCGGAGTATGATATTAAGGTGAATATTTTTTCCAATGGCGAAAACTGTCTGGATAAAATGCATGAAAATCCTGATATTGTTGTATTGGATTATTATTTGGATGGCATTAAAACAGATGCTGCCAACGGCCTGGAGATTCTACGTAAAATTCGCGTTTCAAATCCCGATACTTATGTAATTATGATGAGTGGTCAGGATGATTTAAAAGTGGCTATTGCAACAATCGACAATGGTGCTTATGATTATATCATAAAAGGAGAAAGTGCATATGTTCGCGCGCACATGATCATCGACCATATTATTGAAGGAATTAATGCTAATGCATGGAAGCGCAATATGAAAGTGCGTGAAAATGTTTTGATTACCGGATTTATTTTGTTGGGTTGTGTACTTGTAATGCTGGCACTTTACGACATGGGTATTTTTGATTAAAAATACTTTTGTCATAATTATATTTCAGAAAATTAAGTTGCAAGCTCTGACCTTTAATTAAATAAAATGCGCATTACTAACAGTTTATTTTACAGAGCGGTTAAGTTTATCACCAAAAGTTATACGCCGGCCCAAAAGGAGGAATTTATTGCAGGTGTTTTTCATTTTGCTACCACAGCGGAAAATGCAGAAACAAAAAACCATATCCGGCAATTATTTTACAAAAACCGTTTAACGGCATATCCGGTTTTGTCGCCGGCAGAGCGACTGCGTTGCTACGGGTGGCTTGCCTTGTTGGAAAAAGTAAAAAATATTGAAGGTGAAATTGTTGAAGCAGGCGTTGGATATGGGCAAACATTAATTAATCTGGTAATAGCAAATACTTATTTTAACGCCGGGAAAAAGATATATGCATTCGATTCATTTGAAGGTTTTCCGGAACCGCATCAACATGATATTGGGATGCGCGTAAATTCCTTAAAAAAATAAAAGGGTGGGAGGATACTACGACCGAGCTGATTAATGAGGCAATTCAATTTTTTAGTGATGATAAATTATTCGTTATTGATAATCAATCAATAATTTATCGAAAAGGTTTTTTTAATGCCACGATGCCGCAAGAATTGCCGGAGAAAATTTGTTTGCTGCATATTGATAATGATTTATATGAAGGTGTTTTGCATGTGCTCGAATCAACATTCCCTGTTTTACAAAAAGGAGCCTTGGTTATTTTTGATGAATATCATGATGAAAAATGGCCCGGTGTAAAAAAAGCAGCAGATGAATTTGCAAATACACAAAATATCCATATCGAATATTTTCACGAAGTATTGCGATACGGTTTTTACCGGCAGTAATATGTAGAAATTAAATATATGTAGCTACTTTTTTAATAATTCTGCCCCATTCATTTATGGATTGTTAATTTTTTGGCAATATTGATGTCACAAATTACAGGCATTTAACTAAAATTATTTTATTTCAACTTTTCATCTTAGGTTTGGCTGAAATTTGTAATTAGCATAAGCAAATGTAAATTTTTGTAAAATATTAACAGTAAAAAATACGTTAACATTACAACAGCCGGAATATGTATAAAACACCCAATGCTGCATTGGCCAGATTAAGTGTTGAGGAATTTAAAAACGCCGAAAAAACGCCATTTGTAGTTGTATTAGATAATGTACGCAGCTTAAATAATATTGGCTCAGTGTTCAGAACAGCCGATGCGTTTTTGCTCCGCGGCATCTGCTTATGCGGCATTACCGCCAAACCACCACACCGCGATATTGAAAAAACTGCGCTCGGTGCTACCGAAAGCGTTTATTGGGAATACTTTGATCATACTGTGGATGCAATCCAAAAGCTTAAAACCCTTGGTTATACCATTGTTGCTGTAGAACAGGCTTCAACTGCAGTTTTATTGCGCGATTTTCAACCTGCTGCATATGAAAAAACAGCATTTGTTTTCGGACATGAAGTAATGGGTGTTAGCGATGAAGTGCTGGCACTTTGTGATGCCTGTATCGAAATTCCTCAATTTGGCACCAAACATTCGTTAAATATTTCCGTTTCCGTTGGAATTGTAATTTGGGAAGCGTTTAATAAAATAAAAAAATAATTAAAACAATAAAAAAAAGCAACCGGTTATGGTTGCTTTTTTTTTGGAATTATTTATTCTCTTTTAAGCCTTCATAATATTGCATGTCCTGCACAAACTGATTTACGGCATTTTTACCTTCTAAACTAAATACCATATTTCCACGATCGGTTTCAATAATACGTTTTTTAGGATCGTAACTGAAAATTTCGGTATTTAAATCTTCACGTGAAGTATAAATTTTTAACTGATTTCTTTTGTAACTGATGTAAATAAAATCTTCGGATGGTGTTACCATATAAATGGTGAAATAATCGCCACCACTGCGTTTGCCGAATTCGGCATAACATTTAATTTGCTGATTAAACGATTTATCGCCAAACCAAACTAATTTACCATCAGAACCGGTAGAGTGGAAGGAGCGTGATGAAGGATCCCATACCATTTTTAATCCGGACATAAATACAGTAACCGGTGAATCTTTTGGTCGGTCGAGATATCCTTTTGATGTAACATCACTCATTAATTTGTTATAAGATTTTTCATCCATCAACTCATTAATAGCCGATAAAATTTGTGTTTCAATATTATAGTCCAATGCAGCAGCACCTGCGTCGCTGTTTGACGCCAATAACATCTCGCCCAACTTATTCATTAAATCACTTGGTAATGGTATTTCGAAGGTGACTGTAGCATCCATTCTATACGCATCATTATTCGGACGTTTTATGATAGTGCCATACGCTTTGGTTTCGCAGAGGTCTGTTTTTAATCCCATTTTTAAACGACCTTCTGCAAATAATGCTGTGGTTTTATCATTGTATTTCATGATAGAACCTTTTGCTGATGGATCGTCTAATTTATCGAGGTTACCGAAATAGTAGGTCTGATCTGTTTCATTATAATAACCCTGTCCTCTGGCCACAAATAATTGTGCATCGGCTATTGATGCGCGTTTACCCATAATGGCTGTGTACAACGCTGCTGTATCATTAAAGCGGAAAATACCGGCATATACAGAGTCGTTGCGCTCTGTAACGGCATCATTTAAATTAAATATCGGATTTTTTGGATTTATGGAAGCATCAATATGGAACCAGCTTGTTCTGATATTTGCTGTATCCTGCACATCTAATTTCACATAACCACGATATCTTAAAAACTGATCCTGACTGTATAATTCAATAGGGCCTTTAAAATGTACTTTATCTTCTAAAACAAAATTGGCTGAATCCTGCACATAACCTTTTGCAAATAAATGGTAATTGGTAATTTCCATTACACTGTCAACCTGCTTCACCACCTGCATACTTTCAATCGGAATAATTTGTTTTTTGCCTTGCGGTGTTGTGTAACCATATTCTCCTGAACCTGAAATGGCTAATCGTCCCATAATATTGACGATACAATTATCCAGATTATGATAAAAGTTTAATGTATCGCCCTTAATTTTCGCATAATACAGGGTTCCCATCTTAGCCCCCTTTTCAATATACACTTTTCCGGAATCGGGAATAACATGCACATCGGCAACACGAATTAATGGCACGCCTTCAGCATTTAATAAATAGGTATTTAAATCGAATTTACCTTCTTTGGCCTGAAACACGAGACTATCCTGACCACCATTGGTTGAATAAAAATTAGAATATTCTTTTGTTGATTTAAAATAAACAGTTCTTTCATCCATCACCCAATCGAATACGTTCATGTCGGTTTTGTATTCGTTGTATGGTAATTCGGTCATGATACTATCGTAATTCGCTTTAAAGTGACCAACACGTTTTTTGAAATCGACATCCATATTTACATTGTCGAGTTTTAATGCAACTAAATCGGGCGTAACCTGACCGATTGTTACCATAGCAGTGTCTGACAATGCATTATCAGCTCTGTATTTAAACTGATTAGATTTTAATTTAACCTCACCCCAAAACATCGTTCCATCGCCTTGTAATCCTTTAGAAGTTACTATTGCCGTTCCTTTTAAAGTTGCCTGATTTTCGAATAAATCAAAAGGTTTTGTTCCCTGTTCAACAATCATTTTATCTTCATAAGGCAACCATCTTGTGCTAACACCGGTATTTGAACCTGCAGGAAATTGCACCCCACTTTCTGTTTTTGCAACAGTAAAATCTTCAACCTTCGCAATTGTTGAATCCGGGAAAAACATAATATCACTTGACTGTGATTTAGATGCCATAAAATCAATTGTTCCTGAACCACGGAATCCTTCATTACTCAATGAAATATTACCGGTGTATTTTCCCAATTTGCCGTAGGTAGGAAATCCACCTGCAGGCGTTGTTGTTTTAAAACCTAATGAACGGTCGTCCTGTAATTTTAATGCTTCCCTGAAATCCGGAAATATACCATCGGAAATCATAGTGCCATCAAATTTCACCCTTCGATAATCCAGGGAGTCGGAACTTTCTAATGTGAACGGATCAAGTTTGAAATAAAATTCTTCTTTATCGTAAACGTTATTAAAAATTGTTTTTTTATCGTAATCGGCAACAGAATAATCGTAGGTCGTAAAAATGCTGTATTCCTTATAATGCACTTTACTTGATTTATTATCTGTTTTATCAATTTGTAATCGCCCGGAAGTTACACTGATATTGGTGTTTACCGGAAGATATAATGGATTTCCATTGTCGTCAATTTCAGTTGATTCGACATATAATACCATGGAATCCACTGCGTTCATTTTGATATTAAATGTATCGTAGCTGAAATAAAAATTGGACCCTTTAAAATCGATGTTACCGGAAACAATTGTTCCGTCGAATAACATATCCCGATTTTTTTTGATGGTTAATTTATCATCCTTCGGATAAATTAAAACGAACTGTGAATCACTTAAATAAAACTGACTGATACCATTTACATTCAAGTCGTAATTTTTAATATTTAATAAGGCATTTGGTTCTTTGGTAACTGATGGAATGGCAATGATATCATAATCTTTTTTCCCTGCTGAGGCAAAAACATAATTAAATGTTTTATCCTTCACATAAACCATTTCTTTTTCCTTATCATAAAAAATAAATCCTTCTTCAACCAATTGTAATAATAAACTTTGAACACCATCAACAGTTAATGTTGGATTTAATTCTTTAGCCAGCGCAAGGGTTGGAATTTCGCGCGTTTTGTACATCTCGCAATAACGTTTAATTTTTACCAGCGGCTGATAAGTGGAAACTCCCCGCACACGGTCAAATAATTTCGCACTAAATAAATCCTGACTTTCGAACCAACTCATTTTTTGACCGGCACCTTCAATATTTTTGAATTTGATTATGGTATCTTCCAGCGACCAGTTCATGTTATCGACCTTGACGTCAATTTTATGGTAAGAACTATAAAACATCAAACTGGAAAATCCTTCGTCCTGACGCGTAATATTTATTGAACTTAAAATACCATCGTAACGCAACGAAACATCATGGTGATAAATACTATCTTCTTTGGCAACACGAATAATTACTTCCGCATCTTTGGAATAAATGGACATGCCCGGTTCCACTAAAAATGTTTTTGAGCGCGCCAACACCGCTTTTTTCCCTTCGGGATTTCGGAACGACATTTCTGCTGGAATAGAATCACTTCCACTTCCAATGATCTGACTTCCTTTTAAGAAAAATCCACCTTTATAATCTACATTGGTTAAAATATCTTTTACAACCAGATTGTTATCATATGTTCTGAATTGCGGATAATCACTTTTTTGTGGTTCGTTGTTGGTAATTAATCTATCGGTTAATAAACCTACTAACGGTTTACTGAACATCCCGCCAAAATATAAGGTAGCTGAATCGGCACTGTATTCGTTTGACTCTGTATTTACTTTATAATTTTTTAATTTACCATAGGTAACAGTACTATCTAAACCTGCTCTTCCCCAACCTACAGTTCCTGATTTACCTTTCCATTCTTTTTCTAAAGGATAATAAACACCTTGTGTGCCATTTATATACAAGGTATCACCTTTAGTATAACCATATAAATCGGTGGAAGAAAAATGCACTTCCGGAATTTCACCATTTAATACAAATTGGTAATCGAATGAAGTATAACACCATGTTCTTGTTGGTGTATCATTTAAAGCACTTTTTTCAAAAAATGCAGCAGAAAAATCGAGGAAACGATTAAAGGTTACATAACTGCCTTTTTTCGAATTGTCCAGAATACTATTTACAATCGTCATCCATTCCGAATAACGATCCATCATCTGATTACTTTTTACGAATGAAACCGTTGCATCCAAAACAGCAACAAACTGCGGCGTTGGTTTCATGCGACGGTCGAGCATTTTATTACTTAATTCAATTACCATGCGTAATTGCTCAGGGGTTATATTTCCGGCTTCAACTTCTTTGGCAAAATGATTATAACTGTCTTTAGTAATTTCTGTATTTACCGTCTTCATGAAATCGTCGAGTTCTTTCAAAAACGGTTCCTGTTCATATGAAAATTTTGTCACCTGAGCATAGGAAGTACTCAAAGCGAAAAGGAGTATGATGATACTTAATAATTTTTTCATGCCGTTAAGTTAAAATATCTATTACAAATAGACCTACCTCCCAAACGTAATTAACGTGGAGAAATTATACTGTTAACACATATTAAGCCGAAAGCGTGCACTGTATCAAATGTTTTGAAACACGGCACAAAGCCAGTCGTTTTTGGTGCGTGTGGATATTAGCTGAAAGAAGTAGTTGGCAGCCTCTTTTTCCACATCCTGAAGGTCGTTTTCGAGAATTCCGCTGACAATCAGATAGCCACCAGGTTGAATCGAACTGAAAAAGCGGGATATATTGCCCAAAACGATATGTTTGTTGATGTTGGCCAAAATAACATCGAAATTGCGGCCTTCCATGAGCGAAAAATCGCCCAGCTCAACAGAAACACCACTGTAAATGCCATTTAGCGCGATATTGTCGAGGGCATTTTGGTAGGCCCATTCTTCATTATCTATACCCAAAACGTGGTTTGCACCCTTTTTATAGGCCAAAATGGCAAGAATACCCGTTCCGCAGCCGGCATCGCAAACTTCCTTGTTTTGCAGGTTAAATCCCAGCATTTCCTCCATAATGAGGTTGGTACTTTCGTGGTGACCGGTGCCAAAACTCATGCGTGGTTCAATCAAAATATCGAACTCGATTCCGGGTTGGGCGGGATGAAAAGGTGCACGGATTAAACATCGGTTAGCAATACAAACCGGTTGAAAACTTTTTTCCCATTCGGCATTCCAGTTTTTTTTCTCAAACTGTTTTTGCGACCAGGTGAAAACAAACTTTTGTTGTAATTCGTCGAGATAAGCTGCGATACGCTCAATATCATCTGCAGATTCCTGAATGTAAGCACTTAATTCGTGTTCATTTTGATCAAATGTATCGAAACCCGCCTCAGCCAGTAAGGCCATCAGAATTTCTGCAGTTTGTTCGTCGGAAGTGATGAAATGATATTCAAGGTACTGCATATCAGACACCTTGAATTATTTTTAAAAAATCGTCGGCAACTAAACTTGCTCCACCAATTAATCCGCCATCAATATCAGGTTGTGAAAATAATTCAACTGAATTATTTGGTTTAACACTGCCACCGTATAAAATTCGGATTGCTGCTGCATGAGCATTACCAAATTGTGCTGCAATTAAATTTCGGATAAACGCATGCATTTCCTGCGCTTGTGCAGAAGTTGCAGTAACACCTGTTCCAATTGCCCAAACAGGTTCGTAAGCAATTACCAGATGTGTGATTTGTTCTGATGATAAATTAAATAATGCAGTAGCAACCTGTTGTTTAACCACATCAAAATGATTACCCGAATTTCTTTGCTCCAGCGTTTCACCACAACAATAAACAACTTGTAATTTATTATTTAATGCAGTCGTAATTTTTTCAGCAATCAACACATCATTTTCCTGATGATATTGTCTGCGCTCACTATGACCAACAATTACAAAATGGGTATCAATACTTTTTAACATTGGGGCTGAAACCTCACCGGTATAAGCACCTTCAGCGAAACGGCTGACATCCTGCGCACCAAATTTAATTCCGCTGAAACCAAAATTTGTTTGCAGCGATTCAATAAAAATATATGCAGGTGCAATCCACACTTCAGCATTTAATGTCACACCTTTTATACCGTCTGCAATCGCATCCACTAACTGATTTGCATCGGTATGTGTTTTAAACATTTTCCAGTTGCCCGCAATTATTTTTTTTCTTGACATATTATTTTTTTTGTGGATGTAATTTTATCTGTGAATAAAAATCAACTGACCTTTGCGATATTTTTCGCTTAATTCGTAAACCGTAGTTAATATTTTTTTATCGGCATCTGATAATTGAATACTTCTGCGTTGCATTACTTCAATGGCAACAACCATGGCATCACTTAATTTATAGGTTACAAATCCCGCAGCGCCACCCCAACTG
Source organism: Bacteroidota bacterium (assembly GCA_016706255.1). Classification (NCBI taxonomy): domain Bacteria; kingdom Pseudomonadati; phylum Bacteroidota; species Bacteroidota bacterium. The sequence goes on along the minus strand of JADJJZ010000029.1, from coordinate 267,098 downwards.
AATGAAGGAATAAAATTGCGTGGAAATCCATCACCAAAAATATTTGCATTTACACCAACCACAGTGCCGGTGTTAAACATCGTATTAATTCCGCATTTGCTGTGATCACCCATAATTAATCCGCAAAATTGTAAGCCGGTCGGAATAAATTTTTGTGTTTGATAATCCCACAATTTTACTTCTGCATAATTATTTTTCAGATTAGAATTATTGGTATCAGCACCCATATTACACCATGAACCAATTACACTGTTGCCAATAAATCCGTCGTGTGCTTTATTCGAATACGATTGAAATACACTGTTATTAACCTCTCCACCAACTTTACAATGCGGACCAATAGTAGTTGCACCGTAAATTTTTGCACCCATTTTAATCGTGCTATGTTTGCCTAAAGCAAATGGTCCGCGAATCATAGCGCCTTCCATTATTTCAGCATCATTGCCAATATAAACAGGTCCGGTTGTAGTATTAATTATTGCCGCTTCTACACGAGCACCCGGTTCCACAAAAATCTGATTGCCAATTATGGTATTATTACCAGTAATATCCTGCGATTTTTTTCCGGCAGTCAGGCGCTCGAAATCTGCTCTCAACACAACATCATTATATTGGAACAAATGCCAGGTTCTGGAAATGGAAATTACGTCGGCTTTGTATTCAATTTTTTCCAATGCAGCAACATGTTCACTCAGGCTCATTCCCGAAAAATATTTTTCGCTGCTGCGCACTGCAATCAGTTCATCATTTTTAACCAGCGCCTGATTCGATTTTAAATTATTAATTGCTGCGATAATATTTTTATCGGGAATACATCCACCATAAATATATAAATTATCGCTGCCGTAGGCGATTTGAAATTTGCTGCTCAGATATGGTTCGCATAACCAGGCATATTCGCCCGGCAACATGGCTTCCCATTTTGCGCGTATGGTGTCAATACCAATTCGAAGGTCAGCAATAGGTCTGGTAAAGGTAAGTGGCAAAAGTTGTTGCCAGCGTTTGTCGTCGAATAAAATTACTTGCATTATGGCACAAATTTAAATGAAAAAACCCCTTTGATGAAGAAACACCAAAGGGGTTGTATAAATTTATTACGAAAATTATTTTTTCGCGTAACGTTTGTTGAATTTTTCGATACGACCTGCAGTATCCATCAATTTCATTTTTCCTGTAAAGAATGGATGACTAACATTAGAAACCTCTAATTTGATCAGCGGATAGTCTTTTCCGTCTTCCCATTTCATGGTTTCTTTTGTGTTGGCTGTTGATTTGCCAATCCATGCAATATCAGCACTGAAGTCTTTGAAAATAACTTCTCTATAATTTTCCGGATGAATTTCTTTTTTCATTTTCTGTTAATTGAAGGTGCAAAATTAGTAAAATCTTAATGAAGTTGGTAATAATTTCTAATTTTTTACTATTAATATTGTAGAGTAAACTGAACAATGTATGAAATGGCGCAAATTTAACGGGGTTGAAATCACGCGTCCTATTGCCGACGAGGTGCGTGAAACCATAGAGCGGGAGACGGCTGCAGGCAATAAGCTCAAGGTTTGTATTGGTTCTGACTCGCAGGTATATGGCCGAACGATCGAGTTCGGGACGGTTATCGTGTTTCTGCGCGAGGGCAGGGGCGGGTTCATGTTTATAGCTAATGAGCGGAGCACGCAAAAAATGACGCTCAAAGAACGCCTGCTCTACGAGGTTTCGCGGTCGATTGAGATTGCTTATGAGTTGTGTAATTTGCTGGATGAATACGAGGTGGAGCTGGAGGTGCACGCGGATATTAACACCAACCCGAATTTCCAGAGTAATACGGCGTTGCAGGAAGCGATGGGGTATATTTTGAGTATGGGGTTTGTGTTCCGCGCCAAACCCGATTCGTTCGCGTCGTCAAGCTGCGCGAACAAGGTGGTGTGAGGGTTGCTCGCAAGGCTGTGTTTTCTCGCGGGTGTGGGTTTCTCGCTAAGGACGCGAAGGGCAAAGGGCGCTAAGGGTTTGGTTGGATGGTGTGTTTTTCTTGATACGTGTTTTCTCGCTAAGCGCGCGAAGGGCAAAGGGCGCCAAGGGATTTGTTGGATGGTGTGTTTGAGAGGGAACGCTGAACCCGCAAGCGGGTCGCTGATTTTTTAAGATTTAAACTGATTTTTTTGTATTATGGATGGTGATACTCGCTGATTTTTTGGAGGGTGTGGTTTTTGTAAGATGTGTTTTTCTTGCAGTTGTGTTTTTCTCGCTAAGCGCGCAAAGGGCAAAGGGCGCTAAGGGTTTGGTTGGATGGTGTGTTTTTTTTGATACGTGTTTTTCTCGCGGTGTATTTTCTCGCTAAGCGCGCTAAGGGCAAAGGGCGCTAAGGGTTTGGTTGGATGGTGTGTTTTTCTGTAATATGTGCTTTTAACGCAAAGTAATTTGTTGGATGATGTAAATGAAAATTGGTTAACGTTAATACAATTGCTTCGAAAAATTCCTCTGCATTTTCTCTGTGGGCTGTTTCTCAGTGCACTCTGTGGTTTCGGCTGTTTATGAAAAGTTGAATAAAAGCTAAAAATGCACAACTTGCTCAAAATCGGCTGTTCCATTAGCACATTAGCACATCAGCACATTAGCACATCAGCACATTCGCACATTAAATAAGCCTCCGAATAAACTTATTGCTCAAAATCGGCTGTTCCATTAGCACATTAGCACATCACTGTTGTCCGGTAAAACTCATATGATTTTACGAAGTTGTTTATTTACGGTGGTTTTAGGTTGCAGATAGTTGCTTTTTCAAGGTGAAGCCCTTAGGAAGTTAAAAGACAGTTGTGGTGATGGTGGTTTATAAATGCTAAGCATTTTTTCGGGGTCGATTAAAAAATCAATGATGTTAAAATAGTTCATCAGATGTTGCCTAATCATGCCTGATATTGTAGAATAAGCCCAATGCTTATTTCCTGTTTGGTTAACTGTTCTTGTATTATTCTCACTAATAAATCACATATCAAAGTTGCCCATATTTGTATTTCTATTGCATTGGGATTATCGCCTAAAAATATTTTAATGGATAACGTTGTTTTATGCGCTTGAATAATGTTTCAATTTGCCATCTGCGCTTATACAAGTCTGCAATGACTTCCGGATCGCTAGTGTAATCATTACAAACAAATTGAAACATGCGTTGCTTTCCTCATCCCAAAATTCAACTACTCGGGCTTTAATTAAGGGGATTTTTTTTCGATTACTTGGCCGACCTAATTCCACATAATTATCAGAGCGGACACCTGAGTCATAGGCTGCTTCCGACACAGGGCTGTGCACCAGCACTTTTACAGAAGCATCCCTTTAAGTCGGCTTACCCATCTAATACCGTGATTACCCCATTCAGCGAACTGCTTGTAATTGGTGTAGGCTTTATCAAACAACACAGTAGAGTTATCAGGCACTTTAAGTTGGTGTAAGAAAGTTAAATCATGTTCTTTGGCTTCACTAATAAAAACAAATGCAGGTAAATCATGCTTGGCATTTATCATCATGTGCGCTTTAACACCACCCTTCTTTTTTCCATTTTGTTTAGCGGTACCGGCACCGCGCATCACTGAATTAAAGAGACTAAATGTTGTTGAATCGATGATAAATAAGTCATCATCGATATTTAATGGACGGCTGTCGGTAAACCGAAATAGGTATCATAAAGCATGTGATACACACTTTCGAAGAATTTGGCAGGACGGCGTTGATTTGCTTCTGATAACGGCTCTTTTTGGTGTATCCAGCAACCCTAAATGATTGAGTTTATTTAGGCCGTAACCCTGCATTCCTGTAGTGATTTCACGCAAATTGGTGGCATTGAAAAATGCACCATATAACATCGTGATCAAATGGTCATATGCCATAAATTTCTTGCAATATCGATTTGCATTATGCAGTTTAGACAAACGCTCGATTTGTGCCCGGGGTATTAAAGAAAGTAGTTGATTGAATACCGGCTGTCCGGTAAAAAAAGTACCTTTGCGCATAAGTTTAGTTTTTGGTCGCAAATCAAAACTAACACTTATTGGGAGTTCTTCGGAGCTCCCTTTTTATTTATAATTATTTTTTACCGGACACCAGTGATCAGCACATTAGCACATCAGCACATTTATGCCGGTGCTTTCTCACATTAAAATACCATATCGTTAGCTCCGAATGTAAATCCTACTCAAAATCGGCTGTTCCATTGGTACATCGGTACATTCGCACATTAAATAAGCCTCCGAATAAACTTTTTGCTCAAAATCGGCTGTTAATCAGCACATTAGCACATTAGCACATCAGCACATTAGCACATTAACAAAACACGCCTACTTCGAAAAATGTCAATCCAGCAACACTTTATCTAAATAAGCCAGCACCTCATCCCTACCAACCCTCGTCTCAGCAGACGTCACAAACATTTCAGGCAACGTTTCCCAGCTTTCTGAGAGTTTTTGTTTGTAGGCTTCGATGTTGCCTTTGATATCTTTTTTGCGGCGGTCGGATTTGGTGAAGGCGATGCAGAAGGGGATGCGTTCTTCGCCTAGCCAATCGGTGAATTCTAAATCTATTTTTTGAGGTGGAATACAGGAGTCCACAAGCTGAAACACGCAGCGCATCTGAGGTCTGAACTTTAGGTAGTCGGCAATCATACCTTCAAACTGCTCGCGCTGGGCTTTGGAAACCTTTGCAAAGCCGTAGCCCGGTAAATCGACCAAGTTCCAGGTATCGTTGATGAGGAAAAAATTGATAGTTTGCGTTTTTCCCGGTCTGGCACTGGTTTTTGCCAAGTGCTGATGGTTGGTCAGCATATTGATGAGCGACGATTTACCCACATTCGAACGACCGATAAATGCGAACTCGGGCATGTCCTTTTCGGGACATTTTTTATAATCCGGAAAACTTCCTGTGTAATTAGCTGTTTTAAATATCACCCTGCAAAAATACAGTTTCGAACGCCGGTATGGTATAAGTTAACACCGCTTTCGGCGCAGAACATATTTATTCATGCTAAATTTGCACCCAGATGTCAGAAAGTGTTACACCCTATAAATCCGATTCTTCGAAAAAAGAGCAGGTGAAGTCCATGTTCAACAACATCGCCGGCCGCTACGATTTTCTGAACCGGGTGTTATCGTTGCGTATCGATGTGTTGTGGCGCAATAAGGCCATCAAAAAACTGAAACAATATCACCCCAACAATATTTTAGATGTTGCCTGCGGAACAGGCGATTTCACCATTGCCGCACTTAAAACCGGCGCAAAAAAAGTAACCGGTGTCGATATTTCGGTGCAGATGCTGGAAGTGGGCATTAAAAAAATCAACAACATAAATTTAAACGATAAAATTGTTTTGCTGGAAGGCGATTCTGAGCACCTGCTATTTGAAACAAATACATTTGATGCCTGCACTGTTGCCTTTGGTGTCCGCAATTTCGAAAACCTGCAATTGGGATTAAACGAAATTTATCGCGTGTTGCAACCGGGAGCACCAATTGTGATTTTAGAATTTTCCAGACCTTCGGCTTTTCCGTTTAAACAGTTGTATAATTTTTATTTCAGTACAATACTTCCCGCAATAGGGCGTTTAGTAAGCGGTGATTCACGCGCATACACATATTTATTCGAATCGGTAAAAGTATTTCCCGAAGGCGAAAAGTTTATTCATTTTTTAAAAACAGCAGGATTCAAAAATTGCACCTGTAAAAGACTTAGTTTGGGTATATGCTCGCTATATATTGCAGAAAAATAATTTTAATTGCGTTTATAATTTTGCCTTTGGTAACCAAGGCTCAAATGAATGCCCAGGAATACGAAAGCCGATTTTCGCTAAACCCTTATCATTTCGGTATTGCACTGGCATATAATACTTCCGATTTCAAAATTTCCATGAGCGATCAGTTTATTAATCACGATTCGGTAATGGTGGTTGAATCTACAAATGGTCCCGGATTTAATTTAGGAATTATTACCAATTTGCGATTGGGAAAATATTTTGATTTACGTTTTGTCCCATCTTTATCTTTTGCAGAAAAAAATTTGAATTACACTTATCGCGATGAAAGCACTGCTTTTCAAACATTGGAATCATTATATCTCGACATGCCTTTTGATGTTAAATTTAAAAGTGCTGCGTATAAAGATATGAAGGTGTATGTGGTTGGTGGAATTAAATATTGTTACGATTTCAGCTCCAATGCCGATGCCCGCAACGCAGAAGGTTTGGTAAAAATAAAAGCAAACGACCTCGCGGTAAATTGCGGGTTCGGATTTGAATTTTATTTTCCTTATTTTATTTTTTCTCCGGAAATAAAATTATCTAATGGATTACTGAATCTACATCAGGTTGACCCGGTTCTTCAGGAAAGTAATGTGATGGATAAGTTGTTCAGCAGGACATTGTTGTTCACCATACACATTGAAGGATAAGGGAACCGACCCCGCCTGATTTGGGCGGTTTTTTTAATTTTTTTTTTTTTTTATTTATGGGGGGGGGGGGGCGCCCCCCGTTTTTTTGGGGGGTGTTTTGGTGGGGGGGCGCGAAACCCCCGGGGGGGGGGGGGTTTTTTGGCGGGAAAAAAATGAATTTTTAAAAAAAATTTTTAAATATTTCCCCCTGGCGGGGCCGCTATTTTATTGGTGTGTGAAAGGAACACAGATTTAACGGATTAAACAGATTTAGACGGATTTTTTTGAGTTGTTATAATTCCTTTTATATTATTAATTAATCCGTTTTAATCCGTCCCGATAGCTATCGGGATCAGTTCGATCTGCGTTCCATTTTAAAATTATCTACTTCCTTTCAGGTTAACTGTAATTCGCCCTGAACTGCTTCCCGTATTTTCACTGCGTTTTTCGCGGTGTTTTTTGAATTTATCGGGTTTGAAACGTCTTGCTTTGGATGGGTCCACAACACTGCGGCGTTCTCTGTTTGCAGGCCGTTCCTCTTCAGTTTTTGTCTGCGGAATTACCATTTGTTTGTAATCAGGATGATCCGTTTTTACGGTAATTGTTTTACCAATTAAGCGCTGAATATCACGCAGGTATGGACGTTCCTCTTCTTCACAAAAAGCAATCGCAACACCGGTAGATCCGGCACGACCTGTCCGGCCGATACGATGCACATATGTTTCCGGAATATTCGGCAATTCGTAATTAATTACATAAGCTAATTCTTCCACATCAATTCCGCGCGCTGCAATATCTGTTGCAACCAACACACGCGTTTCACCGGCTTTAAAACTGCTTAATGCTGTTTGTCGGTTGTTTTGCGATTTATTTCCATGTATTGCGGCTGCTTTAATTCCTGAGCGGACTAAATCTTTACACACCTTATCGGCACCATGTTTTGTTCTGGTAAAAACCAATACACTTTTTATCGATTTATCTAATAATAAATGATGTAATAAAGCGCGTTTATTTGTTTTGCTGACAAAATATACCGATTGGTCTATTATTTCAACTGTAGATGAAACGGGCGTTACCGCAACTTTCACCGGATTGTGTAATAATGAATTTGCGAGTGCTGAAATTTCATGCGGCATAGTTGCAGAAAAAAACAGTGTTTGTTTTTTCGCAGGTAATTTCGCGACAACTTTTTTTACGTCATGAATAAATCCCATATCCAACATACGGTCAGCTTCGTCGAGTACAAAAATTTCAACCTTATCTATGCGCACAAATCCCTGATTCATTAAATCCAGTAATCGTCCGGGAGTTGCAATTAATATGTCGATACCCCTGCGCAGCTGTTGCGTTTGCGCGTGTTGCGATACACCACCAAAAATTACGGTATGCGATAATCCGGTGTATTTACCATAAGCGGTAAAACTTTCACCAATTTGAATCGCCAATTCGCGTGTTGGTGTTAAAATCAGGGAGCGAATTACGCGGTGATTATCATGTTTTTTTGCAGCTAAAATTTGTAATACCGGAATGGCAAATGCTGCAGTTTTTCCGGTGCCTGTTTGTGCACAACCTAATAAATCTTTGTGCTCTAATGCGGCAGGTATGGCTTGTTCCTGAATAGGAGTAGGGCGCTCATAACCTTCCTGTTTTAATGCCCTCATGATTGGCTCAATGAGCAATAATTTGTCAAACGACATGTAATAATAAAATTTGTATAAGGAGGGAAATGTTACAGATGCATATTTGCGAATGCTTTAATGCAGTGTTCTTCTCTAAGTCTTTAACGCCTTACTGATTAAAATAAAAGCTTTTGAGTTTTAATACTTTGTATTTCGTAATGAACACACCTCAGAAACAGTATTATCGCAAAAGCAGTGCAAAGGTACAAATAATTTACCACATTTTATAATTCCCGCCCCAAACCCAACATCCATGAGCATTCTGATTGAAAATCAAATTAAACAGCTATAAAATCATAATAAAAAATTGGAGCATCAACATCGCGTTTCCAAATCACATTCGCTTCCGGCTTTCTGCTCCAAGCTCCCTGAAAAAGGGAGGCTTTACGCTTCAATCCGGGCTATAAAAACATAAGAGTTTCATAATAAACTTTAAATGCAATCTCTAGCGAACATTCCGGCTGTTCAATCAGCACATTAGCACATTAATTTCCGGGCTATGGGAACTTATGAGTTTCATATTAACCTTTTAAATTATTGTATAAAATAAATGCTTCGCTTTACAGGATATTTTGTTCGAGATGAAGATGTAAAAGTTACACAAACCCCGATAGAAAAAATCGGGGCGCAAAAAAATGCACACGAAAGGCGCAGAGGGCTTTTGGGTTAAAATAATTTATTATTTTTGATTGGGTAAGTTGAACGCTCGCATAAATATTTTTTTTAACTAATAAATTTAACAACCCATTTACATAATGAAAACCGCAAAATACCTATTCATGTCATTGCCATTTACAGTTGTATTGTCTATTGCATTGCTATCTAATGTAAATATTGAACAGGAAACCCATAAAGATTGTGTGCCTGATGAGCAGACTGCAATAAAGATAGCAGAGGCAGTTTGGTATCCCTTGTATGGTGATGACATTTACGATGAAAAACCTTATAATGTCATTTTGGAGGATGGATTTTGGATAGTTACTGGTTCATTACCGGATTCAACTTGGTATGGGGGCACTGCCTATATAAAATTTAAGAAGTCTGATTGTCAGGTGGTGAATGTTTACCATACAAAATAAACTTAATTAAGCAATTATTTGATTTTATATTTGATTCGTTTGTTTAAACCAATGCCTAACCAGCATATGACACCTAAACTGCAAACATTTAATTCTAAACTAAAACACAAAGGACTTTTCCCATTGTTTGTTTTAGCTTGCCTATTAGCATTTACGTTATATGATGCGATATTCAATGGTTTTCATTTGTTGCAGCAGCATTATTTTGCAGCCGGATTATTTGTTTTGTGTTTGATTATTTACTTTATTAAAAGAGAGGTTTATATTATTTGTATTATAACCACGCTTATTTTATTTCTATTTAATCTTGTTGTATTTACCAAAGGATTTTACTTGTTTAAACTCAGAATAAGCCTGTTACAATTAAATTTTCAACCACATGCGCTTATACTGCTTGTGTTAACCATAGCCCTTTACAGTAAACAAGTTTACGAGTTTATACAATTTATGTTTAATTCAAAGCTTTCGCCGGAAGAAAAAGAAAAACAGAATTCCATTGCGTACGCACAAGGGGTTGTAAAATTTAAAGAACAATATAAGCGTTATTCAACAGAACAGCTAACCTCAATCGTTCTGGAAAACACTTTTGTTCCGGAAGCTGTGGAGGCTGCGAGGCTAATTCTTGAGGAAAGGAGTAAGTTTAACAATTTTTAAAAACATGAAATACATTTTCCCTATAATCCTTATCCTAATTTTAATTAATGCAAGTAATTCGTTTACTCAAAACGTTACAATCACTTATGGAGATACTTCATACATGGATAGAACCTGGTTTGTAAAGGAAAAAACCTATGAGGATACTGCAAAATATACAATCAAAGGTAAATTTCTAAATAAAAACTATTTTGTTGTTTCAGAAGACAAAATGGATACGTTTATGATTATTACTGATAGTATTTCAAGTTTCTTTTCGGATGAGGGAGTATTGAATTTACAAACATTGAAATACAAAGGACAGTATTATGCTGATATCAATTATGAGTTTCATTATGCTATAACTACTGAGGTGATTGCAAAAAGAATTATAATAAGTCACCCTTCTACTGAAAGTGATTGTATGACCTATTTTTTTGACTTTGATGATAATTGGAAATTGATAAAATATTTTACATGGACTACTACAGCCGTATATTTTGTTAATTTAAATCCAAATTTTACAGAATTTGGCTCCTATTTCAAAGGAGTGAAAGATGGAGCCTGGCTTGTTTTAAATAACGGTATTGCCGACCGAATTGACGTATTTGTTCAAGGGGAGATAGTATATACTATTAGTCTCCCAAAATAGTAATTTTGGTGATGATTTTCAATTATCGTAATATTACGATTGAATTGTTTAAAATAATTATTATCACTACATCTAAATTTGGAGGCGCATATTTATTTAGATAGAATGGTAAAACTGAATTCACCCGAATGAAAAATGCATTATGAAAAATATTTCTTATTTGCTTGTATGCTTTTTAATGTTATTAGTGAGTTGCAATAACAAAGCCATTAATCTTGTTAATAATGAACTTAGTTATAATCTGCTAATTGAAGGTGATGAAATTGGGAATTACTATGATTATAGTAAAGAACAGCATAAACAGCAATTTATCCACGGCAATCAGTTTAAATACTATAAAATATTGAGTGGATTGGTATATGAATCTAATTCTTCGCTAATTTACAGAAATTTTGATAGTATTGGTGAAACAGCTACAATAAATTTCATCGATTTCTATTATCCATATAAAATTGAAGTTGATAAATTTGGGATTAATTATATTTACACATTTCAAGATTCAATAATAAAACATCGTCAGTATTCATATAGTAAAGAAAAAAATCCAAGAATTTATACCGAAAATGTTTTTACTCTTAATCCAGAAAACCCAGTTAATTTATATCAGAAACTACCGATTACAGGCTACACAGAATATACAGGTGTCGATACAATAGTTATCCTAAATAAAGTAAAATTTAATTGCTCAATTTTTTATGAAAAAGTAATTTATATGCAGCAGATCGAAAATTATCAATATACTTACATTGATAGAAAAACAGGAATTCCAGTTTTATTCCATAAATATGAATTTTGGCCAAATAATACGGAAACGAGTTATTGGCTTTTGCTAAGTAAATGGTAATTAAATTTATAAACTGCGAATAGCCGGTATAGAAATAAAAGTGCCTTGAGGAATAAGTTATTCTAATCCATTAGTGATTAGGAGGGTTAATTAAAATGGAAGAACAACTTTTTAAAAATATTTTAAAAAAATATAACATCACAGTGAACGAGATTGATTCGTTTTCTGATGACGGACTAGTAGTTGCTATGGGCTTTTATGCACATAAATTAGTCGACGACCTATTAAAAGCTAATAAAATTTCGGATCTGCAAAAACATGTTAGTTTAATAAACGAATTAAACGCATTAAATAATGATAAAATCACCAATGCGCTTGAAATTGAATTATTTACTTCCATTTATGAGGATGTCGGAGAGAATAACTATATTGCAGACAATTTAAATAAAAACGCTAAAAAATCTTATGAAGATGCTATTGAATACTGGAAAAAATTAAATAATCTTTAATTACTCTAAATATATACATAATTTGCCATTCATACTCTTTATTGTCTTAGCCTTTACCGTCAGTTGTGCTTCAACCAAAGGTATAAACACTAACCACTTGGGTACCTATTTAACTGATGATAAACAAGCGAGTATTACACTGTCAGCAGATTCAACTTTTACATATAACTATTTGAGTCATATTTCAGGTGGGGTCATGTGTTCCGGGAGTTATAAGATAATCGATAACACCATCGTTTTTAAAAGCACATATCCCGAAAGCTCGGATTCATTGGGATACCCGTTATGGTCCTTTAAACTCTGTGACACTGTAGAAATCGGGTTGTTTAAGGAAGATACCATTTTGTTTAAAAAACAAATATTTTTGAAGATAAACTAATAAAACCTTTTAATAAAGTATATTTGAATGTATGAATGAGGTTAAATTGCAAAATATACGACAAATGCTATCTGTTTTTTTTGTATCACATGGCTTTGTCCAAGCAAAAAATATTTGGTTAAAGGAAAATGAGGATACAATAATCGTTATCGAATTGCGAAAATTTACATGGAGTAAATCTTTTAGTATCGATTTTGGCATAATTATTAAAGGGTTATTGGGAACTCAAGATAAGCAACCTTCGGGATTTGACTGCCATTTGGAAAGTTCGTTAATTGGATTAATTGATGATGCAAGCATACGCGAAAAATTGATATATTGGGCATGTGACTATTCGGATATTTCTATAGATGAAGCACAAGAAAAAATAGACTTTATTATTAAATATTTTCTTCACTTTAAAATATTAGATTATTTAAATGATCGTGCTACCTTAATAGGTGTTAAAAAGCATATAATAACAAATTCCCACTATACTAAATTACAAATACGAAAATTTACAGCAGAACAATTACTTCAATTTTGTGAAAGGAATGAACAATGAAGTGTTTTGGCATCAAATTTATAAATCTAGTAGAGCAATATTTATATCTTATGTAAACAATTAAAAACGCTTGCGGAAATAGAAATTTTTATTCCAATGTATAAATTAATATATTTGTATTTAAACAATTGCCTTTAAAAAACCCAAATAACCATGAAAACTACCTTTTCTTTAGCTTGTATTTTATTGATTGCATTTTTCCTGTCCGCTTGCAATACAAACATAATTCGGGCTAATTCACCTGATGATCTAAATGATGCTAAAATGGTTATTGACTCCTTTCATAGGGCTATTAATCAACATAACACGAGTTTTAATACATTTCTACATGAAAAAATGTATTTTGAAAAACAAAAAAGTCAAATGGATTCCTCAATTGTAAGTTTATACGCCGGATTTGGGCAGTTTTTTAGTGATTCTGTTGTCCAATACAATACTGTCACCTATTCAAATAACAAAGAAAACAATAACTATACTGTTAATTTACGCTCTTGTTTTGCTACTGATACCATTTATGAACAATTTTATCTATTAACCGAGGGAGATAAACTGCGAATCGCCGGTATAGAAATAAAAGTGCCTTGAGCGATAAGTTATTCCAATCAATTGGTATTTATGAGGGAAAATTAAAATAGAAGAACAATTTTTATAATAGGACTATTTAGCAAGAGGAAGGAGTAATAAGTAGATTTGTTCACAATTAATTAGGAGAAATAATATATTATGAAAATTTCTATTTTATTTATGTTTTTTGCCTGTCAATTTACCTATGCAAATGCCCAATTCCAAGTTTCCGGTGATTCCATAGATTGCCTTGAACGATTAAAAATGAAATCCATCAGGAAATGTTAAAAAATATTAAAATTAATTACCAACAAAACTAAAGCTAGGCAATGAAACACATAGAAAAAAGATTTTTAGAGGAATATTCCAAAATCGAGTTTGAGACAAAATTCTCCAAGGAAAATATTGTAACTTTTGAAAAAGTTGGGAATGATCTGCAAAAAAAATTAGCAAAAAATAAACACGCTGAGGGATTTTTGATTATGGAAAGTGGCCATTACATTAAAAGCTTTAATCATAAAATAAACGGAAAAGATTATTTGTTTCCAATACCTGATCCAACGCTAATTTATTTTGCAGGCGCACAAGATAAATTAAGACTTCTTAAGGAGAATAAAAAACAATTATTAACAAATTTGGACCTCAACAATAAAACGGGTGAAGAAATATACACATCCTACTACCAATTTTATATAAATTCTTGTGGATGTATAATATTTTTATTTACAACCTTAGAATGTTTCATGAATTATTTAATACCAGATGATAAACTTTTTGAAAAAAAGTTGGCTAATAAAACTGAAATTTATAATAAAGACCAAATTGAACGAAATATCGCCTTTTGGGAAAAAATAAATACCGTTATACCATTTTTCACTGAGCAGGATTTTATAAAATCTCATCCAACATTTAAAATTAATTTAGAAAATTTAAAAAATATGCGTGATGATATCATACATACAAAATCAAAAGAAAATAGTTCGACAGTTGGGAACTCAATTTTAAAAAAAACATTAAATTTTAACTATGAATTAGCTATTGAATCAGTAGCTAAATATATTAATTTTTATGAACCGGATAAAATTAAGGAATGCCCATGTGATGCAAACTTTTAATTTACAATTATTTAATTATATTAAAATGCTATATTACACTTCCAAATAATCAATTCCTTATTCTAGGTTTTAACCACTTTCATGCGGTCCAACAGCTCACAAATAAATTCCAATATACTCTTACCATGGCTATCCTTAATCACAAACGAAGGTAAATTGTATATACTGTCAATTGTTACATCAGTATCTATGGAAGAATTGAAAGAAGATTATAATCTATTTGGTTAAGCAGAAAATCTAAATATTTTAAAATTAAACTCGGAACAATTGGAGAAGGATTTGATTGAATGTGGAGGTGATTTAAATAATTTAATAAAAAGTTAGAATATTAGTTTTTCATTAATGTATTGACCTATTATTCTACAATACGAGGATGCCTTACAATCTTTGCAAACACTTTAATCTTAATATTTTATTTTATAATAAACGGACTAAATGCCATTATAGCCCCGATTGAAACGGAAACAAACTAATGTGCTAATGTGCTGATGTACCGATGTGCTAATTTAATAGCCGGTTTTGATTATAACTTGGAATGACCTGTTTGTTGCAGTGGAAAGCGGGAACAGAATAAAATTGGCGTGAAAAATGTTGTTGCTTCTAATTTTAATTTGCTACGGCTAAACGGAATATTTGTTTGTTGTTGTTGTTTACTAAAATTACCAGATACATGCCTGCTGCAAGTTGATTTACCTGATATGCGGTGGTGAAATTTCCGGGTTCTGCGTTTGTTGTATTTACTAGATCGGTGATGTGCTGTCCGCTTAAATTAAATACGGATAAAATTGCCAGACCGGGCTCTGTTATTTTATAATCGATGGTGACTTGATACATGGCAGGATTGGGATATACACCTAATTCGATTTGATCCGGAATTGCCGCAACTATTGGCGGTGGAAGGGGAGTGGTGTCGAGTTGAACAATATCAATTGTTTTATAATAAAAACCCATTCCACCAACCATATATCTATCTGAATTATTTTCATCTATAATATTTACAACATCAAGCATTACTTCATTTGTAAAATCAGACAATACGGGTTCATTGTAGTTTATCATTTTGCTAACCGGAATATTAATATTTTCTGTAATTGGTATAATATCAATAGGTTTTTCTTCCGGAATTTCAAAAGTTGTAGACTCAACCTGTTCAATTACAATTTGCTGAATTTGTTTGTGCTCTTCTTCATTGCATGAAAACAACATCGGTCCAAAAACAAATAGCAGCGACATATAAAAAATAAGTGCTTTTCTTTTTTCGGGACTTGCGTTTTGCAGATTTAATTGCAGCGATGGTGCTAAAGCTTCTTTGGTAACTTTTGCACAAATGTTTTCATTGGAATGGTTTTGCAGATACTGAATTAGTTCTTGCCCGCTGAGATTACTTAAATCGTGTACAACCTTATTGCAAGAATTACAATAAGTACCTTTTTCATGCGGCAACATGTCGGTAGGGTTGGCGGTGCAAGGGTCAATTTTGGGCTGTAAAACACTGAGTTCGATTAGGGTTTTCATATGATATGCGTTTTGGCATAATTATCGTTTTTAATTTTCGGATTTGTCATACACTTGTAAAAGCAAAAAGGCTTACACAAAAATGACGTATGCCAATACTGTGCTGCCTTGGAAGGGTAGTCGCTTGTTTTTGTTATTTTCGCATTAAATATTAGCTGCAATGAAAAAACTTGTTTTATTTGCCTTTATCGCAATTTCGGGCTTGGTTTATGGTCAGTCGACCATTTCACTTGAGGATATTTGGTTGAAAAATCGTTTTTACCAAAAAGGTATCGATGATATCAGAAGTATGGCGGATGGCAGTCACTACACGGTTAACGAAGAAGGTACAGCCATTGTAAAATATGAATACGAAACCGGGAAAAAAATGGGTTCGGTGTTTAGCGTAAACCAAACGGGTGGTGCGGTGAGTCAGTTTTCGGATTATAAATTTAACGATAATGAAACTGCAGTTTTATTAACCACAATGTCGAAACCGCGATACAGAAATGCGGCTTATGAAGAAAATTATGTTTTTAATTTAAAATCGCAGAAAACAACACGTCTTTCGGAACGCGGCTTGCAGATGTATGCCACTTTTGCACCGGTTGGAAATAAGGTTGCTTATGTGGTGGACAATAATTTATTTTATAAAGACCTGGAAACGAATGATGAATTGCAGGTGACTACTGATGGTAAATGGAATTCAATAATTAATGGTGGTAGCGATTGGGTGTATGAGGAAGAATTTACCTTAGTGCGCGCATTTGAGTGGAGTCCGGATGGTAATATGCTGGCGTATTTTAAATTTGATGAATCGGATGTGCCTGAATTTGATATGACTACTTACAAGGGTCAGTTGTATCCGCAAAATTATTCGTTTAAATATCCGAAAGTTGGTGAAAAAAACAGCAAGGTGGAAATTTATGTCTACAATTTAACGACTAAAAAAACACAAAAAATAAATATCACAAAATCGTATGAATATATTCCAAGAATTAAGTGGACAAACGATTCGAAAGGATTGGTGGTATTTACGCTGAACCGTTTACAAAACGATTTGGAATTATTTATGGCTGAGCCGGCATCAGGTGTTTGCAGACCGTTTTTTCATGAAACGGATAAATATTATCTGGACATAAATGATGACCTCACTTTTTTAAATGATAATAAATCGTTTATCTGGAAAAGTGAAATGGATGGGTTTAATCACTTGTATTTATACGACATGACCGGAAAATTGCTGAATAAAATTACTTCAGGCAATTTTGAAGTTAGTGAGTTGTTGGGTGTGGATGAAAAAAATAAATTGGTGTATTACATGAGTAACGAAAGCGCTTTATATGAGCAGCAATTGTATGTAATTCAACTGGATGGAAAAAATAAAAAACAACTTACTTCGAGAGCTGGGAGTAATCGTGTGTTGTTTAGCAAGGGATTTCAATATTTTATAAATAACAATTCATCGTTTATGCAGCCTGCATATATTACGTTGTGTAATAATTCGGGAAATGTGGTGCGGGTGTTGGAGGACAACAGTGCGCTGCAGGCGGATATTAATGGCTTATCGATAAAAGCACCTGAATACATCAGTTTTACAACTGCTGATGGGGTGAAATTAAACGGTTACATAATTAAACCTTATGATTTTGATGCGAATAAAAAATATCCGGTAATTATGCGTGTATATGGCGGACCGGGTTCATTGGAAGCGAAACAGGGTTATGATGGTTTTAAGATGATGTGGCATCAGATGATGGCGCAGAAGGGGTACATTACAGTTTGTATCGATAACAGGGGCACAGCGGGCCGTGGACGCGATTTCAGACAAACTACTTATGGTCAGCTGGGGAAATATGAAACGGATGATCAGATTGAGGCTGCGAAATGGTTGAGCACATTGCCGTATATTGATGGTTCGCGTATTGGTATTTGGGGATGGAGTTACGGTGGTTATATGGCGGGTTTGTGTATTACGCGTGGTGCGGATGTGTTTAAAGCTGCTGTGAGTGTTGCGCCGGTTACGAACTGGAAGTATTATGATAATATTTATACGGAGCGGTATATGGGCACTTTGGAATCGAATCCAACAGGTTTTGATGCGAATGCACCAATGGCTTATGCGGATAAATTGAAAGGAAATTATTTATTGATTCACGGAACGGGTGACGATAATGTGCATTTTCAAAATTCTGCAGAATGGATTAATGCGCTGATTAAAAACAATAAACAATTTGATTTAATGATTTATCCCGACCGCAATCACGGCATCTCGGGCGGCAACACGCGCTATCATTTATACACTTTAATGACGGATTTTTGGATGGAAAACTTGTGAGGATGAGTAATGAGGGATGAGGGATGAGTGGTTCATCGAAAGGAAAAAATTAAGTTTATGATTTTTACTTTTTTCTTAAATTGAAATTTTTTTAAACAGCCGGAACCGCTAAGGAACAAAGTCCGCAAAGTAACACGAAGATTTTAATACATTAAACTTAGCGTTTCTTAGTGGCCTTAGCGGCTTTGTGGTTTTGTCTGTTAAGGGCGTAATTAGATGCGTAATGAGTGATGAATAATGAGTGGTTCATAGAAAGGAAGAAATTAAGTTTATGATTTTTACTTTTTTCTAAAATTGAAATTTTTTTAAACAGCCGGAACCGCTAAGGAACAAAGGCCACAAAGTAACACGAAGATTTTAATACATTAAACTTAGCGTTTCTTAGTGGCCTTAGCGGCTTTGTGGTTATGGCTGTTAAGGGCGTAATTAGATGCGTAATGAGTGATGAATAATGAGTGGTTCATCGAAAGGAAGAAATTAAGTTTATGATTTTTACTTTTTTCTAAAATTGACATTTTTTTAACAGCCGGTAACGCAAAGAAACGCAGACAAGCAGCCCGCAGAAAAACAACAAAAAGGTTTATATATTATTATAAAATTTTATTTTTATGAACTTTATAGGTACATAATTTAAATAAACATTATATTAATTTGTGCACTTTGTGTGCATTTTCTTTGAGTTCTTTGTGTTACCGGCTGTTTAATATCACATCATTGGATTTCGCGGCCGTTGAATGGATTAAATTCGCGGTTGCCGGTGTTTATGGTTTTGGCGCGGTGGACGGTTTTGTTGCCGAATTTTTTGTTGATGGCGTCTAAGGCTTGATAAAGTTTAATATTATTTTCCGTATCGCTGAATAAATCAATTTGTTGCTGTCCGTGCATTAAATTGCTGAAACCCACGCCAATCAAGCGAATCGGACGTTTATCGGGATTCATGGTTTCGAGTAATGTTTTTGCTTTTTTTATTAAAACATTATCACTCGCTGTATAATCTAAACTCACCTGCTTGCTGACGGTTTCGAAATTTGAATAGCGCATTTTAATAAACAGACAAGAAGTTAAAAAATTTTCTTTCCGCATTTTAAATGCCAATTGCTCGATTAATGAAACCACATACGTTTCTAAAAAATCATAATCCGTTACATCTTTTTCAAACGTATTTTCAGAAGAAATCGATTTTCTGTCCGTATACGGAATTACAGGATTATTATCTATCCCATTTGCTTTATTCCACAAAACAATTCCAAACTCACCAAATTTTTCTTCCAGGTCGTTGATATTTAAAGCCTGTAAATCGCTCACCATTTCAACACCCATTTCCTTTAATTTCGGATATGTTTTTTCACCAACACCAGGAATTTTAGTGACATGCAATTTTGCCAGAAAACTTTTTTCTTCACCCGCAGGCACCTGTAAAAACCCATCAGGTTTTGCTTCAGAAGTTGCAATTTTCGCAACTGTTTTATTGGTAGATAATCCGAATGAAATCGGTAATCCCGTTTCGGAGCGAATCAACTCCCGTATTTCTTTTGCCAGTTTAAAACTGCCAAAAAACGTATCCATGCCTGTCAAATCAATATAAAATTCATCGATAGATGATTTTTCCACTACCGGCACACGCTCAGCTATAATATTAGTAACCCGTTTAGAATAATCTGCATAATCATGATAGGACCCATGCAAAAAAATGGCCTCGGACACAAACGTTTAGCCATAGTAGTGGCCATTGCCGAATGTATGCCAAATTTCCGGGCCTCATAACTGCAACTCGCCACAATTCCCCGCTCAGCAGTCCCCCCAACAATAACAGGCTTCCCCTTCAGCGAAGGATTTTTAATCACTTCTACCGAAACGAAAAAGGAGTCGAGGTCCATGTGGAGGATTGAGCGCATGCGGAAGGATTTATTTATTGAATGAGGTTAATTGGAGTGATTTTTTGATTGAACAAGTTTAGGTGGAGTGATTTTTTATTTATTTATTTATTTATTTATTTATTTTATTTATTTATTTATTTTTTATTTATTTATTTATTTATTTATTTATTTATTTATTTATTTATTTATTTATTTATTTATTTATTTATTTATTTATTTATTTATTTATCATCTTAAATCAATAAATCCTCCCAACAGGGTACCTCTTGTGCGTTAACTCCTTATATTCCGAGTGCTCGAATACGTAGGCCAACTGGCCCCACGCGTCTTTGGCAAATTCGGGGTCGGATTGTTGTTTTTCGGTTAGTTGTTTTTTGAGTTCGGGGTTGTTTTTTAGAATTTCTGCTGCGAGGTCTTCAAAAACGTAGTCGCTGAACCATTCTTTTTGCATTAAAATTGCATCAAAAAATCCCCATGCAAAAAATGAATCTGGAGCCTGTGGTTCAAGGGTTTGGATGATATAATTATTTGCTTCCTGATTCATGTAAACAACATAATCGCCTTTGTAATACTGAATTTTTTGTGTGACTGTTTTTACTGTGATGTTTGAATGTAAATAATGTCCCTCGAATGCATTTGGTGTATTATCATATTTGTCTATATAATATACTTCAACTTCCATCAATGTATCTTCCTCAAGTTGTTGCATAATTACATGATTCATTTTTAATCGTTGAATTACATAACTCCATGCTTGAGGAATAATATAAGCTTTTGGTGCTGTTATGGAAAGGGTAGGGGAATACGTATCGTAATACGGAATGTTTTTTTCGAAAGGTGCTTCACGGTCGTAATACAAACGGGTTAATCCGCTCACTTCGCTGGGTTTATATTTTGCGGTGTAGCCTTTAAACATAAATTGTTCGGCAGCCGACATATCTAATTTCCAGTTAACAGGAAAAGTATTTGCTGATTTCACCCATTCTTTAGCAGCATTTCTGGCGGTCATAATTTCTGTTGCATGCTGATTACAATAAGTCATATATATTTTTAATAACGCCAGTGTTGCTGCAACACGTTGCGGATAAGGTTTCAGCATATGCGTTTCCGGCATAAATCCCAATGTGTTAAACATGGCTGTATAGCCCGTTGAATAGCGACCTAAATCTAAAAAACCGGCAATTCCATCATCCGGAATCCGGTCAATTTCATTTACATAAGGACACATTGGCCAGCCTGCTTTTTCCATTTCTGTGTATAACACAGGCAGCATTGTTTTTTTCAGATAATTATCTAATGGTAATGGCAATTTATTGTGTTGTGTGGGAATTAAAGTCATTACATATTGATAATCTGCACCATTACTCACATGTGTATCTACAAACACATCAGGATCCCAGCTTCTGTAAATTTGCGCGAAACTTTGTGCATTTAATGTTTCACTTTTTATGAAATCGCGATTTAAATCAAAATTTCGTGCATTGCCTCTAAACCCATAAGCTTCGGGACCATCCTGATTTACTCTTGTAGTTGAATTACGATTAAGTGCACCATCAATATTATAAACCGGAATGATACAAATTACAAGATTTTTTAATTGTTTTTGTATGTCACTGGCTTGCGATAATTGTGTTATCAGTTGAATGCAGGCATCAATGCCATCCGGTTCACCGGGATGAATGCCATTGTTAATGAGTAATATACTTTTACCTTTTGCGCGCGACTTTTCAGGATTAAAATCTTTATCAGCATCTAAAACCAGCAGATGTAATGGTTTGCCGATATCAGTCGGCCCCATTTCCATTAATTGCATAAAATCGCAACTGCTGTCAATGGTTTTGAAATACGCTATTACTTCATCATAAGTTGGTGTTTTATTGTTTTCACTGAGGGATAGAATTTGTGCAGATGTCATAACTGAATAAATTAAAAAAATGAAAACGAAAGCAAATTTTTGCATGCTTTTAAATTTAAACGAAGATAAGGCGGAAAGCTGATTTTTGGGCATAAAAAAAACCTTCCAGGTTTCCGAAAGGTTCACATGTGTGCATTTTGATTAAAATTATTTCACAACTTTTGTTCCCGAGTCAACGTCGAATAACAATTTAAGTTTTGTATTTTTCTTTTTGATATTGATATTATCCTGATATAGGCAATCGATACTATAATTATTTGCAATGGTATGTTCTTCCCAACTGCCTTCATAATAGGCATAATTAATCACTTTTACATCGTGTCTGCCGCGCGTTACTTCCGCTGAAACCGAATTTTTTTCTGTTTCTTTTTTAACAGTTGATGTTGCAACTAATTTACCATCAATATACAATTCCGTTTTGTTTTCATGGTCGTAACCTTCAACAATACCTTTAAACGTGTATTCAACAGTAAACTTTGCAGTTTTGCTGTCACTAAATGAACGCGCATCGTCGAAACCAAAGGTAACAAACACGGCACAAATTGCTAAAATCCCTACTATTTTCTTCATGTGTGTAATTTTGGCTCAAATATATTCATTAAATCTTAAATCGATGCACCCCAACTGCATGATTCTCAGCAAGTATTGATAACATTTTTTTGAAATCGGTTGCATTGGCAACAAAATCAGCATCACTAACGTCCAGAATCAGTGTTTTTTGGTCGGTATTTTGCCTAAAGTGCTCAAAATAAACGTTTTCTATCTTCTTCAGATAGTCTTTTTTCACTGTTTGCTCGAATTCGCGACCTCTTTTCTGAATATTGGAAACCAGTCGGTCCAAATCAGAATGCAGGTAAATTACCATGTCACTTTTGCGCGTTTTCGGGTTTAAAATATTAAATATCTTCTGGTAGAGGTTAAATTCGGTGTCATCAAGGTTTACGCGGGCATACAGCAGCGATTTGTTAAAAAGGTAGTCGATTACATAATGTTGTTGAAACAGCTCCTGTTCGTTCAGTTCGCGATTGAGCTGCTCATAACGTTCGGCCATAAAAAACATCTCCATGCCCAGGGCATAATCTTCCTGTTTCACAAAAAACTTTT
The DNA here is from genome assembly GCA_016706255.1 of Bacteroidota bacterium. Lineage (NCBI taxonomy): Bacteria > Pseudomonadati > Bacteroidota > Bacteroidota bacterium. Next base: position 244,030 of record JADJJZ010000029.1, on the reverse strand, counting down.
GGAGAAACGGATTGTCTGCAAAGGTTTCCAGTATCAGTTTCGCATTAATTTCCTCGGCCAATTGGCGCGCAAAAGAAGTTTTCCCGGAGCCAATATTGCCCTCAACAGTAATTATGCGGTAGTCCATGCTTGGTATGCTCATCAATTGGGGCAAAAATACAGTATTGCAGCAAATTGCGTTAAAAAGGTCAAAAAAAGGTGAAAAGTGCCTGAAATGGCAGCGTCCCGGCGACTAAAACCTAAAAAGTAAGCTTAAAATTGATAAACCGCATCCACTGCTTTAACAGTCAGCTCGTCGTTACAACTCAAATACAATTCACGAATGGATTGATTCAGCACGGGATGCATCAAATCCGGCGCTATTTCCATAAGCGGCTCGAGTGTAAACTTCCTGTTGGCGATATGCGCATGTGGTATGGTAAGCACCGGCGATTCGATAGCGAAGGCATCAAAAAACAGGATGTCGATATCAATCACCCGCGGAGCCCACTTTTCGGCATTGTCGCGACCAAGCAAAAACTCCACCTGTTTAATAAGGTGTAAAGTTTCGAGTGGCGAACAGGGTGTGGTTATTTTAATGGCTTGATTGTAGAAGTTAGGCTGGTGTGGTTTTCCCCAAGGTTCCGTTTCGTAGATATGCGACTGGCTTTCAACCCGTCCCAAAAACATCCTAATGGCTGCTGTAGCCTTAGAAAGATTCTCCGTGCGGTTTCCTAAATTTGTGCCCAACAATAAATAGGCTATATGTTCCGTCATCATTAGCAATAGAGGAGTTGACTCCGAAATAAAAACGTTTCAGTTCGAAAGTTAGTGCATATTTTATAAAATAAAACAAAATTGGTAAGAAAATTATGAAAGAATTTTTCCGTTCGTTCTTCGCAGGCCTGCTTGCGCTGTTCGTGTTCAGTTTATTGGCTTTTTTCCTCATTGCCGGCATCATAGGTGCAGTATCAAAGGGGTTTGAATCGGAAAAGGCGGCTGTAGCAGCTAATTCTGTGCTGAAAATCAATACTAACTATGCCATTCCCGAGCAAACACAGTCGGGCATGCCGGCCGGTTTGGGGCTTTTAGGTTTCGATGCCAACCAGGGTGTCGGACTTAATGATATTCTCGCCAGCATAAAACATGCAGAAACTGATGATCATATTAAAGGTATATACATCGAATTAGGTGTTAACGCAAACAGTTATGCCACCTTACAGGAAATTCGTGATGCATTGGAAGATTTTAAAACCAACAGTAAAAAGTTTGTTATTGCTTACGGTGAAGTAGTAACACAAAGTAGTTTTTATATTGGTAGTGTTGCAGATAAAATTTATCTGAACCCCGCAGGTGCAATTGAATTTAAAGGATTAAGTGCGCAACTTACTTTTTATAAAGGAACACTCGATAAATTAGGTGTAAAAACACAGGTGTTTTATGATGGTAAATTTAAAAGTGCAACAGAACCTTATCGCATGCAAAAAACCAGCGATGAAAATCGTTTACAACTTGAAGAATTTTTAAATGGTTTATTCGATGAAAATTTGCAGGAAATAAATGCGAGCAGAAATTTATCTGTAGAAAAATATCGTTTAATTGCCGATAGTTTATTGGCGGTATTCCCTAAAAATGCAGTATCTGTAGGTGTTGTAGATGAATTAAAATATTATGATGAAGTTGTTGCAGAAATAAAAACACGTTGTGGTTTAGGCGCAGATGATGAATTAAAATTTGTGGGTATGAATGATTACCGTTCATCTTTTGTAATCGAAAAACCAAAAACTTCGGATGGTAAAATTGCAATAGTTTATGCTGATGGAACCATTATTGATGGGTCGGGAGAAAACGGTTATCTGGGATCAAAAAATTTCAGAGAAATGATGGAGGCTGTCAGAAAAGATAAAGATATTAAAGCAGTTGTTTTACGTGTAAATTCTCCGGGTGGTTCTGCAGTTGCCAGTGATGTGATGTGGCGTGAAATTGAAGTTACCAAAAAGGAAAAACCTGTTATAGTTTCCATGGGCGATTATGCTGCCAGTGGTGGATATATGATATCCTGCAACGCCAATAAAATATATGCACAACCGAATACATTAACAGGCAGCATTGGTGTGTTTTTAATTGTTCCTGAAATTACTGATTTTATGAGCAATAAAATCGGAATAACATTTGATACTGTGAATACTTCAGCACACTCGGATTTTCCATCTATAACCCGTCCGTTTTCACCAACTGAAAGCAAGATATTACAAGCCGGCGTGGATTCAACGTATTTACATTTTAAACAAATGGTAGCGACAGGCAGAAATATGTCGGTAGATGCAGTGGAAGCCATTGCCCAGGGCCGCATCTGGACAGGAGTGAAGGCAAAAGAAATTGGTTTGGTTGATGAAATTGGTGGTATCGATGAAGCGATGAAAGGGGCTATGGAAATGGCAGGTTTAAAATCGTATACCGTGGTGGAATATCCTGAGCAAAAATCGAGTATTCTGGATGAAGTTATTTTAAGTTTAACAGAAGAAACCAAAGCACAAATGCAAGCTGAACAATTAGGGATTTTATATCCGCATTATTTAGCTATAAAAGATTTAATGGGTCGCCCGGTTATGCAGGCGCGATTACCGTATGAAATTATGATTCGCTAAGAGGCGGCTCGAATTGTCATAAGCAGGTAAATGTTATGTCATACTTTGTTTGATTGCAAAGTTGTGACATAACATTTTTTTTATGCCGGTATTTTTGAATTATTCTTAAACAAAAACATCAACAATGAAACAAATTACTACGGCATTTTTATTATTCATTTCATTTGCTGCCTTTGCACAAAATGAAGGTGAAATCAGCGGGGTTGTGAAAGACAAAGATTCACATGTAGGCATACCATCTGCTTATATGAAATTATCCCAAAACGGTGTTAAACTTAATGAATTAGTTACATCCGATAATGGTGAGTTTGTTTTTAAACCATTACAACCCGGTAAGTATGATATTACCATAATTTCACTTGGTTATGACACTGCGCAATTTAACGGACTGGTGGTATCTGCGCGTGGTTTGAACTTTCAGGAATTTGAATTGGCTTACGGTTTAGAATTGCTTCCGGTAACCATTTTACCTTCACTTGTTGATGCAGATAATCCTGAAACAGGAATAACTATTTCAGGTAATGATTTACGTGACCGTGCTATTGATAATGCTCTTGAAGGTGCTGCGCAAGCCCCAGCAGTACAATTAAGTGAAAAAACCGGCGGCATTTCCGTTGGGGGATCACGTGAAGACGCAACATTATATGTAGTAGATGGTGTTAAAGTAATCGGGAGTTTATATGTTCCAATGAACGCAATAAAAGAAATAAATGTAATTACAGGCGGAATACCTGCAGCTTACGGAGATTTTACCGGTGGTATTATTGAAATTACCACATTGGGTTATTCCGGCGCATATTAATATTTTTCTGCGACAGACCTCATAATTGATTTTGGTTGATAAAAAAAGCCGGCGCGTTTGTGCCGGCTTTTTGATTAGAAATCGTATGAAATTTATTTTGTAAATTGAACTATCTTTTGGGTAACTTTTTCTTTGTCCTTCTCTTTAAAATAGTCGAAATTTGTATCATTAACAGTAAAAATATAAAAACTATTTTCATCTATATTACTACTCGCTTCGTGAAATAATAATTTATCTTTTGCATAAGAAAATAGCTCCTCCCTGCTAATATTACCTTTCTCATTTATAATTAAAGCAAAAGTTGCAATGGTTTTAGTGTCACCCGGATATGGCTTAAAACCTGTAACTTCTCCGGAATTGGTAACACCTGCATTAGCAATATTGTCGTTAAAAATGATAATTAAATGGTTATTTAACATGTAAATGCCAGTTTCAAAACCCGTTCGTATACCTTTATTAGTAGGGTCTATACCGGGTATACGTTGATTCACTCTTACCATTTGTATCGTCATGTCTTCTGGTTTTGGACCAAAAGTTGCAATAAAAAATGCGCCCAAGGCGTACGGGGTTGTTTCTATTTTATATTCACGTCTAAAAACAGCTACATATTTACCATCTGCAAATTTTAAATTTTCCAATCTAGAGGACTGCAATGCAATGCCATTTATACTTTCTCTTTTTTCAATACTTTTTGAATCTAAGTTATTATTGCTGTAGGAGGTTAATTCAGTAATTGGAATTGTTTTAATTTGCGATTTAAGTACCCTTAAATTAACAGTTGATAATTCTAAATAAAAAATGCCACTCATTTCTTCTGATTCCGATTGTTTTGACCATGTACCGTATTGAATTATCTTGTCCTTTTCAACGATTATTTGAATGTTGGAAATATACCCCAAATCATCTATCGGAATGCGAATAAATTCAGAAGTATTTCCCTCAGGATAAGTAACGAATGCACCATAAGTGGCTTTTGTTTCTTTTTTTTGCCCCTCAATTTTAAAGCCAAATTGATAAGTGCACCCGTCTTCTCCAAGAACATTTTCCATATCGTTTTTAAGCTCTCTAGAAGTATATGTATAAGGTACATTAATACTATTAATCATATTTAAGTCGTAGTCTAAAACAGCAGCTGCCGTGTCATCATTACGTGTGCCGGCTCGAACAGTAAAATATATGCTATTGCATAATCCGGTTGATCTAATAATACTCTCGTCCGGGTATGTTTCCGATTTTGTTTGTAGTACTATTTTCGTTTTGCCAAGCTGATTGTCTTTATAGTTATATGGGGCAAAATATAAGGTATATTTGAAGTCTTCATAAGTGGAGTAAGCGAAATACAATCGATCATCTGATTGTAGTGGGAACCAATTTAATTTAATATCGCTTAACGGAAATATTACCTTATTGGTATCCCATTTATCATCAACGTAATAAGACAACTCTTCTTTAATAAAATCATATTCATAATTTTCAGGTTTTGAATTAAAAAAATCGTCTTGCAATATATCAGAACTTTGATAAATAGGCTCACCAACTTTTAGATGTTGCGCATTTAAAATACTATTCAATTGTAAAAACCCGATTATTAAAAATAGGGGGAGTGATGTTTTCATTGCAGATTGCTTTTTTGATGTTAATATAAAATAGTAAATAGAGTCTAAAATTGCGTTTATTTAAAAAGGTAATCAACAAAGCTGGTTTGCATTATTTTAAACGATATTAATTTTTTAATTAAAAATTCCTGCCTAAATTTAGAGCATAATTGCAAAAGATGAAAAAAATCAATAATCTCCTCTATTTCATTGCCATTACCGCTTCCGTTTGTTTCGTTATACCTACTCAGGATACTGAAAAGGAACAGGAAACTACAGCCGATGAATGGTTATATGCTCAAAAAACCTTCCCTTACGGTAAAATTGACCAGCATGCGCAGCGCTCAGCGGTAAACCACATGTTAACTGCGCATCAGCAGCAAAAACTGTTTAAAACTGAGGCTGATGGGGAAGATTGGCAATTTATAGGGCCGTATAATATTGGTGGGAGAGTGCTGGATATTGATTGTCCGGCCGGAAATAAAGATGTTATTTATGTGGCAACTGCCTCAGGTGGCGTGTTAAAATCAACCGACCGCGGTGATTCGTGGGCGAATATTTTTGATGAACAGTCTACCTTATCCATTGGAGATATTGCAATAGACCCAATCGATACCGCAACTATTTATATCGGAACCGGTGAACCCGGAAATGGTGTGGGTTCGGTTACGTATGATGGAAATGGTATTTATAAATCGACAAATTCAGGAGCGACATGGACCAATATCGGCTTAACTACTGGTGGTAACACAGGAAGAATTGCAATTAATCCCGATAATAATCAAATCATTTTTGCAGCCATGTTGGGCGATTTATTTCAAAATACTGCAGACCGTGGAATTTATCGCACCGAAAATGGTGGCGTTTCCTGGGAAAAAGTATTATATGTAAATGATTCAACCGGTGGAATTGATGTGTGTGTCAATCCTGAAAATCCGAATATTATATATGCTTCAACATGGGAAAGGGTTCGCAGATTTAATCGCAGAGATTACGCAGGCACCGGTTCACGCATTTACCGTAGCGAAGATGGTGGTGATACCTGGGAAATGCTTACCAATGGTTTGCCTGCAGGTACAAATGAATTATCTAAAATAACAATAGCGATTGCTCCAACAAATCCGGAGATTGTTTATGCAACAATTGTTGGTTCAAACGATAAATTAAAAGACATTTATAAATCAACAAATGGTGGCGATAATTGGGTCGCATTAGATTGTGCTGATGAAGTTGAAACTACCTCACAAGATAATTGGTTTGGTGGCGTAAGAGTTGATCCTCAGGATGAAAATATAATTTACTGGATTGGATTTATTTGTTCAAGAAGTTTTGATGGGGGAGATACATGGGAATTATTTGCTGAAGATGCTCACGTTGATTGCCATGCATTATATGTACATCCAACTGATGATAATTTCAAAATTATGGGAAGTGATGGCGGATTATTTTTTACTGAAAATGATTTTAATTCCTATACTACAGCACAAAATATTCCGATTACACAATTATATACTATTGATGTGATGCCTGGTGATACATCAAAAATAATTGGTGGCGCGCAAGACAATGGCAGCTTTATTCGCGACCCTTCAAATTATTGGTCTTTTGCAAATTGGGGTGATGGTGTGAGCACTAAATTTGTACCTGTTGACGACAATTCTTATTATGCGAATTATCAATACGGTGGTTATTTCGGATTTGTTGGCGGTTCAGTAATGGATTTAGGTGGATTACCACTTGGTAGCGATCGTTTTAACTGGAGAAGTCCACTGGAATTAAATCCCCTTAATCCAGCAACAATTTATTTTGGTGGAAGTAAATTATATCGCTCAAACGACTATGGTGATTTTATGTTGCCTGTCAGCGACGATTTATCAAACGGCAGTCAGGGAATCGGATTAACATTCGGAACCATTTTTACCATTCACAATTCACCTGCTGATACCAATTATATTTATGTGGGTACCGATGATGCCAACGTTTGGAAAAGTGAAGATTATGGTGATACTTGGGAAAAAATTACTGATGGTTTACCATATCGTTATTGTATGAGCATCGAAACCGATCCTTTGGATGCAAAAATTGTTTACGTAACATTTAGTGGTTTCAGATGGGCAGAAAGTATTGCACATATTTATAAATCAACTGATGCAGGTGAAACATGGTTACCAATTGATGGTGATATGCCGGATATTCCGGTAAATGATATTCAGGTTTTCCATCGTAATGATACATTGGGTTTAGTTGCTGCAACTGATGTTGGTGTATATTACAGTTATAATGATGGTGTTAACTGGAGTGCTCTTGGTACTACAATGCCAATTGTTTCTGTTTATGAAATGTATTACGATGCTGAATCGAATTATATTTTTGCCGGAACTTATGGTCGTGGTGCATGGAAAATGGAAATGCCGGTTAAAACCCAGCAACCAATTGCAATAAACACCCTCGATATTGCCGATTTTGCGTTATATCCTAACCCGGCATCCGAAAATTTACATATCAAATTAAATGGTAAATCAGCGGAAACTGTTGCGGAGATATTTACTTTAAACGGCACTGTGGTATTAACCAAAACATTTAATTCGACCGACCTCTTGAATATTGATGTGAGCGGCATTCCGCCCGGCACTTATATGGTAAAATTGTCGGCTGAAGGCAAATCTGTCGTTAAAAAGCTGGTTGTGGTTTAAAAATGTGCAGTTTTGGTTAATTGCAGTGTATTTGCATAAAATGCCATTTTGCTGTTTGCCTTGTATCGTTTAACTTTGTGTTTTAATGCAAAGCCGCATTATATTAGATAGTCAGAAATTCCAGCTCACCATTGAGCGGCTTTGTCATCAGTTAATAGAAAACCATGGCGATTTTTCCAATGCCTGCCTCATAGGAGTGCAGCCACGCGGTGTTTCACTGGCAGAAAGGATTTTGGCCAAACTGGAAGAATTACTCCCCGGCGTTAAAATTAAATACGGTGTTTTAGATGCTACTTTTTATCGCGATGATTTCCGTCATCACGAAAAACCACTTTTAGCAGAAGAAACGGATATCGATTTTGTGATAAAAGGAAAAAATGTCATTTTAATTGATGATGTTTTTTATACCGGAAGAACAATTCGCAGCGCTTTAGATGCATTACTGGATTTCGGCAGACCGGAAAAAATAGAATTGCTGGTTTTAATCGACCGACGATTAAGTCGCCACGTGCCAATAACCCCCGATTATGTCGGCAAAACCATTGATGCCGTTACTTCCGAAAAAGTAAGAGTGGAGTGGAGCGAAAACAGAAACGAAGATAAAGTTTGGATTATACCTTATAAAGAATAATATGAGCAACCTGAGTGTCAATCATCTGATCGCAATTAAAGACCTTCAACCGGAAGACATTCATCTTATTTTAAATACCGCCGATAATTTTAAAGAAGTATTAAGTCGCCCTATTAAAAAAGTTCCTACATTACGCGACATCACTATCGCAAATATATTTTTCGAAAATAGTACCCGCACCCGAATTTCATTTGAATTAGCAGAAAAACGATTAAGCGCCGATACCATTAATTTCGCTGCATCAGGTTCATCCGTTAAAAAAGGTGAAACGCTAATCGATACCGTAAATAATATCCTCGCCATGAAAGTGGATATGGTGGTGATGCGACATCAAAGTCCCGGCGCACCGGTTTTATTAAGCAAACACATTAAAGCAAATATTGTAAATGCCGGTGATGGAACACATGAACATCCAACACAAGCATTATTGGATGCTTATAGTATCATGGAAAAGTTAGGCGAAAAACAAGGTAAACGATTAACCGATTTAAAAGGTGTTCGTGTTGCTATTATCGGTGATATTTTGCACAGCAGGGTAGCAGGTTCAAATATTCATGCTTTAAAAATGTTGGGGGCAGATGTTACTTTATGCGGACCACCAACATTAATGCCTAAACATATCGGCTTAATGGGCGTAAAAGTTTCTTACGATTTAAAAGAAACGTTAGAATGGTGTGATGTTGCAAACGTTTTACGCATACAACTCGAACGTCAGGATATTAAATTTTTCCCTTCTCTCAGAGAATATTCATTATACTACGGAATAAATCGTGAGTTGCTCGACTCATTAAGTAAAGAAATTGTAATCATGCACCCCGGCCCGATTAACAGAGGCGTGGAAATTACCAGTGATGTTGCCGACAGTAAACAATCCATTATTTTACAACAGGTTGAAAATGGTGTTGCAGTGAGAATGGCTGTTTTGTATTTGTTGGCGGGTCGTTTGGATTAAAACCCAATTTAATCCGTGTTAATTATTTGATAAGTTTGTAAAAGAAAGGTAAAACTTGTTTCAAGTTAGTTTAAATGTAGCGTCACAACTACTTTTATCGCTTTAATTTAAAAAAAGGGTTTGCTCCGAAATACTTGACTCCATTGGATTTCAGAGAAATTTAAATTAATATTTTTTAATCTTTTCCTCCATTTACATTTCATTAACGCAATTTGGTGATTTCGCTTTATCTAGGCTTCTTTGTGCCGGCTCAAAGAAAAACCCTTATGCGAAAAATTATATCTACCCTTATTGTATTTGCTTTTATATTAACTACTGCTTTGGTTGCTCAGGTTCCGTTAAACACTTTTGTAGGACCAACAAGCATGCCTTCAGATGATGATCCGATTTGTACGATTCCTATTTATCCTGATGTAACTACTAATTTGGAAGGACCACTGGAAGGTGAATTAGTACACGATTTTAAATTATATACTTTAGAAGGTGACTCCGTGCAATTAAGCGGTGTTTTAAATGATGGTAAACCGATTTTATTGATTGGTTGTAATTATACCTGTTATGTTTTTCGTGGCAAAATTGATGTGATTAATGAAATGCAGGCAATGTATGGCGATTTAATTAATATCTTTTTAATGTATACCGTAGAAGCACATCCGGTTATTGATTTCAGCCCGTATTTTGGTTACGAAAATGTTGGTGCAGATAATTATGCAGAAGGTATTTTATATCGTCAGCCCTTAACTTATGGTGAACGCAAATTAATTGTGAGCGATATGCTTGCTAACGAAGATATTGATGTGCCCGTTTTAATTGATGGTCCATGTAACGATGTTTGGATGAATTATGGCACTGCGCCAAATCCTGCATGGTTAATTGCACCTGATGGAATTGTTTATGATGCACAAAAATGGTTTAATAAAGAACCGGATAATATGTACGCCTCTATTGATGAATTATTAGGCATCGTTGGAACCGGCACATACACACCCGAAGGAACTTTTGATGCAGAAGATGAAGGTGAAGAAATTTATTATGGCACAGTAGATAATATGATTGCTGCACATATCACATTTACCAATACAAGCGATGATAATGTATTGATTGATTTTGTTCGCGAAAGTGAAGATATTCCTGCAGGATGGTACACTTCATTATGCACCGAATTATGTTATTCTCCAAGTGTTGATTCAACAACAGTTTATTTAACACCAGGCCAATCGGAAGAAGTGCGTATCGATTTTTTCACGGATGGAACACCTGCTGAAGGAAATGTAACATTATCCTGCACCAATCATTACGACCCGACTAATAATTATACATTTACCATAAATGCATCCAGCATTGCTGCAACTAATATTGAAAATAATCAGATTCATTTTACAACATTATTTCCAAATCCTGCAAATGCCGGAAGTGTAATTCATTTTGATGATATGCATGTTGTAGATGCAAATCCGGTTTTATACGGAATGGATGGCAAACCAATTGCAAACCTTACAAGATTAAATTCAGGCGATTATATATTGCCGGAAGTAGCAACCGGACTATATTATATTCAAATAATTGCTGAAAACAATATATACCTGTCCTCAGTTACAATTACAAACTGAGGTTAGGTTTGGTTTAAACTGGCGGAAGTTGAGCGGCTATCTCATACTTCCGCTTTTATCGTTATAGTTATGAAAAAACAATATTTACTACTGTTATTACCGTTTAGTTTCATTCTATTTTTTAGTTGTGAAACGGAATTACCGAATCATCTTACGTTCGACAGTTATATGTATGCAACCACCGATGAAACCGGTGGAGATTGGGAGCCTGTGTATTTAACCGGAACCGGATTAGTAGTAATCCCTGAACCGGATGATATAACCAGTGATAATTATTTGGATGAATTAGCAACAGTAAAATCATTTAATCAGTCACTTACTAATGAAGAACAAGCTGCAGTTGATTATTGGGGAAATAATTCAATAATCCGTTGGTTTGAAATAACAGAAGAATTAATTGCGAAATATAATCTTGCCCCATCACCTGATGAAAATGATGAATATGGTGTTCCCGATGGTGTTTTTCCCGGCGACTATCCTTATTTTCCTTTTGCACACCCACCTTACGCCAGCAGAGCATATGCCTATTTAGGTGCATCTTTTTACGACGCATTAATTACGGCATGGCATTATAAATATACTTACAACAGGCCCGCACCATATATTGTTGATCCTTCAATTGTTCCTGCTTATCCGGATAATAATTTACCATCGTATCCAAGTGAAGATGCCGTTATTGCATCTGTTGCTGAAGAACTATTAACCTTTTTATTTCCGCTTGAAGTTGAATATATTCAAACACAAGCACAACAATTGCGTGATACCAGAATATGGGCAGGAATGAATGTTGCAAGTGATATTGTTGCGGGAGATTCAATTGGTAAAACCATTGCAGAAATATTTATCGGAAGGGCAAAAACCGATAGTATGAAATTTGCTCAGGTGGAAGAAGATGAATATATGGAAATGGAAGAAACTGCTGCTTTATTATGGGGAAATAGTTGGCCGTGTTGGGAAAATTTAGAAGTGCCACAACGACCAATCGGCATTACTCCAAAATTTGGTCACGTAGTACCATGGTGGATACCTTCAGTTGAAGCTGTAAGACCCGGACCGCCACCTGCAATTGGGTCAGATGCATTTAATACAGCAAAAAATGAATTATTAGGATACGCAGATAATTTAACACGTGAGCAGGAACAAATTGCTTATTTCTGGGGCGATGGATTTGGCACCTATACTCCGGCAGGCCACTGGAATACAATTGCTAAAGAATATATCGTTCAATATCGTTTTAATCCATTGCGCACTGCGAGAACGTATGCATATTTAAATACAGCAATGATGGATGCCGGAATCAGTTGTTGGGATACAAAATATTATTACATGTATCCGCGTCCACCTCAAGCCGATAAAAATATCAGAACATTGTTTGGGTTACCGAATTTTCCTTCATACACTTCAGGACATAGCACATTTTCTGCTGCTGCCGCCGAAGTACTGGGTTATATTTTTCCAAATGAAAATTCATTGTTTGAACAATATGCAAAAGATGCATCCGACTCGCGTATATATGCACGAATTCACTTTCGTTTCGATTGTGAAACAGGTTTAACGGTTGGAGAAAATATAGGTAATTACGCAGTCAGCGCCGCTCAGGCAGATGGTGCAGATTAATTACAAAGAATTTGATTTATCCTGATTAATGCCCATCATGGCTAAATTTTCTTTGCGTAAATAACCTTCATTTGCCATTCGTGCCGATGCTTCCAGATACGATTCAGGATTACTTTCTGAATTTGTTCCCAGTCCGTCAACATAACGGTTAAATAAACAAAACGCAGCAGCAATTAAAACCGTATCATGAATTTCCGCATCAGTAGCACCTGCATGTTTTGCAGTTTGAATTGCTTCTTCTGTCACAAATTTGCCACCTTGTTGCACCAGCGCAGCAATATTTAATAAAGTTTTCATTTTAGGTGTAATTAATTCACAATCCTCCGGATTCGATTTTATTGCTGTTATTGCATCTAAATTTATACCCAAATGTGTTGCAGCAGCGCCTCCATGTGATAACTGGCAAAACTGACAATCATTTTTATACGAAGTATAGGTTGCAATTAATTCACGTTCACCTTTGCTCAAGGTTGAATTCCCTTGTAATAAAGTTTCAGCTAAAAGCAAGAGGGGATAGGCAGTTACGGGATTATATTTTAATAATCCTCTGATACCCTGCAGGTTATTGCCTAATTCGATATATGCCATATTTTTTTATATAAAATTATGCAATAATGCAGTCACATGGTTATGCATTTACAATTCTTTTGGACAAAAAAAAGGTATTAAATAAAAAATGGACTTAGAAAAAAATTAAAGCATCATTCTTTAAACAACACTGTAGAATGGATAGCCTTATCGTTTGTTGCAGAAAGTATATACATATTCGGTGAAATTATTTCAGGTATAGATAAGTAATATAAAAATGAAAGTCCATCTTGTGCAATGGTAAACGGTAAGGTTGCTATTAGTTTACCGGCAAGGTCAAATAAATATATTTTATCAAATAATATTGGTGCAGTAAATATGCAATAATCGAAAACCGGATTCGGGAATATCGATATAATTGCATTATTTTGAGCATCACTTATACCCACTGCATCCTCAGATAAATGTCTGGATATTGCAATATCACTTGCAAAATCACCAATTAAACCGCCTAATAAAAATTTCCCATCATTTTGAATTGCTATTCGATTAACCCAACTAGATGCTTCAAAATGAGTTGAAATTAATCCATCATTTCCAAATGTTGAATCAATAATTCCCGCCGTTGATATTTTGGCAATTCTAAAATTATCAGTAGAAAAATGGCTATAGTTACCTGCAATAATGTAATCTCCATTAAGGTCAACTGCTACGTCTACACATTTAATACTATCAATTGACGCTGTACCATAGTAACCAAAACTGTTGTCTATCAAGCCTTCATCAGTAACAGATAATAACTTTGTGTGATAAGCACCTTCATACACGGTATAAATACATAAAATAATTTTATTGGAAGCCAATCCAATAACTTTTACACAGGATTCATCCTCGTCTCCAAAATAAACGATAAAATATCCATCATCATTAAATGTTAGGTCTAAAATCCCATCGGCAGTTAAACGAAAACACATCGACTTATTATCCAGACCACTATACAATCTTCCACCTACAATTATTTTCCCGTCAGCTAGCAGGTCTAACGAATTTCCATAAGTATCAGCTATCGTAGAAATATATATTCCGTCGTTGGCAAAAGTAGTATCAAGCAAACCATCTTCAGTAACACGAATTACAACAGTATAAGTATTTATCTCAATATCTGCGATACCTACTGCAATTAATTTTCCATCCGGCTGAATTTCAATATCATTTAATAATTCATAAACTGAAGCTACATCCACGCGCAATAAACCATCCTCATTAAATGAATTATCAGGTTGTCCGTCAGGTAAAAATCGGGCAATAAAACCGTCATTAATCCCTGATTCTAAAACATAGCCAGTAATAACAATTTTATCTGATGTTGTAATGGTTATATCTTTTGGTGATAATGTGAAATCACCGAAATCCATTATCTGAAAACCGCTATCTCCAAATGTTGCATCTAATGTACCATCTGAATTGTATCTTGCAATGAACCCGCGCATGGTATCATTTAAATATGTAAAACCTGTGGCCAAAATTTTGCTGTTACTTAATTGAATTAAACCGGTTATCTCTTCGTTAGCACTAAAATTCTGTGTGTCGTATCCATCATTTGAAAAGGTGAAGTCAAGTGCGCCGGCATTTATTTGCGCGCATAAATTGTTGGCATACCATAAAAGTAATCCGATAAAAATGTGTTTCATTTTGAATAATTGGGTACCCAAAAATAAAAAATCTCCGCAAAACTTGCAGAGATTTTTTAACGAATAATTTAATTTCTTATTGCGCCGGACCAGCAGGACCTGCACCGCCAAATTCAGTTTTTAACTGATCATCTAACCAATCGGCCCATAAACCCATATCATTTACACAGGTAATGGTTTCATTGTAATCCATGCCATTAATATCGCGTTCATAAGTAGCATAAACCCAGTCATTTTCAGGTGTTGCATTTGGCACTACGGTTAATTTAACACCTAAACTCTGATCGCTTATTTCCATACAACGACGATAAAAACGTTCTTTATCCGTTGCAGGAACTTTCATTAATCCGCTGAAAATGCGTAAATAATTTCTTGTGGTACCATCGTTTTGTGGATGGCTGGAAACAAATATTTCAAGTTTTGCTGAGCCTTTATACACGTAATAGGCTTTATTTTGTTCATTCCAGCAAGTGGCAGGGTCAACACCTACACTCTGAATAAACTGTTTTACATGGTCCAGAATTTGTTGTGGAGTACTCATAATTAGTGGTTTTAAAGTTTAAGGCACTAATGTAGGCGTTTTCCTTAAATGCAAAAAATTTTCACAATAAATTAACGGAAAACCGTGAACGACCATCTCCCCAAAAAAACAAAACCGCTATGCAGATATACTGAATAGCGGTTCTGTAAAGTTTTGGTTTTTTTTATTGTTGTGCTTCTGCCGATTTGTTTTCAGCTTCATTAGCTTTTGTTTTCCAGCCACAACGGTCGTAATAATAGCGTTTAAATTTTTCGCGTTCTTCTTCCGACATACTCGACATTTTTTCGTCCATACGTTGCTTCCAGTATTTGGCTTTTTCGTGATTCCAGCCGCCGTGTTTATGTTTGCTCCATCCATGACGGCCCATTCCCATAAATCCGGTTAATAATTTACCTAAAGCAATTAATCCTATAGCTTGCCAAAATGTAACAGTGCTGCCGTTAAACAACTCAGGTATCAGCCAGTTCCATAACCACATGGTGGCAAATCCCATTAAAGTGATCATTGCTGCACCGGCAAATAAAAACCCGATGCCATATTTGATCCAATTTTTTCGTTGCATATTAAAATAATTTATTTGTTAATTAATTCGTCGTATAAATCCTTGAGTTTTTCCCGCAAATACAATACTGCGTAACGTTTCCGCGATAGTAATGTATTCACCGAAACACCGGTTTGTTCAGCAATTTCATTAAAACTTTTGTTTTCGAGCTCATGCAAAACAAAAACCTCACGTTGCTCTTCCGGTAATTCATTTAGCGCTTCATACATGGTATCCCAAACCAATTGTCGCTCATACACCTCATCCGGATTGTCCGAATTGGCCGATGAAAGCGCCGCAAGATTCGAAAAATAACCATCCTCATCTTCATCATCAAAAGCTGTCATGGTATCTATCGACTCGGTTTTCCTTTTGCGGTACCAATCAATAATTTTATTACGTGTTACCCTGTACAACCACGATGCCATGTTTTCAATGGTTTCTACCATTCCATGGTTTGATGCCAGTTGATAAAATACATCCTGCAGAATGTCGCTGGCATCTTCCTCATTGCCCACACGGGTTTTAATGAACTTCAATAGCTTTTTGCGTTCATTTTTTACCGCCTGCTCAATAATCTCGTTTTGTTGTTGAGTCATGAAAGTGCCTAAATGTAAACTCTCGTCCATACTTGAATAATTGACGAAAGCAGGTGCGAAGATATTTTAATTTTAACTGGAATTGCTGCTGATTTCTACGCTATTATATTAACATAATCCGCTATAAGTCAATATTGTAAAGCTTTTTGGGGGCAAGATGTTCATAATCCGTAAATAAAAAATTCCGGCTTTATATTTATCAAAAGTATAAAGCCGGAACTGCATGTCTGTAAGAATCGGTTTTAATGTGCGGCCAACCATTTAGTAATCTCTGCCCAATAATCTTCACTCGCCTCATCACTGCTCCACAATGCTTTTGAGCCATGTGTGCCTTTCATATCAGGGTAATACTGATACAATACATCATCACCCAAATGCGCCATAGCTTTCGTTAACGGGCCTGCTTCTTTTTCAGTTGAAGTCATAAAAATCGGCTTCGTTTTGTAGTTTTTAAAATAGTCTTCAGCAGTTGAGCCATCGTCAAATTTTAAAATCGGACTAAAAGTTACAACCTGTTTTACATTAGCATTATCCATTGCAACTTTCAAAGTTAAACTCGCTGAATAACTGCTGCCCCAAAGGGTAACCGGCTGATTAAATCGCGCAGCCGCATAATTTACACCTGCTTCAATATCAGGCAATGCATCGGTGTATTTCGTGCTTAAATTTTTTGCCAGCGCATTTTTATTGGTCATATTTTCATGCGATTCCATTGCGCCACCTGCTCTCTGGTCAAGTGCTACACAATTGTAACCCATTGCAGCCAGTTTTGGTGCTATTTCGGCGTATTCATAATTGCTCATGCGCGCCTGGTGACATAATACAATAACCGGTTTCGAGCTGTCGATGGTATACACAACGGCATTCATCTCCAACCCGTCGGTTGATGCAAATTGCACAGTGTCCACATGTAATCCTGCTACTACCGGCGCTTCCATTTCCGGCAAATCTGTTATTGCTTCTTTTTCCTTTTTCCCGCCCTTACAGCCTGCAGCTAGTATGCCTGCAAGTGCGAGCGTGTAAACGGCTAATTTTAATTGTTTCATAGTATGGTTATCTTTTTTGCAAAAATAATTTATCCAACCTGCACTTACCCATATCATAAGCCGGTCACCAGTAAAAGTTTTGCTAATTTTGGCACACTAATGTGATGTTTGATATCGTTAATGCGCTAAAGTGTTGAAAGTTCCAATGAATTCCATCCGTAAAAAAACTATTGCTTATAGTTTCCTGCTCCTGGCTGTTTTCTTTTTTGCTCAAAGTTGCCGCAAAGA
Source organism: Bacteroidota bacterium (assembly GCA_016706255.1). Taxonomy (NCBI): domain Bacteria; kingdom Pseudomonadati; phylum Bacteroidota; species Bacteroidota bacterium. The sequence continues at coordinate 226,329 of JADJJZ010000029.1, read as the reverse complement.
CAATATTTTTACCTCCCCAGATGCCGAATTGGGTTTTAGTGAAGATACTGTGCATTTTGATACCGTTTTTACTACAGTTGGTTCTGTCACCCTGCCCTTAAAATTATATAACAACTATAATGATAACCTACTCATCAGTAATATTCAACTCGCAGGTGGAGAAGCTTCTCAGTTTCGTATGAATGTTGATGGCGAATCAGGCACTGTTTTCACCGATATCGAAATTCCACCTTACGATAGTTTATATGTGTTTATTGAAGTTACCGTTGACCCGAATAACGATGCCTTACCTTATGTAATTGAAGATTCTATTTCCTTTACCACAAATGGAAATTTCCAGGAAGTTAAATTAATTGCATACGGACAAAACGCACATTTCCATTATGGCCAGATTTTATGCGATACCACCTGGAACGATGATTTACCGCATGTAATTATCGGCTCCGTTTTGGTCGATTCTCTTTGTTCGCTCACCATTACCGAAGGCACCGATATTTATTTACACGGCGGTAGTTCATTTTATGTGCTTGGAACATTAAATGTATTGGGCACAAAAGATAGTCTCGTTACATTTCAGGGCGATCGTTTAGAAGATTTTTATAAAGAGGTTCCCGGTCAGTGGGAAGGTATTTACCTGCTCCGTGGCAGCCTCAATAATGTGATTCGTTATGCTGAAATTAAAAATGCAAATACGGGTATTTCTCTGGGTTATTCCACAGCAGAAGGTTTTGATGCGTTTTTTATTAACCAGCCAACACTTACACTCGAAAACACCAAAATATTCGACATCCAGAATTACGGTATTGAATCCCTCAATAGTCGTATCAAGGCAACCAACGTATTAATTTACAATGTTGGCCAGTCAAATACTTTTCTTTCTTTGGGGGGAGATTACAACTTCCGCCACTGCACATTAGCCGGTTACAGTTCTAAATACCTCAATCACCAGGCACCTGCGTTAGTTTTGCTGGATTATTATCCCTTTCCTGATGGCACTAATCTCCAAAACGGAATTACGGCAGCAGATTTTACGAACTGTATTGTTTACGGTTCTATTGCTGAAGGTAATGAAGTGGTTTTAGATACACTTGCCGAGGTTACCTTGTTCAATTTTAATTTCGACCATTGTGTGCTACGTTCTGCAATAAATCAGGATCTCCTGAACGATACCGGCTGCTTTTTTAATCAGGACCCGATTTTTGCCAATATTTCTGAACGAAACTATTGTCCCACTACCGGTTCACCTGCTTTAAACTCAGGTATCACAATTCCTTCTGACCCGGTATTAATCGATATTCTGGGCAATGTAAGGCCTTTTGCTGCAACACTTCCTGATATTGGCTGCTACGAAACCGAGGCAGAGTAAGCACTTACATAGTAATTTACCGCAGTTATTAACCGGATTATACATTTTAAGGATTTTGGGTATATTTGATTACATTTCTTAACCCAAAACCTTTATCATGCTCAAATTTAACATTACGCATCAGGAGTCGTATTCCAGAGGGGAACTGCTGCTCCGAAGCTTTTTAGGTATCATTTACATCGTAATTCCACACATGATCGGATTATGGTTTTACTCCATCTGGGTGCTCATAGCAACATTTGTTGCCTGGTGGATTATCCTATTTACCGGTAAAACCCCGGAATTTTATTACACAGCCGTATTAGGCTACAATAAATGGTCGTTGCGTCTTATGGCCAGGTTATACAATCTGAGCGATGGTTACCCAAGTTTTGGCCCTAATGGTGCCGATGATAAAACTTCAATACATTTCGATTTAGTACATATAGGCAGAGGACAATTATTGTTGCGGTCATTTTTCGGCATGTTTTACATTATAATACCGCATGGTATTTGTTTATACGTTCGTGGTATTGGTACATTGTTCCTCGTAATATTTGCCTGGTTTGCTGTTTTATTCACGGGAAAATATCCTGAAAACTGGCATAAGTTTAATGTGGGAACATTTCGTTGGGCTACACGCGTAAGTTTATACTACGGTTGGTTACTCGAAAAATACCCACCATTTAATGGTGCACCTGAAGAGTTAGATGAAGCTGAACAACCAATTGACCAAATTGCTTAATCGCTAATTATATTTTTTAAAACCGGCAAAGAACAATTGCCGGTTTTTTATTTTTATACCCGAAATGAATGATGCTGCTTTAAATAAATTGCGCCACTATTGTGCTTATCAGGAACGTTGTCATGAAGAAGTGCGCACAAAACTGCTTTCCCTTAAAATTTATGGCGAAGGACTGGAAGAAATCATCAATAAATTAATTGAAGACGATTTTTTAAATGAAGAACGATTTGCCAAAGCTTATGCCGGTGGTAAATTCAGAATGAAAAAGTGGGGGAGAGGTAAAATTGTGCAGGGACTTAAATTGCGTAAAATTTCAGACTACTGCATAAAAAAAGCCATGCTCGAAATTGATGAAGCTGATTACCAAAAAACACTCGCCGCACTGGTAAAAGCAGCATTAAAAAAATACGATGCAAAAAATCCTTTCGAAACAAAAAGTAAAACTGCAACTTATCTGCTTTCCAGAGGTTACGAAAATGAATTAATCTGGGAATACATCAACCGCTTCACCAAAGCTTAATCAATCAAATTTTTGTAAATTGTTGAACAAGATGTTTACTTATTGTATTCATTACAATAAGGTAGTTTCCTGCAGGTAATGCTGCTGTTGGTAATTCAAAATTGTTAATTCCGTTATTGCCTTCAAAACTACCGCCAATGGGCATTTCAACACCTGTCAGTGAATAAATTTTATACTTTACAGTTTCTGCTTTCATTAAATTTAATCCAACTGTAATTCCCGCATCTGAAACAGGGTTCGGATAAATGGTAATAGTGTTTTCACTTGTCAGTTGCGTTGTTCCATTTTTAAATAAATCTGGATCGGGCGCCCACCAGTTTCCACTGATTACAATTAGCGACAATAATTTAATAGAATTACCATAATATCCATCGCGATTAATGTTTACGGTTTTCATGTAATTCCATAAGTTATTCAACCATGTTTGGTTTGTAGATGCAACCATTGCGCTCACTGCAAATGGTGCCTGAAATGCTAAATCATTATAATTACTTCCGGCTAAAACTGTTCCTAAATCCAAGTCATAACCACTTTTAATATTAGCAGGCGTTGAGCTTGTTTTTGTTTTAATCCATGCATTTAATGGTGTTAGTGTTTCCAAAGCACGCATATCTCCATAAATTAAATAATCGGTAGCAATGCGCCATGGAAAACGGCAGGCATTATAATAATAATCGCCATCAAAATTTGATTCTAAAAAATTAGGAGCTGCAGGATCAGGAGCCGTATTTGTGTGTCGAATAAAATCTGGCATTAATCCGGTGGCTGATGAATAATTAGTTTGTATCGCATCTGCTATGGTATAACAACGGTCAATAGTCTGGTTCCAAACTACGTCTCCGGTTGCATCAAAAAAACTGCGAAAATGGTCAGGCATAAAATCACTTGAACGTGTGCTATACGACATTGGTGAAACACTACCGCTCACCCAATCACCTAATTTAATTGTCTGATTATTATGGTTGATTTCCGAATCGTAAATCGCATCAATTAAATTTATTGCTTCACTTAAATAATTAATTGCACCTGCGCTTCCCCATTGTGCATGTGCTAACAATAACGCATAAGCAATATCCAAATCACCATCGGTTGCAGCATCTGCGCCTGGCACATCTTCACAACCGGCAACTTGCTGCCAGGCCATCAATGTCGGATTTATAATACTGGGATGTGCTTTATAATATAGATACAATCCATCGAAATATATTTTAGCATTTGGATCATAACCGGCCATCATTGCTGTTATCAGCATACCATATCCTTGCCCCTCGCTTACACAAATTGCATTCGCAGGATCCGCAAAACCTTCATAATTATAAAACACATAATATTGACCTGCATCACAACCCGGAACTAAATATCTGGATTTCCATTTGCTGTAAAATTGTTTTACCGTTTTATCTAAACCGGCCTGTGTTGTTACAGTAGGCTTTATACTTCCTGCTGTATAAGTGGTGTGTTGAGGAAATGGAAAAGCAGGTGCTTGTGCAAAAGCTTGTCCGATAATTATAATTGTTAATCCAAGCAACCAATTGCGCATAATTGTAGAATTTAAAATGAAAATTTATTTTTTTGCTTTTTTTTCTGCTTTAATCTTTTCGTTGGCAATGTTTTCTTCGAGGCGTGCTTTAATAATTTTTTTAATAATTGTTGCCGGCAATTTCTCTTTATAGGAAAAATGTATAGCAGATTTTGTTTGCGGGTATTTACTTAAATCGAAGGTAGGGTTAGATAAAAAACTACCATTCAACATGAATAAACTGATATGCCCTTTAAATGCGCCAAATCCAATTAACGGGCCATTTAATTTGTAAGATGGTATACCATACGAAACATATTCTTCAGCCTTAGGAACTGTTGCTTGAATTAATTGTCGTATTGCTTTTAGATGCGGCAGTGCAAATTCCGGTGCGGATTGAATATATGCATCTACTTCATTTACTATTTTAGATGTCATAACTTTAGTTAGATTAAATTATAAGAATCACCCAACGATAGCATGACAGTTGTCATAACGGTGACAGGCAATTGTCGGAAAAATATAAAATTATAAATTTCGGGTCTGTTTTTGCGCAAAATAAAATAGCTCATCAACAGGCCAATAACAGCACTAATTCCACCTACCATTATCATAAAATCACCACCTTCCCATTTTGAAACCTTAAACAATATGCCAATAAGTGAAACGCTTAATGAATTGCCAATACTAAGCATAGCAAAAGATTCAATTTTTGAAAAAGGTGAATCCTGTTGAAACGGCACAAGGGCAGCAAACATTCCTTGTGAAGCTGAAATGCCAAAAAATAAATACCAAAATGCAAGGCCTAAAAAACCAATCATAATAAGTAAATCTGACGGCCCTGCATGCAACAGTCGCAATGCTAATCCAACAATTATTAATAAAACAAATACATATTCAGTATTTACGTACCATTTTTTCATATATCATTTTTTAAAAATAAAATATACTGCTAATAGCATACAAAAAAAACCTGCCAAATAATTCCATCTCAATGTCTCGGTTTTAAAAACAAAAACTGCCATCAAAGTAAACACTACAAGCGTAATTATTTCCTGAATAATTTTTAATTGAAATAAATTGTAAGGTCCACCATATTCATTACTTCCAATTCGATTTGCTGGAACCTGAAAACAATATTCAAAAAATGCCAATCCCCAGCTTATTAAAATAATTATCCATAATCCCGAACCATTAAACCAACCCATTTTTTTGAATTGTAAATGTCCGTACCAAGCCAGTGTCATAAATATATTGGAAACAATCAGGAGTAGTATTGTATATAACGGTTTCATCATATACAGGCAATTATTGGATTGCAAATTTTACGGGTAGTCGATACCAGCTGCCTCCTGTATTTCCTTCTTGTTTGCCAATAACCCATGCAGGCATACCATGCACCACACGCAAGGCTTCAAAATCCAATAAAGGAAATACCGGTAAAAAAATAGAAGCATCAGAAATTTCTCCCGTTGGTGAAACAAAAAATTTAATATAAGTCGTTCCCGTAATTCCATTATCGCGCGCAACCATCGGATATTGAATTTCTCCGCCAATATATTGATACAATGCTGCGCTGCCACCTTTAAATTCAATTGTTTGTTTCAAGATATCAAAATCATCAGGATGCACATTGGCGAGATTACTGTTTAATTCAGAAGTAACAACACCCTTTTCATTATACACCACCTGACTTAAAACCGAAGCGTCTTCGTTGTATAATATTTTAGTTTTAACCGTTTTATTTGGAAAGTAAGTTACTATTGAACGTTTAGTTCCCGTTTGGTAATAGGTTATGGATGAATCAATTAATCCCCCACTTACAAATTTTGTAACATTATGCAACTGGCCGCCCGGATAATAAAAGTGTAAATATTCAATGATGATTTTACCCTGATATTTAGTTATTACTTCTGTTTTACCGTTCTGCAGATACTGTTCATCCTGCGTAGGTTTGCCTTCTGCATCATATACAATCATACGTTTCGGCTCTCCGGTTTCGTAAAATAAAACGAGATTGCCTGAACGTAAACCTGTTTTTATATCAGCATAACTATATCGTTGAACCAGCGTATCAGCGATAGTATAAACTCGAATATCGGCTGCGCCTTCCAGTGTTTTTGTTTTGGTGGTTACCTCGGCGCGGTAAGTGGCATTTTTTGTATTGGTAACTTGTCGGTAAGCACTGTTGAAATAATACGTTGCCGTATACTGTGCTCTGAGTGCACCTGCACTAAAAAATAATATCGCAACTAAATACAACCGCATATAATTGTATAAAGTTGCGAAATTATTTTTAAAAACCAAATCAGTTTGCACTCAATCCCCTGAAGTCAACCGGAACAACCTTACTAATACCCTGTTCAGGCATAGTAACCCCGTAAATAACGTCTACTTCAGCCATGGTGCGTTTGTTGTGTGTCACAATAATAAATTGTGATTTATCTGCAAACTTTCTGATGGTATTATTAAATTTCATGATATTATTATCATCCAAAGGTGCATCTACCTCATCCAGAATACAGAATGGAGCCGGCTTAATCAAATACAACGCAAATAATAAGCTCATACCGGTTAATGTTTTCTCCCCACCACTCAACTGGTCAATTACCTGTGGCTTTTTACCCTTTGGTTTTGCGATAATTTCAATTTGTGCTTCCAGCGGATCGTAATCATCTTTTAAAATTAAATCGCAATCGTCTTCCTCATTAAACAAGGAGCGGAATACCATTTTAAAATTATCTCTGATTTGCACAAACGCCTCATCAAATTTTTTGCGGGCCGTTTCATCAATTTCCTGAATAGTGGTAAGCAACGAGGTTTTAGCATTCAACAAATCTTCGCGTTGTGTTTTAATAAAATCGTAACGCGTTTTCATTTCCTCAAATGCCTGAATCGCCATCGGGTTTACTTCACCGTAATTTTCGATACGCTTTTTAGCAGCATCTACTTTTTCCTGCAATTCTTCAATGGTAATATCCTGAGGCGGGGCATTATCAATAATACTATCAAGCTCAACCTGGAATTCAACCCATAATCTTTCTTTGATACCGGCTAACTGCACCTTCATGTCGTTCAACCTGTCTTTAATTGAACCTAATGCATGTTCGCTGCTGTCTTTCTTTTTCTGTAATGCCTTTATTTTATCTTCGGTTTCCGAAACTTCACCACGACTGCCGTAATAAGTTTCTTCCTCGCGACTGAGCATTTGCTCCATTACTGTTTTTTCATCATACATTTTCAGTAATATCTCGCGAATCTCTTCCAGCTTTTTATTGGTATCGGCTATTTCCTCCGTTACTTCTTCAAGTTGTTTTTTACTATTATTTACAGTAGCAATTGCTTCATCTCTTCTCGAACGTTTGTAATTTAAATCCTGCTCAACACTCTGGAATTTATTGAGTTGCTGATGGTATTTAATATTTTCCTGATTATACTGATTGCTATGGAAATTTAATTTCTCAGCTACTTCGCGGTAAGCAACTTCCATATCAAGCAATTCACGCTGACGTTCTTCTTTAGCAGCTAATTGTTTTTCATGTGCTTCGTTTAAACGAATACTTTCTTCATCCGTTTCCTGAATCTGACGCGTAAATGCAGCTTTTTTATCTTCCATTTGCTGCAACAATTGTTCTATCGATTCAATTCTTGCTTTGGTAGATATTAATTGCTGAACGGTTTTATTCAACTCCTCACGCGCCTGCTGTATCGCCTTGTCGTGGCTCGATTGCTGTAATTCCTGTAACTGTGTTTGTTTTTCTTTTAAGGCAGTATTAATTACATTTTCTTCTTCCTGGAACTGTTTAATTGCCGCTTCCAGCGTTTCTAATGTTTTTTCGCGACCAATACGTTTGCCTTTAAATAAACCTACTGAACCACCGGTAATTGTTTTTCCCGATTTCGCAATTTTTCCCGATTTATGTAATAAATGCACATCAGGATGTTGAGCACTAATTTTTTCACTTACCGTTGCAAAATCTTCATCTCCCGCAACTATATATACATTACCTAATAAATGTTTAACTAATGCGCTGTATTTATCATTTACACTTACAACATCCAGTGCAGAAGTAACGCCGTCAATTTTCTGTCCGCCGTTGCCGTTTTTAAATTCTGATAATAAAAAGAAATTCGCGCGTCCTTTTTCCTTGTTGGCCAGTTCATTTACCGCTTCAATGGCATGTGCCATATTTTGAACGATATAATAATTTAACCAAGGATCGAGGAAACTTTCAATTGCCGTTTTATAATCATCACTACAACTCACCACATCCGATAATAAAGGCGATTCCTTCATACTCGGTACATTTTTCTTTAAGTATTTGATGGATTCAGGAAATCCTTCAAAACTTTCGAACATGTTTTTGGTGAGATTGAATTCGTTTTTCTTCGCATCTAAACTTCTTCTCGCATTTCCTAATTCGGTGCGTGTTTTTTCGATGTCTTTTTGTAGGGCTGAGATGGTATTTTTCAGCTCATTTTCAGCTTTTACTAAATCATCAACCTTTGTTTGTGCTTCAGCTTTCGATGATTCAAACACAACCAATTCGGCGCGTAAAGGGTCCAGCTTATCGCCATGACTGCCTTTATCTGATTCAATATTGCCTAATTCGCGATGGTAATTTTCGAGGCGTACTTTGTTGATGGCAATTTTTTTATCTACATCATACAATTCACGTTCTGCCGATTTAAAAATGTTTTGTGTAGTTTCCAATTTTTCGCGGAATACATCGTGGTCGTTTTTGGCTTTTTCCAAATCTTCCAAAAACTTTTGCAACGATTGTTTAATTCCGCTCAAATGTTCAATTTCTTCTGCAACACGTTGTTCTAACCCTGCAATATCACCTTCAGTTGATTGAATATACGTTTCCGCCTCACTGATATTCTTATTTAAACTAACCTGCTTTTCTTCAAGAAAACGGATACGTTCTTTACTTAAATTACTGTCGTTTTCTTTTGTATGAATATCGTTGGTAACTGCATTTAAGTCTTTTTGCAATTTACTCAGCGATTGTTCTTTATCAACCAATGCCGTTTTTTTATCGGCAATGCTAGCTTCCAATGCATTGATCTCGGTCTCAATTTTCAGTTTTACATCACTTTCTGATGTTTGCTGTTCGTTGAGCTCCTTGTAAATATCTTTTTGCGACTGCAGTGTTAAAACGGCCAGGTCAATACTGTTATCCTTATAATCACCTTTTAATTTTTGATAACGCTGAGCACGTTTTGCCTGCTTTTCTAGTTCTTTCAGGTTATTTTCAATCTCAAACAATAAATCTTCAACGCGGTCAAGATCCACTTGAGTAGCGCTCAGTTTGTTCAGTGTTTCCTTTTTGCGCGATTTGTATTTTGAAATCCCTGCAGCCTGTTCAAATAATTTACGGCGCGAGTTATCCTTATCATGTAAAATATCATCCAACATACCCAACTCGATAATAGAGTAGGAGTCGGTGCTGATACCGGTATCTAAAAACAAGTTATGAATGTCCTTCAAACGGCAGGTAACACCGTTAATGCGGTATTCACTTTCACCGGTTTTGAAATAATGGCGGGAAACGGTAACGGTTGAAAACTCCGATGCCAACAGATTTCTGGTATTTTCGAAAGTTAAACTCACCTCAGCCATACCTGACGACTTTCGGGCTTTGGTACCATTAAAAATCAGGTTTTCCATTTTCTCTGTCCTTAGTGCTGTAGGCTTTTGTTCCCCCAACACCCAGCGAATGGCATCCACAACATTCGATTTACCGCAACCGTTCGGCCCCACAACTCCCGTAATGTTCTCGTTAAAATGGAGTACCGTTTTATCTGCAAAACTTTTAAATCCCTTGATTTCTAATGTACTTAGTTTCATAGTCTCTTTTCCTCAGGCTACAAAGTAAATGTACTGCTTAACCAACATCAAAAATGCGCTCAAATTAAAATCAACAATCGTGGATAACTTTAACTTGCACCCCCCGTTGAAAACGCTGTAATAGCAATAAAATAGGGCGATTTCTGCAAATTTCTGTGTATAAACCTATGTATAACTTGCATATTTTAATGCAGCATTTTACGCAGTTTTTTTGTGGGTGGATAGTCAATTTGTCAATTCAGGGCATTATACCTTATCTTAGTGGCATGGAAGGAATTGGTTCAATTTTGATCATATTATTCTGGCTGTTTATCGGGAACAGGATTATCAAATTTATAAAAGGTAAATTGGTGGGAGATGGTACAACCCAACAAGCAAGGCCGAATACGACTACAACACAAAAAAAACCACAACAAACCTTCCAGGAAATATTTAAAGAATTACAGAAACAGATGGAAGAAAATCAGACAGGAAAAAAACTGCCTGATTACTCAGAAAAAAATATACGTCCGAAACAACCTGTTGTGCAAAAACAACAGCAACAAAAAAAGGAAGCTGTTAATCTCCAACAGGTTTATGTTTCTAAAGAAGTTATCTCCGATAAAGAAAAAAAGAAAAGCTCTGAATTTGAACAATTTGTTCGTACCGAACGCAAAAAAGAACACGACGCTGAATCCAGCCAGTTAGATAAAAAGATTTATGGTATTCACGAAGAAGAACAACAGGGTGTACCATTCGAACTTGACCTGCGCAATGCCATTATCGGCAGTATTATTTTAGAACGTCCTTATTCATAAAGAAACTGCACTGTGTTTCTGGTTTGTTGCTCGAGATAAATTGTTTTGCCTTCAGTTAAGCGCAACAAAATATGTGCATTATAATGTCTTACCGTAAGTAATTCCAAGTTATTATTTTCTTTTAACGCAACTTCACTATATACATCACGTAATTCCTGAATAACAGGTTCAATTAAATATTTATTAAAATCTACAACAACCGAAACCGATTGTGCAGCTATTTGTATTACGTTAATTCTCAGTTTGTGTTTTAAAAAGATGGCATAAATATTCGCCATTTGCATTTCGCCGACAAAAGTAGTGCGTGAAGGAATAATAGAAATTAAGGTCTGACTTTTTTTATGCATGATGATGGGTGGATACGCAATAAATTTTTCGTTGGTGCGTATAACAGTACCCGGTGCATCAGGATGTAAAAATGATTTCACATATAACGGGATAAGCTTTAACTGTAAGGGTTGTATGGTTTTTGGATGGATTACTGATGCACCGTAATACGTCATTTCTATCGCTTCATAATACGTTAACTCCGGAAGTTTAACGGCATCATTAAATAATTTCGGATCTGCATTTAAAACGCCGGGAACATCTTTCCATATCCATAAACCTTCTGCATCTAAAGCACTGGCAAAAATAGCTCCGGTATAATCGGAACCTTCACGACCTAAAGTAGTTGTATATCCATTAATCGTACGGCCAATAAAACCTTGCGTAACGATATGTTTATTAGCTAGTATAGGAATAATTTTAGTATCAATTTGTTCAACAGTAGTTGTGGTATCAACAATTCCTGCTCTCCAGGTATCATCCGTTAAAATTAATTCACGTGCATCGGTCCATTCATTGTTAATACCCACGCTGTTTAAATAGGCACTTAAAATACTGGAAGAAATTAATTCTCCAACACTTACCACCTGATCATAATATTTTGGGAAAGCCATTTTACGATTGCCTTCCAGTTGTTGAATAATTAAATCGATAAAATAATTTAATTCAACATGAATTTGTAATGCATCAACAATGTTTTTGTGATACTCATACAATTGATTTAATTCATCCTGATACGCCTTATCTTCAAATGCATTTTGAACAATTACCTCTAATGCATTTGTACTTTTACCCATAGCCGAAACAACAATAACCAGTTGTTCGCCGGGAAAACGATTTATAATTGTAGCTACATTTTTTACGCCTTCTGCATCCTTAACCGATGCTCCACCGAATTTAAACACTTTCATAGCTCAAAGATAGATGCTGCAAATTATATTTAGCTTGTAAATTATTGCTGTTTAAAATGTGTATTGTTATGGTCAAGATTTTACTACAGATTACAACAGGTCATAAATGGGTTAAATTATCTCAATCTGCAGGTTATCCATTCCTTTAAATATTCAGCTCCGTATTTATCGTAAAAATTTATAGCCGGTTCATTCCAGTCGAGCACCTGCCATTTTAAGAATGTGCCTTCAGCTTTGGTTATTTCCAGCATCTTATCAAACAATAATTTGCCGATACCCTTACCTCTAAATGCATCATCCACAACGAAATCCTCCAGCCAGTAATAATGCCCTTTCCAGGTAGAATAAGCAGCATAATACAGGGCCACACCCAAAATAGTATCGTTTTCAGCGGAAACTGCCACTATTGCATCAAATCTATCTAGCTCAAAATCAGCACGGTATGTGTCCGGAGTAGTGGTAACTTCCTGTGGAGATTTTTCGTATTCGGCAAGTTTTTGAACCAGGCCGTGAATGGCTTGCATATCGGCAATTTCAGCCTTTCTGATGATGATTTCCATGCCCTAAAAATACGTCGGTAACCTAAATAAACTTACAAGCGGAGGTTTTTGTGTTAACTTTGCCTCAACAACAACTACTTATGAAGGTAACAACACTAGGTGAATTTGTAATTGAACGTCAGAGCGATTTCCCTTTCGCAACAGGAGAACTTACCCGCTTATTATCCGATATCAGTATAGCAGCAAAAATTGTAAACCGCGAGGTGAATAAGGCTGGTTTGGTGGATATTTTAGGTGCCCAAGGCAGCGAAAACATGAGCGGTGAAGCCCAGCAAAAGCTTGATGTTTATGCAAATAACCAGTTTATGAGTGCCCTTATGGCAGGTGGTGAGGTTTGCGGATTTGCAAGTGAAGAGGAGGATAACTTTATCAGTTTTAACGGCGCCATTTCAAAATCAGGTAAGTATGTTGTTTTAATTGATCCGTTAGACGGTTCTAGTAATATCGATGTAAACGTATCCATAGGAACCATTTTTTCCATCTATCGTCGCCTCAGCCTTAGTGGAGGAGCTACTTTGGAGGATTTTTTACAAAAAGGTACCGAACAAGCTGCTGCCGGTTATATCATTTATGGTTCATCTACTATGATGGTGTATACTACAGGTAATGGCGTAAACGGATTTACCCTCGACCCATCAATCGGAGAATTTTGTTTGTCACACCCCGATATCAAAATCCCTAACAAAGGCATTATCTACTCTATAAACGAAGGAAACTATGTGCATTTTCCTGAAGGGGTTAAACGTTACATCAAATACACACAGGAAGAAGATTTCAAAACGCAACGTCCGTATACCAGCAGATATATCGGCTCCTTAGTTGCCGATTTTCATAGAAATATGCTCAAAGGCGGGGTTTATTTGTATCCGGAAACGGCAAAAAACCCTAAAGGAAAATTACGTTTATTGTACGAATGTAATCCACTGGCATTTATCGCTGAACAGGCCGGGGGAGTAGCATCTAACGGTAAAAAACGTATTTTGGATATTGAACCGAAAGAACTGCATCAAAAAACACCTTTGTATATCGGTTCTTCAGCTATGGTTGAAAAAATTGAGGAATTTTTAGAAAGAGAAATTCATTTAAGTTAATGATTTTCAGCCAATTATCTTCAATTACCTACTGTAACGTATTAGATAAATTCTAATCCTGTAATTGCTCATAATAGGTGTCTGTTTGCAATTTTGAACCTTTTGCTGCCTGAACAGCCAATTGATCGCATCGTTCATTTTCCGGGTGACCGGCATGTCCTTTTACCCACACCAACTTTACCTTATGTTTTGCATAGCTGCGCATCAGTCGGGTCCACAAATCCTGATTTTTCTTTTTGGCAAAACCCGTTTTCATCCAGCCATAAATCCAGCCTTTATCAATGGCATCAATTACATATTTTGAATCAGAATAGATGGTTATTTCGAGTCCCTCTTTAGTGAGTGCCTCCAATCCCGCAATTACGGCCATCAGTTCCATTCGGTTGTTGGTTGTTTTGCGGTAACCGCCCGATAGTTCCTTTTCATGCTTCCCAAACCGCAAAATGGTTCCAAACCCACCCGGACCGGGATTTCCTTTTGCCGCACCATCTGTATAAATTTTAACCATAATCTCGTCTCCAGCGTAAATTTTCTTATAATAAGGGTGTTCTATTTGTTAGTATTAAAAAAATATCTAAATTTTACATCTCCAAACCACGCACTCAATGAAAAAGCTCATTTTATTTTTAACGGTAACCTGCACCATATTTTCATGTGATAAGCCTGAGTATGGAACCACGGACCTGGAAATACTGTCAAAAAAATTATTCGATACGTTTAGGGACAATGATATGCAAAAATCTGCATTTTTATTACCTGATAAAGGAACATACCGCAAAATTGAAGCGGATAATAATCATGAATATGCCGATATAAATAAAGCCTATGATGCATTTATCAGCAATGCCGAAAACAACTTTAATACATTAAAATCAAAAACTGATAATTGGGAAAAATGTAAATATGAACGCTCAATTACCAGCGATTCAAAGATGGGAAAACTGGCTGTATCAGCGGTTGTGGTGAAATTTGACAACAATGGCATTCCGGCAAAATTTGAATTCACCGCTATTAAATTTAATAACAGATGGTTTTATTACGGTGATGCAAAATGGGTTGAAAAAGCTCCTGTTAACTAGATAAATGCATTAAACATTTCCACTTTTCCATAATTACTTATTTTAGGCTGCTCCAATAAACCGGCAATTTTTATAATAAAAAGATTGTCCAGTCCGTTCATTATCAACAAACCCGTGTTTATTCATTTTGATATGATTTAACTGTTACTACTCGTTAATAGCCGTAATTTTCGGCTTGATTTTTTCATATTACTATTTTGCCTGTCGTGTAGGCATACTTTACTGAAATTTAACTATGTTAAGAAATAAAATTGTTGTTACATGTACATTGTTACTGTTATATGCCGGATTACAGGCACAACAGTCAATGATTTATACCGATGTGTATAAAGATTACAAAAAGGGGATGGAATTGTTTGATAATAAAATGTATTCCACTGCCCAGGAATTATTTAATGAGGTTGGCGCAATAAAACCCGAAGGAACAGATGGCGAAATAATAGCTTATATCGCTAATAGTCAATATTATGCGGCCATTTGTGCTATCGAATTACAAAATCCGGATGCTGAAAAGTTGATGTTGGACTTTGTGCATAATAATCCAGGCCATGTATTATTGGGTTCAGCTTACAATCAGTTAGGTAAGATTTACTACAATAAAAAGGAATACACCAATGCCGTTACCTGGTACGAAAAAGTGGATGTAAAAGACCTTTCACTGGAAGAACGGGATTTATATAAATTTCAATACGGCTACAGTCTCTTCAATAAAAAACGTTTCACCGAAGCTAAGGTGATGTTCGCGCAATTAAAAGATAAACCAAACAGTCCGTACTACTATGGCTCAAATTATTACTACGGATTTATTCAGCAGGAAGAAGGTAACTACGAAAATGCACTGGCTTGTTTTGAAATAGTAAAAGAAATAACGCCTTATTCATCAGTTGTTCCGTATTACATTACCAATATTTATTTTCAGCAAAAGAAATTTGATAAGGTGGTGAGTTATGCTGAACCGCTTATGGCTGATACCAAATTGGTGTATTACGCCGAAATTAACAGCTTATTGGGACAGGCGCATTTTTATAAAAACAATTATCGTAAAGCTTTACCATACCTGAGTTATTATATTGAGAAAGCAAAAAACATCAGGGATGAAGATTATTACCAGTTAGCTTATACGCATTACAAAACATCTGACTACAACGCTGCATTAACAGTGCTTAAGGAAACATCTGATGATAATGATACTTTGTATCAGCATATTCAGTTTTTGTATGGTAACTGTTATATTAAACTCAATAAAAAAGACGAAGCCAGAAACGCATTTATGGAGGCATCAAGAATTGGTATTGATGAAGCTATTCATGAAAATGCATTATTTAATTATGGCAAGCTGAGTTATGAATCGGAATATTATACAGCTGCAGTAACAGCTTTACAGGATTATTTAAAACAATATCCTAAAGGTTCAAACAAATTAGAAGCACAAGAATTACTCGCCAGTTCATTGCTCAACACCAACGATTATGTTGCAGCAATGGAAGTGATTGATAAAATTCCACAAAAAACACCTAAGCTGAAAGAAGCTTATCAAAAAGTTTCTTATTACAGCGGTGTGCAGTTATTTAATCAGAAAAATTATACAGAGGCTGATAAAATGTTTAATCAGTCGCTCGAAAACCCTATCAACGCTGACTTACAGGCTGCATGTTATTTCTGGATAGGTGAAATTCGTTTTAATGAATCGAAATATGCTTTAGCCATTAATAATCATGTTAAATTCCAGGATTTATCAAAAGTTGCTAAAGATTTACCTGAAGAAACAACAGTTCCGTATTCTAATTATACCATTGGTTACAGCTATTTCAAACAGAAATCATATAGCAATGCAAGTAATTATTTTACGAAAGTAACAACCAGTCTGAAAACCAGTAAAACGGATAATACTCAGAATAATGTTTACATCGACGCGGTGTTGCGATTGGGCGATTGTTATTTTATGACAAAAGATTATAAAAAAGCGGAAACCAATTACACGAAAATAATAGACAACAATAGTAAGGGTGTTGACTATGCGATGTATCAAAAAGGGATGTTGCAGGGTTTACAAAACAATAATAGTGGAAAAATTACCACCTTACAACAACTGAAATCTAAATACCCAAATTCACTGTATGTGGATGATGCGATGTATGAAATTGCCAATACCTATTTCATCATGAAGCAAAACAGCAGTGCCATTACTGCGTTTAAAGACTTGGTAGCATCTAAACCAAACAGTAGTTATACCGTAAAAGCATATTTGAAATTAGGATTAATTTATTACAACGAAAAAGATTACGCCAACTCTGAAAAATATTACAAAATGGCGTATGAAATTTCTCCTAATTCACCGGAAGGAAATGAAGCAAAAGAAGGCTTACTCGATATCGTAACCGTAACAGGTGATACTGGCGCTGCTGATGGAGTTGCACCAACCACCGCAATTGAAGGTGAAAAATATAATTACGCTAAAAATAAATATGACTTAGGCGAATATTCCGGTGCAGCAATTGCATTCAGCGATTATTTACGTGAATATCCAAAAGGTCAGTATAAAACCGAAGCAGAATTTTATCGTGGTGAAGCGTATTTTAAAGTAACCCAATATGCGAAAGCCTTACCGGATTATGAATCCATAATTAAAAGTAATAAAGGTAAATTCCTCGAATATGCTTTAGTTAGAGCAGGATGGATTGAATATTATCAAAATAAAGATTACAAAACTGCATATACTTATTATAACAGATTGTATGAAGTAGCTGATTATAAAGAAAATACTTTTGTGGCAATGGTTGGTATGTTGCGCACTTCTTATTTCCTCAACGATTTTGATGAAGTAATTGTAAATGCAAATCGCATTTTGGCCAACGATTTAGTTAGCAACGATGAAAAAATCGAAGCTTATTATTATTCAGGCCAGGCACATTTAGGCAATAACAATATTGATAAAGCTTACGATGCATTTTCAAAAGCTGCAGCGTTAACTACCAACGAAATAGGCGTGGAGTCGCGCTTCCATATGGCAGATATCTTATTCCAGAAAGGTAAGTTGGATGAATCAAAAGTAAAATGTCAGCAAATTATTAACGACATGCCTGCTTATGAAGAGTGGATTGTAAGAAGTTATATTCTAATGGCAGATATCAGTGCAGCAAAAGGTGACTTCGCTCAGGCAAAAGCAACATTAAACAGTATCATTGAAAATTATAAAGGAGATCCTGCGCTAGTTGAATTAGCAAAACAAAAACTGGATCAGATAGAAGAAATGGAAAAATCAGGAAAACGTAAATCTAACCCTGATGATAGCAATGATGAACTGGAATTAAATTTTGATAACAACTAATAAAAGCGACCATGTTTAAATATATCAATCATATAAAAATAACCCTGATTACAGCCGGAATTTGTTTGGCAGCAACAAACAGTTTTGCGCAAACAAATGTTGGTGATGAAGATGTAGACGTAGTTAGCGGTTATAATCCGGTATTAGCAGATGCAGTTAAAGAAAATTTTTCTGCAGCATTACCTGAAAATAAAAGCAAACCGGAATCACAGGAATATGATATTCCAATTGAGTTTTATCAGATTCCTTATCAGCCGGTTAAGGTTAAACCAATACGTATGCCCGACGCTAAACCGGAAGCCATTGAAAATGTTTTTGTAAAAGCCGGTTTTGGAACACAACTCACTCCGCTTGCAGAAGTATATCTGAACTCTGACCGCAATAAAAAATATAATTACGGTTTGTTTGCAAAATATATTTCTTCCAACAGCAAAATCGAAAATCAAAATTATAATGACCTTAGGGTAGGAGGAACCACTAAATTTTATTTTGATGATAAATATGCGTTGCCTATCAATGCTTTTTATTCGAGAAATACGTTTCATTATTATGGTTACGACAGCGACAGCATTTCTTTTGATGAAAAAGACGTGCGTCAGATTTATAATAATTACGGTGCCAGTTTAGGATTTCACAATATCGGCGACAATCCGCTGAATATGGATTTTGGATTGAAAGCAGGTTTTGATGGTATTATGGATATTAATAAATACAAAGAAATACATCCGTTTTTATCTGCCTGGGGCGAGAAAGAACTGGAAAACAATAGTATTGCCGGTGCAGAAGTTTCGTATGAATATTTCAGCTATTCAGGCGCAACAGAACATGATAATTCACTTGTTGGGGTAAAACCTTATTATAAAATGATTACCGACCAATGGTCATTAAATGCCGGAATTGAAACTAAAGTGGATAAATCGAGCAATGCTTATGTATTGCCCGATGCGGTTTTCAGTTACGATTTAGCAGGCGATAAATTTGTTTTTGTTGCAGGATGGGAAGGACATTTACAGGTAAACAGTTTTGCCAATATTGTAAAAGAAAATCCATTTGTAAACGATACCCTGATTTTTAAAAATACACCAATCAACGAAATTCATGCAGGTTTGAGAGGTTCAACTAATGGTAACTTCAGTTTTGCAGTGAAAGGATATCAGAAACTGGCTAAAGACATGCCTTTTTATATCAACGATTCACTGGATATGAAACGATTCAACATTGTTTATTCTGACGCTACTATTTGGGGAGGAAATCTCGAATTAAGCTACTTTGATGCCGACCGCTTCAGAATAACCGGTTCCTTAAACCTGTTTTCGTTTTCAGAGGTTGCCGAGTTAGCTCAGCCTTATCATCGCCCAAACATGGAATGGACTATCAGTGGTTTATATAAATTCAACCACAAACTGAACATGACTGCCGATATTTTTGGGGTTAATAAGTCGTACGCGTTGTTATCAGACGGAACTGATGCTGAAATTAAAGGGGCTGTAGATATGAATATTAGTGCAAACTACATGTATTCCAAGTATTTCAACATTTTCCTGAATGTAAATAATATGGCTTCGTTCAAATATCAGCGTTATTACAACTATCCATCCTACGGAATCCAGGTGTTAGGCGGGCTCTCCTTCACGTTTTAAACACTCGGTGGATTTCTTCACATTTTTTTAACACCCGAACCGTATGATATTTGCAAATAAATACGGTTCAGGTGTATAAAATCGCGCAACATATCAGCAAACTCCTATACGATCACAATTGTGTGATTGTGCCCGGTTTTGGTGGTTTTGTGACGAATTATCAGCCAGCAAAGGTGCATCCCACCTCATTTATCTTCAACAGCCCTTCCAAAAGTGTGGCTTTCAACGTTAAACTCGTAAACAACGATGGTTTGCTGGTTGATGCCATTTCCAGAGGGGAAAACATCTCTAAATATCAGGCTGAATTGCTGATTAAAGAGTTTGTTGGCCAGATAAACACCGCTTTAGCTGAACATAAGCCGGTAAAACTCGCCGGTATCGGTCGATTGATAATGGATGTTGAAAATAACATTCAGTTTCTGGCTGATAATGCACAGAATTTCCTGATGCAATCATACGGCCTTTATTCCTTCACCGCTCAGCCGATTGTTAGAGAACAAACAACTGTTACCAAAACAATGGAAGCAATTGTAGTTCAAAAACCGGTTAAAAAGAGAAAAGCAACGGATGCATTATTACCAATTGCCGCTGTATTATTATTAACTATGCTTACAATGCAGATTTTTATTCAGAGTAGTATGAATGGTTATAATTATGCGCAGATTTTCGGATTAAATCAGGTGTTTACAAAAAATAATTACTTGCTCGAAAAATATGAGCCGGTAAAATTTGATAAAAATCCTTCTATCGTTTATTTCAGAAGTACTAATCCCGATACCATTTCCGCAACTATTCCTGAACCGGATATAGCTGTTCAGCAGGAAACAATTCAACCGATTGAAAAACCTGTTGTAACCGCACCTAAATCAACCGGATTTTTTATTTCCGCAGGCTCATTTTACAGTGATGCAGAAGCGCAGGTGGTAATTGCCAAACTGAAAGAAAAAGGGTATGATGGTTATATCAAACCTTGGGGCAAATATAAACTTGCTGCTGTAAATATTCCTGACGGCACAACGATTTCCGAATTCCATGAAACCTTTGTAACCACTACCGGGATAAAGGATGCATGGATTTCTAAAAACTAATTTCCACTTCGTTTTATTGCAACATTAAATCAGTATTCAATGCTGTATGCTTGTATGATTTAATAGTATTACACCTATCGAGATTATCTGTGCAACACAATTTAATCACAATGGTAAAGGGTAGTTATGTTACCGGTAACAATTTATAGCATAAAAAAAGCCCCGCACGAATGCGAGGCTAAATTTTATTCAGATTGAAAAAGAATTAATTGTTACTTTTTTTATCTTTTTTCTCTTTCATTTCTTCTTTCATCTTTTCTTTTTCTTCAGGTGTAGCATTTTTGTATTTTTCTTTTACATCATCTTTTTTACCTGCTTTGTCACCTTCTGCTTCTTCACCTTTTTTAGATTGACGATAATCTTTGAATTTCTGCATTTGTTCTTTTGAAAGAACGTTAGAATATTCTTTGAAACGTTGTTTTGTCAATTCATCTTTTTCAGCTTTTGCAGCATCAGCATTTGGATTTTCCATGCCTTTGTATTTGGTTTTTAATTCTTCCAATTTGTTGGCATAACGAAGGTTGATTTCCATTACCTTTTTTTCCTGTGTAGGGTCAAGGTTGCAAATTTCCTTCATTTTTGTAGTCCAATCTTTAGCTGTTGTAGCAGCATCTTTCGACATTTCATCCTGAACTTTATCTTTTTTATCAGATTTATCTGATTTGTCAGATTTTGTAGGTTCAGTTTCAGTTTTAGAAGTTCCTCCTTTTGTAGTCACCTGGGCATAACTGTTATTTAACAGAAAGGCGGTTACCATAACCAGGAGTAAAGTTGCTTTTTTCATTTTGTTTATTGATTTTTTATGATAGGTATATTTGTAAAAACCGTGCCAATCTCATCAACACAGCATTACAGGTGTAAAGGTATAAATATCTTTTGAATTATACATCACTACATCATTATGCTGAAGCCCTTGATAATCGGTCGTTTATAGCAATTCCGATGTCGTGATTCGGAACTTTTTCAGCTAGAATAATTTCTGCACCCGAACCTTCAAGCTTGCGCATAGCAGCAAATAAATTTCTTGCCGCCTCGTGCAGATCGTTATGCATTGTTAATTGTTCACTGTAAATAATGGAAGGATGTTCAATCTTTTTATTGTAGGAGAGTACCCCAATTTTTTTACCCGGATGTTCATTAACCAATTGTAAAATATTACCAAGTATTAAAGGTATTTCAGGCGCATAATGGCTTTTTAACATGCCGGGCGCTAACGGAATGGCAGCATGGGTTAACAACTCAGGCATATACCCCAATTCTGCAGCAAGTAACTCGGCACTTATTCCTCCCGGACGCAATATTTCTATCTTGTTTTGAGCATTTGCACGTATTATCGTGCTTTCTACCCCAATTGTGCATGCACCGCCGTCGAGTATATACGGAATGGCGGCTCCAAGCTGTTGGTCAACATGTAAGGCTGTTGTTGGACTGATTCCCCCAAAGGTATTTGCGCTTGGGGCTGCCAACGGGAAATCCAGTAATTGCAACAATTGCAGGGTAAGTGGATGATTTGGCATTCTGATAGCTACGTCAGGGCTGCCTGCCGTTACGATATCATGCACTAAATCCGATTTAGGTACCAATATGGTTAGTGGTCCCGGCCAGAATTTGATGGCGAGTTGGCGTAGAACATTCGGAATGCCTGAACTGAGAAGCTCAGCCATATCCCAATGCCCGATATGCGCTATTAAAGGGTTAAATAGCGGCCGTTTTTTAATTTCATAAATACCAATCACCGCATCTGTATCAAAAGCATTACCCGCTAAACCATAAACAGTTTCGGTAGGAATGGCAATGTTTTTTCCCGACTTGAGCAACGATGCGGCAATATGTATGTCGTTTCCAATCATGATTTACTCCGATTGCGATAACACAAAATTAAATTGCCACCTGCAACAATTTCAATGGCCTCCGGAAAAACCTGCATTACATTTTTTACTAATTGTGCTTCGAGTTTTCCATTTTCTTCAAGGCGACTAAATAATAAAATGCCATTTGCAGATAATGAGCGTTTAATATTTTCTAAAAAAGGAATGGAATGAAATTGTTGTGGAATAAAACGGTCAATAAATAAATCAACTGCAATCAGGTCGAACTGTTTTTCATTTAATTGCATCCAGGTATACGCATCTGCCTGATGAATGTTTAATTTATCAAATAAAGTTGCTGATGGATAATATTTTTTTGCGAGATGAATAATTGTGCTATCGATATCAACACAATCTACAATACCTTTATAATGAAATTGTGTTTGCAACATATACGGTACACTGCCCAGCCCCAAACCCAATACCAGAGCAGATTGCATGCCGGGTATTTCTTGCTCGATATATTTTAATGCAGTTTTATACGAAGTATATTTATCTTCAAATGAATACGTCGCATTTGTGGTGTTGAGCATGTAGCGACCCTCAAAAAAAATAACTTCCAGTGAACCACTATATTCACCGGAAGTTGTTTCTACAGGTATTTGTTTTAAATAACTGAGTAAATACCTGAAAATATTTCGTTTAGCAGCTGGCACTGCACAAAGCTACGATTAATCAATTTGTTTTATAATATTTCATCGCTTCTACCATGTAAGTATCTTTAATATTGCTAATACGAGTTGCATCACTCGGATGGGTGCTTAAAAATTCAGGTACAGAAGTGCTATTTGCACTCATACGTTCCCAAAATGAAATGGCATTATGCGGATCATAACCGGCAGCAGCCATGAAAATCAGTCCTAACCGGTCAGCTTCTGATTCCTGCGTTCTTGAAAACGGTAACAAAACCCCAACCTGTGTTCCAACACCAACAGCAGTCATAAGCAAATTGCGTGTTTCAGTCGGTTTATTGGCTAAAGCGATGTCTAAGGCTACAAATCCGGTTTCAGCTAATAAACCCTGACTCATACGTTCGTTGCCGTGTTGTGCAATAGCGTGAGCAATTTCATGGCCTAAAACCACCGCAAGTCCTGCGTCATCTTTGGTATACCCAAGAATTCCGGTGTAAACCACAATTTTACCTCCCGGCATACACCAGGCATTCGGCTCGTCGCTTTCAACCAGATTTACTTCCCAGTTATATCCTTCTACCATCTCGCCATAACCTTCTTGTTTTAAAACGTTTACTACTGCAGGTATCAGTTTATCGGAAACACGTTTAACCGCACTGTAATCCTTACCTTTTTCTACAACATCATTTTCTTTTAAAAAGTCGTTATAAGCAGTCAAACTCATCGATATCATCTGACTTTCAGGTAATAAATGCACTTGTTTACGCCCCGTAATCGGCACCCGTGAACAGGCGGCAATCAGAAGGACTAATGCTAAGGGAAACATAAATTTTTTCATAACAATTGATTTGTTTATACAAAGGTACTCAAATCAAATATCGTACTCAAATTTATAAACCATGCCTGATAAGGGTTTTAGATGTGCATAACATCGGTTTTTACATTTTGTCGTAAATCAACAATGCCTATCTTTACCCAACACAACCACACATGATTATGAAGCGAAGTGTTTTGTTTTTATTTGCAGCCTTGTTATTACAATTTACTTTTGCCCAAACAGCAGAATTTTCCGGAAAAATTATTGATGCCAAAACAGCTGAGCCGCTGATTGGTGCAACTATCTTACTCAACAACCAACAAGGGGCTTCAACCGATTTTGAAGGCAAATTTATTATTAGCACTGAGGCAGGAACGTATCAGTTTACAGTTAGTTACATCGGATACGAAAAGTTGAAAGGGGAAGTAATATTATATGCCGGTCAAAAATATACTATCGAATTAAAATTATCTCAGGATGAAAGTATCTTAAATACCATTGTTGTTACAGGCAGTAAATTCGAAAAAAAGATTGGTGAAGAAACAGTTACCATAGATGTTATTAAGGCTGATTTAATTGCGCATACCAATGATGTAAAATTAGACCAGAGTATTCAGCGCATTCCGGGTGTGAGTGTTATTGATGGTCAGGCAAATATTCGTGGTGGTTCAGGATATAGTTATGGTGCAGGCAGCAGGGTTTTATTGTTGATGGATGATTTGCCCATATTAACAGGTGATGCCGGTTTTCCAAGCTGGGATTTTATTCCGATGGAAAATATTCAGCAGGTCGAAATTATTAAAGGTGCAGCAAGTGCGTTATATGGTTCAAGTGCATTAAATGGAATTATTAATGTGCGTACTGCCTATCCTACATCGGAACCTGAAACAAAATTTGGATTTTTTAATGGGGTATATAATGCACCTTCTGATACAGCTCAAAAATGGTGGGATGACAATTTTCCGTTTTTTGCCGGAGCCAACTTCGCACATCGCCAAAAATTTGGTCGCTTCGATTTAGTAACCGGAGCCTATGTGTACACACAGGATAGTTATTTAAAAGAAATTTATCAGCGCAGAGGCCGGTTTAATGTAAATACGCGTTATCGTATCAATGAAAATTTAGCTGTCGGATTAAATGTGAATACGCAGGTAAACCGTTCGTCGAGTTTCTTTTTTTGGGATGGTATTGATTCCGGTTTATATGCGGCAGCACCGGGTACTACAGCCTTTAATCAGGGATTTAAAATTACCATTGATCCGTTTCTTAATTTTTATGATGCAAAAGGAAATCGTCATAAAATATTAACCCGATATTACGGTAATCACAATAAAACAGTGACCACCGAACAAAGTAATTTTAATGATTTATTTTATGGTGAATATCAATACCAAAAACATTTTGATGAATATGCATTTGTGTTAAGTGCAGGTGTTTTAGCTAGTTACACACAGGTGAGTGCTGAATTATATGGTGATTCCACTTATCACTCTTCAAACGAAGCAATGTATTTGCAGGCAGATAAAAAATTGTTTGATAAATTAAATTTAAGTGCAGGATTGCGTTATGAGTTTAATCAGATTTCAGGATTAAATGAATCGCGACCGGTATTCAGAGTAGGTGCAAATTATCAGTTGGCTAAATACACCTTTCTGCGTGCGTCATGGGGGCAGGGTTATCGGTTTCCGACAATTGCAGAAAAGTATATTTCGACAACCGTTACCGGATTAAGTATTTTCCCAAATCCTGATCTTACATCAGAAACGGGATGGAGTGCAGAACTCGGCATTAAGCAAGGCGTAAAAATCAGTAATTGGCAAGGTATGCTTGATGTTTCAGGATTCATTTCTGAATACAATAACATGATGGAATTTACTTTCGGTTATTACCCTTTCCCGGGATTTATGTCGCTGAACATCGGTGACACCAGAATTTCAGGTGCTGAAATTTCATTTATTGGTGAAGGCAAAATCGGAACAATACCAACCACTTTAATTGTAGGTTATACCTATATCGACCCTAAATTCCAGGATTTCGATTCATTACAAAATGTGTTATCCAGTGCAGATTATAATGTATTAAAATATCGTTTCCGACATACAATAAAATTTGATGCTGAAAGCACAATTAAACAATTTAGAATTGGTGTTACCTGCAATTACAATAGTTTTATGGAAGCTGTTGATGCTGCATTTGTTGACCCGATAATTCCTGCAATTAATTTATATATCATTGATGGTTTACAGGATTATCGTGATGCACATAATACAGGAGATTATGTTTTAGATATCAGATTAGCATACAATGTAAATGAAAAAAATGAAGTGGCATTATTGTGTAATAATGTATTAAACCGCGAATACAGTCAGCGACCTGCCATGATGGAAGCGCCAAGAAACTTTACATTAAAATATACGGTTAATATTAATGGTAAATAATTTTTCATGACCCTCGCTGCATTAACAGATAAACTTAGAAAACGTATTACCGAATACCGGCATGATAACCGTATGCAATCAAAAATAAATTCGCCACTCAATACAATTGAAATTGCGCTTGCTTTAACTGAATTTGCTTTGGATAAGGGACGGCCAATAGCAATAGAGGAGGAGCATTGGTTTAATGAAAGTTGGAATATTATTCATAAACTGGAAGGAACAGACTGGGACGATATTATTGATTTATATCGCAACCTTGCCTACAAACTTGGCGAACGAAACTGGTTTAGAAAATAATTAATTGATTTTTAATAAACCAATTTTCCCTGTTCCACCTGCTAATATTACATTTTTACTTTTTGGTGTTACAGCAATAACATTAAAGCTTTCCAAAGAAATATTGAACCAGTTTAATTTATCAGCAATATCTACTCCGGTACTGCCGCAGGTAATTAATAAGGTTGGTTCAATAAATTTTATGCAGGAGCGATAACCATTTGGATTTAAACTTAATGGCGCTTTCCATGCGGTATCATTTTTTACCAGCATCGTAAAATTACCGGTATAATCGTTTGGTGTTAAATAATCGCCACCAACTGCACAGCCTATAGTCGGGTCTAAAAAATCGATAGAAAATATGCCTTTTGAAGGTGCTCCGGTTTGTAATGGAATAGCTTGTGATAACCATGTTGCACCGTGATCATCAGAATAATACAACAAAGTTTTACTGCCTCCGGTGGCAAAAAATACCTGACCTTTTTTGAAATACTGAATCGTACTTCCGCTTGCGGCAAAAGCAGCAACACTATCCGGTGCTATGCAAGAATTAATTGCTGTCCACGTATCACCTTTATTGTTACTATGTAAAATAAAAAATTTATTATTTATCGGGTCGCCAATACAAACACCTTTTTTTCCGGCAAAATCAATTGCATCTAAAAACACTTCCGGTCTGTCATCTTTAAATACCACTTTCCATTTTTCACCACCATCAGTAGATTTTAAAATGCATGCCGGCTGAACACTGCTCATTACCAAAATTGTTTTTTCGCTCAACACTTCAATATCACGAAATTCAGCGCTGTCGTAACCCGGAATTTGTTTGAATTGCCATGTTTTGCCGCCATTCTCCGATTTGCCAACATAACCATTACTGCCGCTGGCCCAAATGGTAGAATCGTTGAGCGCACTTAATCCTCTGATGCTGGTGTTTACACCTGTTTGAATTAATTCAATGGTATATTGTTGTCCGTAAGCAATTTGCGTAAAAAATACGCAAATTAGCAGGTTTCTTAATTTTACAATCATTTGCGCTGATAATTTTCCGGTATTTCAAAAATACCAATTGGGAAATAATTTTCTTTTAATTCAGTTACTTCGAAGGTTCTGGAATAATTTTTACTTTGAACCATTAATTTTAAAACTGCTCCGTCTTCATAACCGAGATATAAAGGAATAGGTACTGCAGATCTGTTAACTTCTGTTTGAATATCGTAACGACTGGAAGGGAATTTAATATCTCTGGCAACCCAAATAAAGGCTTTATCATTTTCGGGAATAAATCCTGAACGTACAATTCGATATTTATCACAAATATGGCCTGCAATGGTTGCTGTTTCATTTAATAATTCCACAGTTGGTGCATAATGATCGGGCATAGTTGATTTTAAAACACCGCTTGGGTCACCTAAATCGGAATATTCACCTAAATGCGCAATTTTTTTAGTGGTGTCTAATTGCCAAACTTCTTTCGTTTGTTTATTTATAATAACATTACCATGCGAAGTGCCACCGTATTCAATCATTCTGAAATGAATGGAATCCAGATAAATATCTACCCGACCAGGACTAAAAGTGTTTAGCGAGGCTGCCAATACGGAGTCGTCGGTAATAATGGTAGAAGAAAAAATAATCTCCCCCCAAAAAATATTTTTATTCGTGGCAGTAATAACTTCCTCTTTTACAGGTTCTTCCTTGGTGTTATTACAAGCAATTAAAACCGTTGAAAACAGTAATGTAAAAAAGTATAATCGAATCGACATAAAGTTATTTTTTGCAAAGATACTCAAATTAGCAGCTTACCTTATTGTGCCGGAATAAAGGATTTGGCTGCATACAATAAATCGTTTCCAATAGTTGATTTATTTTCATAAAGCGTCCAACCGATTACTTGATAAAAATAGAGCTCAGTTTTTATGGTTGTAACGGTATAATAGATTTTGTGCGTATCAAATTTCCCGTCGATAATACTATTCATAACAGGAAACAAATTAATGGTATCCTGCTCAGCATCACTGATATCCGGATTTTTGAGTTGGGTAGCAATACCTTCGCAGGCAAATTGGTGGTAATTTTCGGGTGTAATAATAATCGAATCATCTTCTGTATCCGGAATTTCTTCCCGCATTACCATAAAAAATGTATTATTTAAGCTATCTGAAAAAGCGATGGCGGCCTTGGGATTTAATTTTTTATCCTGCTGTAAATATTTGGGAATGTAGAGTTCAAATGCGCCACGTTTTGTAATTTTATTAAAATTGCTGTAATCGAAACCGGTGTCAGCAGGTTTGCATTGTGCTATTAAAAACACAATTATAAATAGTGGAAATATGTGTTTTACTTTTACCAGGCTTTTCCTTTTTTAAGTTGATAGCGCACAATGGTTTGTTTATCTTCAGTTGAATAATACAATACCATTGTTTTACGATCGGGTGCAAAACTTAATCCTGAAATAAAATAAAAGCTTTTAAATTCATCGGTAAACAAGGCAGGGAAACTGAATGGTTCACTAGTTGATTTACGTGATGCATAATAAATACGGTTATTAGCGATGATAAACATATTTTTTTCATCTTCGCTAAGCCAGCTACTCACAATTTCCAAATTAACCTGACCATCAAATTTTATTTCTACGGGTGCAGAAAATGAATCCTGAATAGAATTACGTTCAGCATATAATATTTTAAAATTGCGATTGTAATAAATATGCAACCCATCGGGCGATAACCAAGGGTAAGCATCACTTTCAAGCGGGTCGTTTAATTCGGTTAGCATGCGGGTTTTTCCGTAACTGCCATCAGCCTGTTTTACGGCTATTGCTAAATCATTATCGTTCCAACCTGCAAATAAATTGGATACATACACTACAACTTCTTCCTTATTGGAGGCGCTGCATTGAAAATAACGGACAGAATCGGGTGCATTTGGGAGGTTGAAAGGTTGAATTTTTTTGTCGTTAGCAGTAGGATTTAGGTCTATTGCGTATATATCTGACATCAAATTCACATAATCTTCCAGCTCACCATCCAGCAACCCTAAAATAAAATGGTCACCACTTTTCGTTAATTGTCCGGGGCCTATTTCATAAGTGTTGGGAATTTTAAGGGTATCAACATAGCTGAAAAGCCCGTTTGTAAGGAACTGTGACTGCGAAAATGCTGTTACAGAATAGAAAAAGCAGATAATAAGCGGTAGTTTTGCTTTCATAATCGATTATTACACAAAAATATAAATTTAAATTATGCCTGATAACATCTACAAAATGAATGTAGCAAGATTGGCAGATGATGAAATTTTGGATGCCCTTCGCAACTACGACAAGTATGTAGATGACATGCTGATTGAGTTGATTAACGAATGTGAGCGACGAAAATTGCCTTTGCAGGGTGTTGACAGACTGAGAACGATGGTTGAAGAGCGTCTGGCAAAAGTTGAAGTTGTGAACGATGTATTTGAAACCCAAGAGATAAAACCTGAAGAACCATTACCGGTTTTATTTTCACAATCTACCATTTTCGCATTTTCTATATTTTTTTCGCCTTTGAGCGGAGGTATTTTATTGGCAATAAATATTGCTAAAATAAAAAAATCAGGTGCCTGGCTGGTAGCGGCAATTTCACTGGCTATATCGATGCTGGTGGGTGTGGTTAATTATTTTTTTATACCGCCGGGAAGCGTTTTTGCAGTTTTTTTACTTGGTGCTGCAGCATTTATAATTTCACAATTACTCTGGAACCGATTTATTGGCAAAACCGTAAATTATGAGCGAAGAAGTTTTGTTATTCCACTTGTAATAACCTTGGCATTAATTATTCCAATTGCCTATTACGCATATTTACATCCCGAATTATTTCAATTACCTACAACACCTACAACAACCAAATGAAAAACATTGCAATTGCCGGCTTAGTGCTGTTTTTATCTATTGCTTCAACTGTAAAAGCTGATTCACCATTAACTTCTACCTATTTTGCAACCAGCTATTACAACTATCCGATTGTGGCTGAGGCAGAACTTTCCAGACAAGTAAATGATGCTGTTGCTGCTTTTTTGTTAGATGAAAAAAATCCGATTGACGCTAAGGCCGCAGTTATTAATGCCATTGGTTGGTCGTATGATGGCACTAAAAATGCTGATAAGTTTAAAGAATATCTTGCTAAAGCAAAAGGCATTACAACTGCACAAATAAATTTAGATAATTTGACGGCACATCAATTATTTTGCCTTGGTTATTTACAGGCAATGGATAATTATTTTGAATTAGATGAAGCTATTAACATACTGGAAAAAGCTGCTGCAAAAAATAAAACCAGTTTCACCATTCAATTAATTTTGAACGTAACCAAAAGCACAAAAACAATGGATACAGATTGTTGTAAAGGATGGACATTAACTGCAGATGTGCTCAACAATAAAACGTTAAAGCGTGATATGAAAACAGCCGCTATCCAGAGTGTGGTTGATTACATGATACTTTACAAAGCTGATTGTTATTACTAATCAGGGTTTATTTAAAAACCATTTACTGATTGTTTTTTCTGCCTCTTTATTGCAAGGATTAAAATCTTTGGCATAATCGGCGCTGAAATCCATGTAGCTAGGCCATTTCCAGATGTAAATACCATTTATCCATTTTTCATCATCCATAGCTTTTATCATAGCCTCATAACATCTGCGCTGACTTGTTTCATTATATTCCTGCTCATCAGCATCCTTATGCGGCTGAATCCATGGTGCGGCAATGCTCTTAAATCCAATTTCAGTGAATACCACAGGTAACTGATATTTGGCATGCACTTTTTCTATGATATCCAGATTTTTTTCGAATGCAGTTAACAATTCAGCATCGGTTGGATTATTTGAAGTACTTAAAGGGTAATAACAATTAACAGAAATAAAATCCAATTTATCCCAAAAGAAACGGACTCAAATTCGGTACCCCAGTTGGCTGCATAGGTAATTTGTCCGGAGTATACCTTACGTACTTTATCAAACAATTCATCCCATTTATTATGTTCAGATAATGATGCATTTTGAAATTCAACACCAATACAAAACATATCAAAACGATAAATTTCAGCCATAATCGCATAATGCATAATCCACTCTTCGTAATATTCGAAAAATAAATTCCAGTCTGCCTCATTTTGCATCGTGATATCACCCGTCCATCCCAACCACGACCATAATTGTGGTTTCAGCATAATGGACATACCATTTTGATGTGCCGTGTAGGCAGCATGAATTATACTAATATCATTTTCGCCACCGGCGCCTGTTGTATAGTGGAAAGGGTAGGGCTTGGTCAACGATTGAAAGCCGCTATAGGGAATAAGTGTTAATGAATTTACACCGAGTGTTTTTAATTTAGCTATTGAGTTATCTGACTCTGAACCCATGTATCCATTATAAATCTGGTAACCTTCATGGGCATAATTAAATCCTTTTAAAAAGTTTTGTTTTTTTGCTGTCGATTTAATTGATGCTATGGGTGAAGCAGCAGCAGTTTTAATTACATATTGATGCCATTCATTTTCCAATCCCAATAAATAGCTGTCGTTTTGCTGCCATTTAAGGTAATTCATTAAAAAATTATCTTTCCCTTTTTGTTGAATAAGAAAATCTACAAAACTTGCAGCTGCAATGTGTGCAAGATAATCTGATTCGCCTTCAAAAGCTTCGTTGCTCAATAAATTTTTTAAAGATGGTAATGCATCACCGCCAGCAAGATTTCCTGCCAGATAATGATAATTTGTATTTTGCCAGTTTGCTGTGGAAACCACTGCCAGTCCTTCTTCCAGCGCCATAATTGATGGTTCGCCTAGCAAATTTCTTGCAACCAGCATCGCTAATGTTTCATCATATTTCCCATTGAACTCATTATTGATAACACTATGAATAGCATTCACAGTGAAATCAATGTTACTTTGTGATGCTTCATTTAACATGAGGGCTTTCAATTCAGCACTTTTATAAATATGATAAGTGATATTGGTATTTAATGTTTTACCCGTAAAGTTTTCAAGACTGCTGATGGTTTGTTGTGCAGTTGCGTCAAATGTATTTATAATACCATCCACATCAGCTGCACCGTGATTGATATATTTTAAATGTGTGGTTGATTTTATTTCTTTACCTGAATAATCAAAATCCCAATGTAATTTTTTATCTATTGTCCACAATGTTGTGCTGTCGTTTGAAAAATTACCCAACACTGCTCTTTGCCCTTCGTCATAAATCTGATAACCCCAATTATCCCAATAAAAATAACCCCATGATTCATCAAATTGTTTTTGAATAAATTTCACCAACTCATCTTCATTATTTCCTGAAATAACTGTTAACGGCATTTTAGGATTGTATAGATTAGGGTAAAAGGATATTTTAAATATATCGGTTTTATTCTTGTAGGTTTTATTGTCGAATACAAATCCGTTTTCAATAAAACGAATCGGTAAATTGTCGTTTATTCGGTTAAGCACCAAATTGGCCTTTGTTCCAACAACATAAATAGGATGATTTTTGATTTGTTGTTCTGTAACTTTATCATCACGAACAGCCATTACTTTAAAACGATCATCCGGTATATTCATAGCAGCAACGCCATTTACTATAACATCGGTAACGGCATAATCTTCCTTAGCATATATGATATATACCGTATCGGCATCCCGAAACGTTTCCATCAAATTTCTTTTAGTTGGCCAGGAATTAGGAATATTTGTTTGTTCTGATGTAACAGCTCCACAAGAAATCATCAGAAATGCAAGATAAAAATACCAGTAACGCATAAGTAGCGCAAAATTATCGGAAAAATTGGGATATCTGCTGCTTAATGCCTGGATTTTGATTATAAATCAGGCGTTTTAGTAATTCTTAACGGTTGAGCCAGATTTTAAACTCCGGACTGCGTTCCACGCTCACAATACTTTCGCGTGAAGCAGGAGGCTGCAACTCAACCTTTATGCGCGATTTGGAATAACTAACCATTGAACTGATACTTTCAAAACTAATGATAAATTGCCTGTTAATCCTGAAAAACAGTTCCGGGTCCAACTGCGGCTCCAGTTTATCCAGTGAATGGTCTACAATAAATTGTTTGCCACTTTTTTCAACCAGAAAATTCAGTTTTTGGTCGGCATAAAAATAGGCTATTTCATGAATAGCGACTGATTTGAGCTTTGCACCATTGCTCACCAAAAAACGTTGCTGGTATGCCTGACTTTGCGACCGGAATGCTGCAAGTAAATTACTTAGGTCAGGCTGACTGTATTTTAATGATTGTTTAAATTTAGTTATGGCTGCAAACAACTCATCTTTATTAATTGGTTTTAATAAATAATCGATACTGTTTAGTTTAAATGCACGAATGGCATATTGGTCGTAAGCAGTGGTGAAAATTACAGGCGCTGTAACAGTTATCTGATTAAAAATATTAAAACTGATATCATCAGCTAAATGTATATCACAAAACAATAAATCGGCTTGTTGGTCACTTAAAAATTTTATAGAAGCTTCAACAGAATCAAGTTTAGCAATAACCTCAAATTCATCAGAATAGGAGCGAATCATCTTTTCAAGATAATCTGAGGCAATTTGTTCATCTTCTATTATAACAACACGTATCATAATTCGTCAGCTTGTGATTCATCAACTAAAGGCACTTTTGCAATATAATTTGCTCCAACAATCCCAAATATCGGTACTTTATCACAAATTAATTTATAGCGGTCTGTTAAATTGCTGTGTCCAATTTGTGTTGAAAGAACTGTTTCGGCGCGTGGCTGATAATTGTTGGTTACCACTAACATATCATCTGCCGTGTTAATCACAATATGCAAGGGTTTGCTTGCAGATATAATATTGTGTTTTATGGCATTTTCGATTAATAATTGTAACGTTAGCGGTGGAAGAAAATGTTGAAGCAGATTAGATTCGATATTGATTTCAATTTTCAGATTTTCTCCAAACCGGATTTTATTCAGATAAACATAGGAGTGAATAAATAAAATTTCGTCACTTAGTTTCACTACCAGGTTATCTCTTTTATCTAAAACATATCGATAAACACGTGCCAATTCCTGAACAAATGCTTTTGCTTTTTCAGGGTTATCTTCAATCAACGATTGTAACGCATTAAAGCTGTTGAATAAAAAGTGGGGACTGATTTGAGTTTTTAATCCTTCAAGTTGCGCACGTAAAAATGCACGTTCCAATTTTTCCTTTTCAGCGATTGATAATTTTAATTGTTTTACATAATGTCGAATTTCAAGAACCAGACTTACAATTACTACAAGTATGGTTGCAATAACCTGATTGCTGAAGATACGCGTATTTTCCAGTGGCGGCTCAATATGAAAAAATAAATTATTAAATAATTTCCACTCCAGGTAAATAATAATATTTGAACTTACAATGCCCAGAAAAAGACAAAGCGCAATACGTTTGTAGGAATTAATTTTTCCTTCCAGTTTATCCGTTAAGGTGCCAATAATGTATATATTGGTAATAAATAAAGTGAAAGTTACTACCAGTGAAAAAACCGTGGATTGCACATAATCAACTGCTGTGCAATAAAAGGTTTGGTTAATAGAACCATAAAACCATTGTTGAATTAGTGTAAAAGTTGGGGGAATCACTGATACGATCAGTGTTCCCCACAAAATGGTTTTAAGTACTTTACTATTTTTGGATAATTTCATTAAAATGTAATTCTGTATTGTGGAACCGGGAAAATGCCTAATTGATAAACAGTATTAATTTCCTGGTCTGCAGGGTTATATCGCTGATACAACGAATTTTTTCTGTTGGTAACATTCTGAATATCTATAGCCCATTCCTGAGTTGCAAATTTACCATCCATTTTGAAAGCGAGACGAACATCCCAACGCATGTAATCAGCAAACTGTTCTTCAAATGCGCGGCTCCAGTCGTATTCGGTTTCTCCACTTAGTATTGACGCTTCCAAATCGATTGGCGTATAGCGTTGGCCGCCGGCTAAAGTAAACTTAGTATCTAGCACAACCGATTTTTTAGTTTTTTGGCCTGTGCGTTCAGGAAATAAATAAAATTCTTTCCCTCCAACAAAATTAGCGACATAATTTCCTGAAAATGCAGATTCACGTTCAACATTATCGCTACCAAGGTATTGTGATTTATATAATGAACCGGTTACTAAAAAATACATACCCTTGTCCATAAATTTCTCTAAAGTTAACTCGGCACCATAGTTTCTTCCTGTTCCGTTGTTCACTAGATAGTCAGGTGAACCAAAGGTAAAGCTACCTGTATTTAATACTGAAAATGAAGAGCTGTCTTTATCAATTAAAACATCATATAAATGCTGATAATAAACTTCTGCTTTTAATCGAATGGTTGATGATAATTCGCGGTCGTAACCAACAACAAAATGGTGTGCTTTTACAAAATCCACTGAGTCGTTTGGTGTAATATAATTACCCGAACTAACTTCAACAGTTTTAAAATAAGTGGCAATAGGTGCCATTATACTATGTAATCCATAGGCAACTGAAAATGCATTTTTATCATTTGCCTGATATTTTAAACCAACACGTGGCTCTAAAGAGTTACTGCCGTTTAAACTTAAATATTGAAAGTGCAATCCGGTATTAAGTGTTACGTGTTCGGTTATACGATATTGATATTGCGCATAAGGTTGTAATAAAAATGTGTTACCATCATATTCTGTTAAGGTAACATATTGATCTAAAGTAGAACGATAAATACTATCTACAATATCAACTAAATATTCATCCCAACGAACGCCTATTTGGAAATTGTGTTTTGCATTTATTTTCTTTTTATAAAAGAAGTTTCCTGAAATTTTATTTTGAGTAAAATTTTGTGTGTAAAAAGGTACCGCCTGAAATGTTTCAGAAGAAATTGAATCTACAACATCCTGATTAATAATAGTTGATATCGCGACAGTTAATCGTGTATAAGAAGAATTATTGATGAGATATTGATGACTGATTCCGGCAACGCCAATTTTTGAACGGTCATAAATGTCGAGATCATTATTGTATAAATTATCAACGGTATCTTCAGGATTGCTGGAAATTAAATCGATTTGACTGATACCGCCAACTGCAAAAGCAGAAAAGGTTCCGGCCTTTTTTGTTGGGACATTAAATCTGGCAGTAATATCCTGATAATAAGGTATTGCGGTTCCTGTTCCAAAATTAATTCCGAGTGCAGACATAACTCCTAAAGTAGAATATCGATAATTCACCATGTAAGATGATTTATTCGTTTTGCTGATAGGTCCTTCAACACCTAATTCAAATCCGTTTAATCCAACTTGTCCGATTATTTCATGATTTTCATAATTCCCATTGCGCATTTTTAAATCAAATACACCACTAATCGCATTGCCGTATTCTGCAGGAAAAGCGCCTGTTAAAAAATCGCTGTTAGCTAAAACGTTATTGTTTAACATTGAAACCGGACCACCACTTGAACCAAAATCACCAAAATGGTTTGGGTTAGGGATGTCAATTCCTTCTAATCTGAATAATACGCCAACAGGAGAGTTACCTCTGATAATAATATCATTAACCGCATCATTTGCTCCGCGAACACCGGCAAAGTTTTGGGCCATTCTGCTCACATCATTTCGGGCTCCTGCAAATCGCTGACTTTCTTCTATAGAAAATTGACGGGCACTAACTGTAGTCATATCATTAACCGATTCCATCTTTTCATTTTCACCTGATATCACAACTTCCTGCAAAGCAACCAATTGTTCCTGCATGCCGAAGTTTAAAATCAATTCTTTACCTGATGTTAAATCAATATTGTTAATTATAAATGGCTCATAACCAATAAAACTTGCCTGTAATGATATTCGCCCGATAGGCACATTTTCGATTACAAAATAGCCATCCAAATCGGTCGTTGTTCCGATAGTAGGGCTGGTGTTTAAAACGATAATATTAACCCCCGGGAGCGTAGCCTTCGATTCTTTGTCTGTAACCTGTCCCCGAATAGTTTGTGTCAGGTTTTGCGCCTGTATCCCGGTTATTGTGCAAATCAGGATGGTAAATGTTGTTATAAAAAGTTTCATATGTTTGGTATTTCAACACAAAGCAACAAAATGTTAAAAGTATCGCCTTGTCAAGCGTGATGAGTCGGAAGAAAATGGTGATGAACAGGTTAAAACACCCGATTGAACCATTCGATGATGGCGGCTCCCGCAACAAGCCACAGGATACCTTTTATGAGGAAAAATAGGAATCCTATCCAACCAATACGCTTAAACCACAGCCTTGTTTTATCCGGAATTTTCATGCCTGAAAGTGCAAAGTTAAGATTTAAACAAATCGTTCCCAAAGAATTTTTGCCGGTAAAATTTTTCTTAATTTATAGTGTTTACCAATGTAAAACATGATGTGATTTACGGCTTCATCTACATCATCTGTGAACTTTATTAAATCGTGTTCTGATTCTGATATGGTTTTTGCGGTCACCATTTTTTGTAACATCTCCCAGATATCTTTATAATAATGTTTGCCAATCATTACAATCGGGAAATTCTTGATGCTTGCAGTCTGAATAAGTGTAAGGGTTTCAAAAAATTCATCCATTGTGCCAACACCGCCGGGCATTACAACGAATCCGTAGGAATACTTTACCAGAAGCACTTTACGGACAAAAAAGTATTTTATGGTAACCCATTTATGCATATATGGGTTATGTTTTTGTTCAGATGGTAATACAATATTACAACCAACTGACCGGCCGCCATTTTCATATGCACCACGATTGGCGGCTTCCATAATTCCGGGTCCGCCACCGGTGATAATGGTTAATCCGTTTGCACTTATTTTTTTCCCTAATTCACGGGCTTGTTTATAATATTCATGGTTTTCGCCAAAACGGGCAGACCCAAAAACGGTGATACAAGGACCAACAAAATGTAAAGCTCTGAATCCTTTTATAAATTCTTTTAATACTGAAAACCCAAAAAATAATTCTTTCCATCTTGCACGTGGGCCAACCAGGTATTTTCCCTCCCGTGGTTGAAGCGCCACGTTCCATTCTATTCCTTTCGACATAGTTGAGTATTTCCTTCAAAAATAAAACGTTTTCCTGTTCTTTAATTGCGAAATATGTTAATGGCACAGTTTTCGTTTAGTTCTTACAAAACAAGCAGGTATGAAAAACTATATCGTAATAATTTTAGCCCTCGCAGCATTCAATGTAAATGCTCAGAGTTATGCACTTGGTGTTAAAGGTGGAGTTAACTATTCAGAATCCGTTTTATTAAATGTTGTGAGCGGCGATGGTGTTGACATGGGTGATTTGGAAGCTCAAAAAGGAACAGCTTTGGTTTTTGGTGTTTTTGCACGTGCCGGAGCCGGTAAATGGATGATACAACCGGAATTATTATTCTCTGAAAATAAAGCGCTTGTTACATTAGATGATGCTAATGCAGACGGCATGACATTAGGCGATTTTTTAAGCATCAATGTAGATAAAGTTGATATTCCGGTTATAATTGGATACAAAGCATTTAACTTATTTCATTTAACTGCAGGACCGGTTTTTAGTTATGTAGATTATCAGCAAGGCGATCCTTTATTTTCTATCAGTAACATGACATTAGGTTACCAGGCTGGGTTTGGATTCGATGTAAATAAACTTACTTTCGATGCAAGATATGAAGGTAATCTGAGCAAATTCAAGGAATATATTGAAACTGATAATGGTGTAATTACCGTTGATGCCAGAAAAAATATTTTCCAGTTTACTGTCGGATATAAATTATTTAATTAACCGGCTTTTTTAATTTCCATCTTCTATGCGACCATAAGTATGGGCCGGGGTCTTTAATAATATCCTGCTCTAATTCATGCATAAACATGGCAGTGAGTTTTTCTGGTGGCAGACTGTTTGGATTATCGGTAAGTAATTTAAAGGTGATTTCGTATTTACCGCGATTCACATGATGGATAGTGGAATAAAAAACATCATAATCGTACTGTCGTGCAATACGCTCCATTCCTGTAACTACTGCTGTATCCTGATTTAGAAATTTTGTCCAGTAATGATCCTTCGGATTTGGTGATTGATCTGCAATTAATACCAACAACGTTTGATCGCCAATGGTATCGGTTAAATGTTTTAACAACTGGCGTTTTGGTATCAGCATAATTTTTAACCGCGTTCTGGTGCGAACTGCTAAACGATTAAAATATTTATTCGACAAAGGTTTATAAGCAGCTTTGAGTGGTAAATCAGCATGCACTGCCATTGAACCTCCTGCCCATTCCCAGTTGCCGTAATGGCCCAAAATTAATAATACATTTCTCCCTTTTTTTAATGAAGCATCCACTACTTCATAATTGTTGATGCTGCATTTTTTCTTTAATTGTTTATGTGTAATGGTAAGTGCTTTTATCGTTTCAAAAAGGGTATCCGACAAAACCATATAAAATCGTTTAGCAATTTTATGTATTTCTTCTTCTGATTTTTCAGGAAATGAATTGTGTAAATTGCGGTAAACAACTTCTTTACGATACTTGAAAACATGAAACATTAAAAAATATCCCAGGTTACTTACCTGGCGTAAAACTGCCATCGGAAGAATTGAGAAGAAATAAATTAACGGCAACGCCAAATAATACCCTAATGCCTGCATGCGCAACAAAATTAGGTAAATTTCTGCTTGCATGTTCATGCTTTATTAACAATAAGCCCAATCGTTTAATGAACTTTACGCAACAAATTTGAATTTTAATACATATGTCTAACAGAAGTGTAAAAGAAGTGCAATTTGCTGAAATGATGGATATGGGTGGATTCCCTGTTCGTCAGCCAATGCCTGCAAAAAACGTGGATAGGGTAGACCCCTTTTTATTGTTACATCACCATACCGGATATATTGCTAACGATTCGCATCCTCGGGAAACAGGAGTATCGCCGCATCCACATCGTGGTTTTTCGCCGGTTACCTTTGTTTTTAAAGGGGATATTCACCATCGTGATTCACGTGGTAATTCTGCCATTGTTAAAGCCGGTGGCGTTCAATGGATGGATGCAGGTATGGGATTGATTCACAGTGAGCGACCTTCGGTGGCGTTTGCAAAAAAAGGCGGACAGCAGGAAATTGTTCAATTATGGATTAATACCCCGCGTATACACAAATTGGATCAACCACATTACCAGGCTTTGGACCAGGAAATGATACCTCAAATTCCGGTTGAACATGGTGGAACGTTGTCGGTGATTGCAGGAAATTATCTCAATACTAAAGGCCCTGCACAGGCTAAATTGGACGTTATTATTTTAAGGGGAGATTTTGTTGCCGGTTCGCATCACAATTTTCAAATACCTGAACAGTATAACGTAATTATTTATGTGTTGAATGGAAGTATCGAGATAGATAATTACGGACAGGTGAATGCACTACATTTGGTGCATTTTAATAATGATGGAGATACCATTCGCATAGCGGCAACACAAAAAACACAGTTATTGGTATTAGCCGGTGTGCCAATAAACGAAAAGGTTGAAAGTTATGGTCCTTTTGTAATGACTTCCCAAACCGAAATTATGCAAGCCATTCGCGATTATCAAATAGGGAAAATGGGCATGCTGGTAGAGGAGTGGGAGTAATTTTAATTCATTACCATAAATTTTTTGTGATAATCACCCAAATTAAATAAATACATTCCTTCAGGAAGCATTTGAATATTTATTTTATTTGATGAAACATTTATTAATCCCTGTAAATATATTTTGCCTTCTAAATTGGTGATTGTATAATTAGTTTGTAATGGATTTGCTGTGAAATTTATTGATATGTGATCGGATGCAGGATTCGGCGCAATTGAAATTGTAGCAGCCAAATTATTTTCAATGGAAACATATTCTATAAAAATGGAATCACTAATACCGGTGCTGGTATTATAATAACTTCCACTTGATGAGGTTTCAAGTTTTACGGCTTTTACCATATAATAATTAGTGCCATGAATTGGTTCTTCATCAATAAACGGACTGTAATTAATTAATTCTTCAGTAATACGTTCATATACACCAAATTCGGTTGCACTGCGGTAAACATAATACCCAATAACATCAGGGTCAGGTGAATTCGTGTAATCAATTCCAATTACACTTGTTTCGCCGGTTGGTATGGCCAGTGAAATTGTTGCAGGTGGTTGAACAATATGCATTCTTAATGTGGGATCACCCATTAAAGCAATATGCACCCATTTTGGAAAGATATTAGATACATAGGTGGATTGATTATTTTGTGTTAATCGTGCACTATAACCAATATTTGCACCCATAGCCATATTGTGAAAATGCCAGTGTGGGCGGCCTGCCCAACAATTGGTTAATGTTTTACCCGATGCTAAAGGAGCACGTAAAAAATCATCGTTTGCATCCCAGTCGCCAAAATAACTGCCGAATAACATCGTGAATGCCGATTTAACAGTATCCAATGCAAAATCATTAGTTGTTCCAACACCGCCTGCCCCCTGAAACCAGCCGCCGCCGCATCCGTAACTCCAGAGGTAATCATTGGTATACATTGTTGTAAAATAATCGGCTTCATAAATTTCGCTGCTGCCAAACATTGGTGCAAAATTTCTCCAGCCACTAGAAGCAAATGCTTCACCTGCAAATGCACCAAAATTATCATCAATTAATGCACGACGAGCATAAATATGCACACCCGTTCTAAATTCATGATCGGCTTGCAAATATCTTTTTAATAAACTCGCCTCATCTAAAATAAAAGTAGGCATATTATATAAATCTACACGTCCAACTTCAAGTTCGAGTTTAGATTTAAAAACCGACTGATCATATTTCCCATCGCCGGGTACATTTTGATTTTCAATTCTTGCTGCCACTATATTATCAACTGTTGCATCGGTGTATTCCACATCAATATCGCCATAAATACCATCAGCCGGCCATGCACCCTGATGATCAGGGTGACCATCCGGATATAAATTACCTGAATATAGTACCGGAACTCTTCCAAATAAAAACAAGGCAGTAATGGCGGTATTTGCATTCGCTCTGCCAATTATTAAATCACGAACAAAGGTCGGACTCATATCTCTTGCTACATGTAATTCTTCAACTGCCCAACCATCACCGGAAATATCTTTTTTTAATTGATAAATTTCGTTTGTTAAATCAGTAGTGATTGTTGTGTCTAACACTAGAAGGCAAGTACCTCTGTAATCAACAACACTTAATTCAATTCCACCAATTAAATATCCTTCTCCAATAATACCTGTTGTTGAATTACGCACAATTTTATATTCATAAGCAGAATCAATTATTACATCATTATCAGTATAAGTTGTTGCTGTTCCACTTAATGTTGCGATAGATGTGCCCCATGATGTTGTCGATAATTCTTTTTTATAAATGGTGTAATCTGTTGCATTCGCATACAAAGGCCAATATAATTGAATTGATGGAGGTGTTGTCGAGTTTGTAGCAGATACCAACACGGCATAATCAGAAGATACCTGAGCTATTGAAATTAATGTATTCAATAATACAAAAAGCGTTAGTAAGGGTTTTTTCATATTGTGTTTATGTAATTTTTAATCGATTTAGTTAATGCAATTGCCGATTCCGGCGCGCGTCGCAACCACAGTTCCGGTTCAATAATTTCAAGTTCCATAATTGCCAAATTGCCATAATTATCGCGAATCATATCAACCCGAGCATACAATGGTTGTTCCGGACAAGCAGCAATAGCCTGTTCTGAAAATTGTATTTCTTCAGGTGTTGGGTGATAATCGTGTAATGTGCCTCCGAAATCATCCTGCACCCTGAAATCGCCGGGTTTGGCTTTTTTCAAAACAGCATGCGTAAATTTTCCGCCCATCAGCATAAATGCAACTTCACCGGTTGTAATAATTTCTTGTTGAAAAGGTTGCAGTAACATCGCCTCATTTGCAATTAAAGATTGAAATATTTTTTCGTGCTGACCTATATTTTCTGCATTTAATTTATAGGTATGTCTGGCTGCCCCTGAAATGGCCGGCTTTAAAATGGCAACATCGAAACCTGAATTTATAAATAATGAATTTAATGAATCATCATATCCTGCTTCTATAAATAAGGTTTCAACAATATTAATATTTTTAGCTTTTAAATCAGCGAGATAATGTTTATCCAAATTCCAGCGAATCAGCAATTCTGAATTTATGAAATGTGTTTTTTTTGCTGTAGCGTTAAACCAATTAAAAAATGTTTCAAATCGGTCAAAATAATCCCAGGTGGTTCTGAAAATGCAAAATTTTGTTGTGGACCAATCAAAATCAGGATCACTCCATGATTTACGAACCACCTTAAAATTTTCAGCCGCTAATGCTGCCATTAACAA
Organism: Bacteroidota bacterium; assembly: GCA_016706255.1. Lineage (NCBI taxonomy): Bacteria > Pseudomonadati > Bacteroidota > Bacteroidota bacterium. Next base: position 182,102 of record JADJJZ010000029.1, on the reverse strand, counting down.
ACGATCATCATCAAGAATGTTTTGAATATATGGGGTAATAGAAACCGGCTCGTAGTAACGATCTTCAGTTAATAAAACAATATCCCAATTTTGCATTTTATTTATCGTTTTCTGATATAATAAGCCGCAGTGGACGCAAGCCCGCCAACGATACCCATAATTAATGAAATTACAATAAATAAACTATAGGCATTTTTGAAATTAAATAGGTTAGCCATTTTTGAACTCATAACCTGATCATTTGGAATATCTTTCATGAGATACAATAACATCCATGTTACAAATACAATGAGCAGTCCATAAAAAAAACTACGCCAACCTGTTGAAAAACGAACGGCCAGTGAAATAATAAAAGTAACCGGTGCAAATATCCACCAGATAGGTAAATAACTTTGAAGGAAATAACAAATTGCAATCCCTAAACACAAAATAACGGCTATACGCATTTTAATTAAAAGTTATGGTGAATAATGCTGATTTTAAGGCTTCCTCTTCATTCGAGTAAAAGGCCAATTTATAATATTTACCTGCGGCCCAATCATCAATAAAATTGGAATAATATTTACTACCCGGATTTCCTGACTGCCCGCCGGGATAAACACCATAGGCGTTAACAGGTTTACTTAACTCAACCACCATGCGCCAACTTGGTCCATGTGTGGCACTTGTGGCATTTACGATATTACTGAATCCGCCATTTTTCACTTCCATTCTGCTAAATGCAGGTATCTGGCTGATATGCATAATATGTGTTTGTTTATGCTGATACCATTGCAATAAATCAACATCCTGTTTTTTAAGTGAATCAACAGATTTGCAAAGTAAATTGAACGTGGTATTTACTAAATCGCTCAAAGTTTCTTTTTTATCAGTGGTTTTTTTGAAATCAAATAATAGGTGATCGTTTTGAAACGTACGCATTGCATTTACAGTATAATACTTGTTTGGTTTTACTAGTGCAATTGTATCACTGTACATTTCATCCCATAACATATTATACAAAGTATCCCACCAAATCTGGAAATAGGTAGGAGGGAGGGAAGTTGCATCATTGTTATAATCCCAATCTTTTAATGCAGTATAAATTTCACAATTGGCTTTACCGGTTTTGCAAACATCATTTAATAAAGGCAACATTACAGGTAATGCTTCAGATGCCATCAGATTATAATTATTTTGTTGTAAATTTTGCATATCAGCTACAGTTGCTTGTGTAGTTTTAGTCAGCGTTGAATTAATTACCCGATTGCGGTAAAATTCAAAATCGAAACTGGTATAATAATATGGATACGTTGAATCTGTGGGGTGCTGATTTGCGGAAGCACAAAATTGACGTTCAGGATTTTTTATTGTCGGATTTTGTTCAAATGGAATGTATCCTTTATAATCATCTGCAGGATTACTTCCATCCATAATGAATTTCCCCTGCTCCTTATATTTTAACGGAAAACGGCCCTGTTGCGTAATAGCAATATCGCCTGTGTTTGAGGCGAAAATAAAATTTTGTGCGGGGCAACTAAAGTAAGAAATTGCATTGCGATAATCATCATAATTTTTCGCTCGATTTAATAAATAAAAAGTATTTACTTCTTCTGAACGTTCTAATGCCATCCAACGCATTGCCATACCTTCACGCGAAGTTTGTTCTACAGCCTTTTTGCCTTCAACTAATGCGACATCTTCATAAACGATAGGGCCATAATGGGTATAAACAACAGTATCAACAATAGTTTCACCACCTTTCACCATGATTGTTTCAATACGTTTAGTTGTTTTTCTCCAGGTATCGCCATATTGATAAGCATCTTTATTTTTATCTTGAAACTTAATAGTATACCAATCTCTAACATCAACCTGCGCATTTGTTACGCCCCAGGCAATATAATCGTTAAAACCAATTACAATTGCCGGGGCTCCCGGTAGCGAAACACCATAACAATTCATATCAGGTAATTGTAACTGAATTTCATACCATAACGATGGCAAATTCAATTGTAAATGCGGGTCATTACATAAAATCGGAAAACCATTTTTTGTTTTTCCCGGACCAACAGCCCAGTTATTACTGCCAACCTGATTTTTTTGATGTTCTGCTTCAAATAAATCAACTACTTTTTTATAATAACCAAGCTCAGTATTGCCGGAAGTACCCGGTTTTAAAATGGAGTCAAAATCATATTTTTTTTCTACAGGAATTATCGGATCAATACCTTCAGAATAATCAGGATATAAGGCATTAAAATCTGCTTCGGATAACATTTTTTTGAGATTAGACATTTCTGCATCATCGTCGAATCCGGTAAGCGTGCTGGCCATATATTTGAGCAACAATGCTGTTTTTAATGGTGTCCATGCCTCGGGTTTATAATCCAGTAATTTAAATTCAATGGGATATTCAGCATATTTTAATCCTTTTGAATTAAGTTGCATAAATGCATTTACACCATCAGTGTAAGCCTGAATACAGGATTCTAGTTTAGAATTGTTTTTAATTTCTGCTAATGCCTGTTCAGCTCCATACACCATTCCTTTTCTGCGTTGCTCTTTATCGTAAGGAATAAATTTCGCACCGAATATTTCACTTAATCTACCTGCTGCAGCTCTGGTTTGAATATCCATTTGCCATAAGCGATATTTTGCAGTAATATATCCCTGTAAATAATATAAGGAGCGTTCATCTTGGGCAAAAATGTGGGGAACCAATCGTTCATCCATAACCACATTGCCCTTAATCGACGGGTCATCTAATTTTATGTTGACCGATTTCAAATTTTTATCGGTTTCGGCATTCGCCATGTAGCCATGCACCGGATCCATTAATTTTCCTAAAGGCGGAAGTGAGGCGAATCCTTCATTCAAAAAATAAATTACAATTGCAGGAATTACCAGGCAGACAGCAATTTTTAAGTAACGCATAAGCTGTAAATATGGGATAAATTTAAGGATACTTATTTATTTTACCAGAAAGGTTATTAACCCGAAAAGTGCACTGGCTCCCAACCAATACAACATGTTTACCTTAAAACGGTAAAGGGCTAAAAAACTAATAACAATCCAAATCAAATTGAGCCAGTTGAGTTCATCAAATCTTATAGCACTAAAACGATCATGGTGTTTACCAAATAACACGGCTTCCGCAAAATAGATGGTTAAATTGAGTATGACCCCTGTTACCGCAGCTGTCACAAAGCTCAAAACGGCTTTAACACCCTTATTTTGTTGCGTTTTTTCAATTAAGGGTGCACCTGCAAATATGAATAAAAAGCAGGGTAAAAATGTATAATAGGTTGTGGTAAGCAGTCCGATTGAGCCTGCTAATAAACTCCCTCCGGCATTACCATAAGCACCCATAAAGCCAACGAAAGCCAAAACCATAATTAGTGGTCCCGGTGTTGTTTCGCCCAATGCTAGTCCATCAATCATTTGCGGACTGCTCAGCCAGTGAAAATGTTCAACAGCTTGTTGGGCAACATAAGGTAATACTGCATAGGCTCCTCCAAAGGTTACAAAAGCGGCTTGTGTAAAAAACAAGTTTAATTGTCGCCAAAAAACAAAATCTCCCGAAAAAACAAAAAATAAAATAAATGGAGCCACCCATAATACCACAAACCAACTGAGTTGAATTATCAAATTTTTAACTTTAAAAGCGGCATGAGGAATTACACGTTCTGTTGTCAGGTAATATCCGCTTTCATCATCAGCTTTTTCTGATTTATTATTACCGGATTTTGAAAGGAAGTGGGGAGCGAATTTGTAAATTAAAAACCCCAATAAAATCGTAGCTACTATTATTATTGGGAATGCTATATGTAAAAAATAGATGGCAATAAAACTGAAAATGGCGACAGCAATATGCATAATGCTGATTAAAGATTTTTTACCAATTTTAATCATGGCAACAATTACTATTGCCACAACTGCCGGTTTTAATCCTTCAAAAATGGCATTTACGGCAGGAAGGGAACCAAAAGTTACATAAATAATACTTAATGCCAATAAAATAAATATGGAAGGAAGTATAAAAAATAAACCAGCTGCTAAACCGCCTTTTCTACCGTGTAATAGCCATCCTGTATAGGTTGCCAGTTGTTGTGCTTCAGGCCCCGGCAGTAACATGCAATAATTTAAAGCATGCAGAAATTTCTTCTCACTAATCCACTTTTTCTGGTCGACTAAAAACTCATGCATAATGGCAACCTGACCGGCCGGGCCGCCAAAACTAATCCACCCTAATTTTATCCAAAATCGGAGTGCTTCTTTAAAGGTCGGTTTTTGAATCTCGTTCACGAATTGTCAAAAAAAAACCGGGCATGAAATCCCGGCTTAAATATTTTAATCAAGTTAATTATTCAATTGAAATATCAGCTTCAGTTACTGTAAATGTGCAAGTATTATCAAAACCCTGGTCTGCTTCTTTAGTTGAAGATTCCCAGTTTGCAGCATCCTGGATATTTTTTGTGATCACAAATCCGGTATCAGTATCTAAAGTGAGTCTTGAAATATATAAATCACATTCCGCTACATCCGATTTGGTAACATCGCCAAAACTGTAAATAACCATACTGGTATTAGGTGCAATAATTACCGAATCGGTAAACGTAAATCCCCCTCCGGAATCAGAAGCATATAGGATTACATTTTTTGAACTATCGTTAATCAGGGTCTTTTCCCAAGTGGTATAAGGGTTACAAGCTGCAAAAATGATACATATTGCAGCAAACAATGTCAGGGTTATACTATTTCTCATATGGTTCGCTAAAAGTATAACCTTTGTTCCAAAAAACCAAAAACCGGCTTTTACCCTGATGTCACTATTTCATGACTTTTTAAGCCATATCACCATCTCCCATATTTTATGACTTATTGCGCTGTAAGTATTGATAATCAAGGTAATATATCAATTTTACACTTAAGCCATTTGACTGTGGAGTTTCAAAGGTTTTCCGCAAATTATCGAAATAATCGTCGAAACGAATGTCATCATATTGAAATATGTTGTTTTTCCAGATCAGGTTCAGGTAACTACCCGGGGCAAACTCCCATGCATAAACAAAGTCCACATTAAAAATATTGAAATTGATATCGTAATTACCGCTAAAGTCAGTTGCACCAAGGTTTCCATCTTCCTGAAGCAAATAAAACTCATGGTAAACTACTTTTCCCCAATACTGTCGCGCTCTGGCAAGAATATTCATCTTAGGACCAAAAATGTATTTAAACGATATTTCCTGGTCAATAGTAGTAACATGTCTGCGACCAAAAATACTGTTGTCCGCAGCATCAAAATCCACAAAACCGAAGTTATTATGGTCTTTACTCAAATTAATACCATGCGAAAGTGAAAATTTATCGTTTACATTCCAGGTGATATATTGCCCACCCCCATAATAAGGGTCATTTGCTAAAGGTGATTCACCAAAACTGATGTTCCAGTTAAAGGATAAATCTTTTCTATAATCAGAGCCACCCCAAAGGTTGATAAAAGTAAATGGCGCATGATAATATTTTCTTCCTTCATATCGTGGTTCATAAAAATCATACCACCACATCGGTTTTGAATATAAATTACCACCTACATTCCAAAAGTTTTTAAACTGACCATTAAAACCAAAATTGTAATTTATTTCCTGATATGCTAATGGTTCGGCTTGTAAGTTATAAGTAAATCCACCCCAGCTGCCGTAATTATAAAATACCCCTTTTTTAGGTTCCTGATTGTTGTAATTAAATCCAATGTAATTATTAATAAAATTGTCACCATACTGAATACCCATATCGCTATGATCGTAATCAGGACTGATTAATGCGTGACTAAAATTAAAATTCCATTTTTTATAAAATTGAGAAACACCTAAAATATAACTATATCCGTTTTTCGGTTCTTCAACTATTTCATTGTTTTCGTCATAATAAGGTTCAAACACCTGACTATAATTTCCAAATCCCCAAAAATTCCAGGTGTGTTTGGCATTGGTTATATCGTATAAACCTTGTGTAACATTGGCATCGCGGTAGATTCCGTCGCGCAGTGTATTGGTATTTGTGATACTTACTTTCGAATTGTTTTTTAATGCTTGTTCAAATACAAACATATTGTAATTGGTAAGTGGATTAGTTAATACCGTACGTTTTTCACCGGTTAGTGTGTCAGTTATTGTTGCATATTCTTCAGTTGCTATTGCATTAAAAACACCGATTCCAAGATTTTTATCTGTTCTTCCTGAAAATTTGGTTGCATTGATTAAACCGGTTTCAAATGGATTTTCTGTAACAATTTCATGTCGTTGAGTTTGATCATAAGCATCGTAATACATAAATGGTACGCCACCAATTCTGCGGGAGTAAAATAATCGGTCGCTTAAAAAATTAAATGTCTGATTAAAAATTTCCGTTCCTTCTGTAAAAAACGGGCGACGTTCATTAAACTGTTGTTCAAATGGTGATAAATTTAAAATCACATTATCACTTTGTACTTCTCCAAAATTCGGAATTAATGTTGCATCAATCGTAAAACTTTCATTGATACCATATTTTACATCTAAACCACCATTCAAAATATTATTTTGTTCATACGTAACATTTTCCGCATCCACATCTTCAGGTGTCCATTGAACACCTGCATTTAAATAAGGTGAAAAAGAAAGTCGGAGAGGAGGAACAATTTTTTCTAAACCGGTATAGGTTCCCCACTGATTTACAACACCCATTATTTTGGGATCCACCGGACTCCAGATAATATATTCTCCTGTGCTGTTTATGCTTCTGATCAACTGCAATCCCCAGTCCTGAACCTCTTTACTTGGGAAGCGAACTGCTGAATAAGGTATTTTTATTTCACAAACCCAACCTTCAGCATTCACCGAAACATCGCTCTGCCACACAGCATCCCAACTCATATCTCCATTGCTATTCAGAGAAATTCGTTGATCAGACTGAACCCCTGATGCAGAAACGGTAAACCGATATCCATTTAAATCATCATTATAAGTATCAAAACCAACTGCAAAATGGTCGGCATTCGAATAACCATCGCGTTCAGCTAATTGTCTGTTAATTGAAGCTGGTATCGAATCATACATCATTGCTCCAATATAGATAGCATCATTATCATAAATAACCTTTACTTCAGTCCGTTTTGATGGCGTTTTTCCATACTCCGGTAAAAAGGTCATATCTAATGTTGCAATTGGTGCACTTGTCCATGCCGCATCATCTAATTTCCCATCAATTTTTGGCGGGGTTGCTACTTTGAGCGATGCCAGTTTTGGTTTTGGAATAGTGTCTTGTTGCGCAGATAAGTCGATACCGAACGAAAGCAGTCCGGCAGTCAGTAGTGTGAATTGAAGCGAAAAACGCATTTGGATATTGGTTGTGATGCAAAGAACATATTTTTATTTGTTTAAATCAGTTAAGGTGATATTGTAATGCGTTAATTGATGGTTAAATGATGTTAATGAAATTAAACCATTGATTGCTAGTGTGTTGTAACTATGTATTCAATAAACCAATTTTAGTATCTTTACTACTACTATGCGTAAAATAATTTTGCTGTTTATACTTTTTGGTGCCGGTATTTCACTTAAAGCTCAAACAACTTTTACTGACCCAATAGCTTATAATGATTATATTATTGAGCAACAGCTTGTTGTTGGTGAAGCCATTGAGGCAATTTTTGATTTTGATTTACCAGACAGTGCATTAATTTGGGCAACATACGACCTGTCGTTAGTCATCGTGAAACAAGCAAATGCAAATATTAAATCACTTAAACCTTTTGAAGGTGACAGCACTTTTATTACAGCAGCAATTGAGTTATTTGCGTACTATGAAAAAACCTTTATCAATGATTACCCGGAATTTATCACATTCTTTTTAGAAGATGACCCATTAGAATCAGAAACTGAAGAAATGAATCAACGTATAGAATTTCTTGCAAACTGGGAATCAGAGTTAGATACCGTATTTACATTAGCGCAGGAAAATTTTGCGAAATCACATAATTTTACGCTCACAACTGATGAAGAAGAAGATTACTAACCTTTAATTTATGTGTTCAAGTTATACTACTAAATCGAAAACGAATAAGGAAGTGTATGAAAAAAATTACGGTAAACCCTGGCTTACCGATGATTTAGCTGTTGAAGAAAAATATCATGATGCTAGTGGAGAGGATGCTATTGGTTATCCCGGTTCACCAATGCCTGTTATTACTATTGAAAAACCGGATGTAATTCAGGCATATCAATTCGGATTTATCCCACACTGGTTATCTCCCGATAAACTAAATGAACAAAGAGCAACATTTAATGCCAGAATCGAAACCATAACTCAACTCGCCACCTGGCGCGATGCGTGGAAAAATGGTCAGCGCTGTTTAGTTTGCACAAACGGATTTTTTGAGCACAATAAACGCGAAAAACGCAAAATGTTTATTCATCTAAAAGATGAAGAATTTTTTTATTTCGGCGGAATATTTAATAATTATGTCAACAAACAATCCGGTGAAATAATTAAAACAATGGCTGTTGTTACAACGGCTTCAAATAGTTTAATAGCAGAAATTCACAGCCGCATGCCTGTTATGATTCAAAAAAACAATGCTGCTGCATGGATAGATTCCGGTGCTAGTCCGCAACATATTTTAATGCAATATAGTCACCCATTAAATCCATCATTTATGGTAATGGATTATGCCGACGATGCGCCAAAAACTGAAAAACAAGGCAGTTTATTTTAATCTTTTGGCAGCCACATTTTTAAGTGATACATCTCATTTACAATAAGTGTGTAAGCGCTGAAACTCTCCTGAATAGTGCCTTTTAGCAAATAACACGCTTTGCCTTTAAATCGATATTTTTTCGCTGAAGCAGGAAAATGTGCTGTGTCAAGCCAGTTGCCATCTTCATCTAAAAAAGTACCCAAATACATGTGTTCACCTTTTTTTGTAGCGGTATGTTTTGTGATAATCAGGTAGCCGATAATTTCAACTGTTGCACCTACATGTTTTGGAAAATCTTTAACGCGAATTAACCTTCGGTTATTTATTTGTGGATCATCAATTAAACCAAAAGGCGAAGTAAGCGGAAACCCTAACAATTTAATTTCATCCCATGCATCTTCACGTTTGTCGAGGTGTAATTCCGGAAACTGATATGGGGTAGGTGCTCCGGTATTAAAAAGTGTACTTGCAGGAATTGTTTTTTTCGATTTATTTAATCGCCGGTATGCCTCAATTAACAACTCGCGTTTAGCAATTCCGGTAAAACGAAATGCGTTAATGGTAATTAAAATTTCCAGTTGTTCCAGATTAATGGCCACACGCGTCATAAAATCATCAAAATCGTGAAACGGCCCATTGACAGCACGTTCAGCGAGTAACCGTTCAGCGACCTTACTTTCTAAACCGCTTAAATGAATAAAGCCAACATAAATTGTTTCTCCGTAAATGCATGTCGTATAATTACTTTTATTAACGCATGGCGCTTCTAAATGGGCACCGGCTTTTCGCGCTTCGTGTAAGTATAATTCTGCTGTATAAAATCCCCCGAAATTATTTACAACGGCAACCATAAATTCAAGCGGAAAATATGTTTTGAGATATAAACTCTGATAACTTTCCACCGCATACGAAGCAGAATGTCCTTTCGCAAAGGAGTAACCTGCAAAACTTTCAATCTGATGCCACACATCATCAATTAATGCTTTGCTGTAATTTAATGCATTACAATTTTCGAAATACTTTTGTTTGATGCGTTGAAATTCATCTTTGCTGCGGCTTTTCCCGCTCATGCCTCTTCTCAAAACATCGGCTTCACTTAAGGTGAGTTTGGCAAAATAGTGTGCCACTTTAATCACATCTTCCTGGTATACCATCACCCCATAAGTATCAGGCATAATATCACCCATTACAGGATGTATTCTGTTGCGCTGTTCCGGAAACCGGTGGCGTCGAATATATTCATCCATCATACCCGATTGCGCAACACCCGGGCGAATAATCGAACTTGCCGCCACCAGCGTTAAATAATTATCACACAATAATTTGTTCAACAAACTGCGCATGGCGGGCGATTCAATATAAAAACAACCGATGGTATTTCCTTTCACCAAATTTTGATTTAACAAAGGATCTTGTTTGAATTTTGCAACAGGTGTAATATCTATCGAAATACCCTTATTCGCCTGTACAATTTCAACGGCTTCTTTAATGTGGCCGAGCCCGCGCTGACTCAAAATATCGAATTTATACAAACCAATATCCTCTGCAACATGCATGTCAAATTGTGTGGTGGCAAACCCTTTGGGGGAAGATGTGTTGCGGTATAATAATAAATGGGTTGCTCCGAAAGTAATATCCCGCCGGCATGTATACTCAGGTAGTTCGGGTTGCCGTGCAGATAATTGCCGTACGAATAAATACTGCGTGCAATTTTATCCGGAATTTTTATGGCATCACCAAAAATACTTTCGCCATAATTTTTTACCATGGCATCTATTTCATATTTCGGCAAACCAAAAGTTTTGGCAACTTCGCGAATAAACGAGCGACTTTTAAACGTTGTGTAAGTAGTCAGCAGGGCAGTATGATCGTCGCCATGTTTTTTGAAAATATAATCGGTAACATCTTCACGGTCTTTCCACGAAAAATCTAAATCAAAATCCGGCGGTGTTGCTCTGAATAAATTGATAAACCGTTCGAAATATAAATCGAGTTCAATAGGGTCAACATCGGTTACACCAATACAATAGGCGATCAGACTGTTTGCCCCGCTGCCTCTGCCGATGGTAAAATAATTTTTACTTTTTGCATAGCGAATAATATCCCAGTTAATTAAAAAATAGGAGACGAACCCTTTTTGTATTACAATATCCAGTTCTTTATTTATCCTGTCCTGTACCGTTTTATTTATTTTCCCATATCGCGTAATTACCCCTTCATAAGTGAGTTGCAATAATTTATCGATATCATCTTTTTCGCTACCGGTAAATATGCGAATGTTTTTGTTGGTATGATATTCAAACGGAAAATCGCAATTGTCTATAAGCTGTTGCGCCTGTTCCAATAAATATTTTTCATCCATGAAATCCGCTGTCAACTGGTCGTAAGTTTCAAATTGATGCAGCGGATTATCAATATCTTCAGGAGTAAGTTTAGTGATTATCGTATTGCCATCAATTGCTCTTAGAATACGATGCGCATTAAAATCTTTTTTTGCAGCAAAGGTTACGGTATTTAATGCCACAAGTTTTTCTTTGGGGAGATGTTGTTTTTCGTATCGGAAGCGACTTAAATCTTTTTTTCTGATGCCTACATATTCATTATCACGCAAATGAAAAATAATTCCCGACTGATAAGGATAAATAATATAAACATGCTCAAACTCAGGCGCCATGGGAGGGATGGGCAATTTCAATTTCAGGAACCCGGACAAATACCTATTCAATTCTGCAAACCCATGCGGATTTTTTGCGATGCCGATAAATAAAGTTGTATTTCCATTTTTAAATTCAATTCCACATTTTACATCAATATTAAATTTTTTCGCATCAGCCAATATCTCAAACCATCCCGAAGTATTATTAATATCACTCAGCACAAAACTATGCACACCTCTTGCACTCGCTTCCTGAAGCAATTTTTCCGGCGTCATAATCCCGAAACGAAGACTGTATGCAGAGTGGGTGTTTAGATACATTTTTTTAATTAGCAAATTGGTTAATTAGCTGATTAGCAAATGGGTTCATCGACCAATTGAACAGTATACTCCAAACCGGCTGTTTAATTAGCACATTAACACATCAGCACATAAGCACATTAGTTCTAGCAAATTAGCAAATGGGTACGTCGTCCGATTGAACTTGCGGAGTTAATTAGCAAATTAGCAGATGGGATTCATCGTCCAATTGAACATTATGCTCAAAACCGGTACTTAAATTAGCGAATTAGCAACTGTGCTTTAATTCTTCGAATGAATAGCTATCTCAAAACCGGCTGTTAATTAGCACATCAGCATCCGCCGCGGCGGACGCATTAGCACATTAGCAATAGTAATTCGCAAATGTGCTTCATTCTCCGAGTGAAAACACAACTCAAAACCGGCTGTTCAATTGGTAGATTTGCACATCGGTACATTGGTACATTAATCTGCTCCGAATGAACAGCTATCTCAAAACCGGCTGTTCAATTGGTACATTTGCACATCGGTACATTGGTACATTAATCTGCTCCGAATAAACTGCTATCTCAAAACCGGCTGTTCATCGGTACGGGTAATCTGCTCCGAATAAACTGCTATCTCAAAACCGGTGTTCATTGGTACATGCACATCGGGGTAATCTGCTCGAATGAACAGCTATCTCAAAACCGGCTGTTCAATTGGTACATTTGCACATCGGTACATTGGTACATTAATCTGCTCCGAATAAACTGCTATCTCAAAACCGGCTGTTCAATTAGCACATCAACACATTAGCACATCAGCACATTAATCTCCGTGTTAATTAGCATCAACATCCGCCGCGGCGACACATCAGCACATTATCACCCAACCCGTTTAATAGCCCCTTCCCCATACCTTTTTCTTAATAAATCCATTTCTTGATAAAGTTTAATGATATGTTCTGAATCTTCTAATAAATTAATTTGATATCCACCACTTACCAAACCTGAAAAACGTACACCTATTAACCGGATTAACACACGACGGTCGTATAGTTTTTCAAAAAGGTCTTTTACAATTTTTATTAAAGTGTGATCAGCAGAAGTGTATGGAATTCGCAACTGTTTCGTATGCGTTTCAAAATCGGAATATCTTATTTTCACAGATACATTTGAGGTGAGCTTATTCTCCCGCCGCAACTGATAAGCCAGGCGCTCCGTCATCCCCGCCAAAATTGTTTTCATCCGCTTCACATCTATCGTATCCGTTTCAAATGTTTCTTCACTTGAAATAGATTTGCGCTCCGTGTAAGGTGTTACCGGCGAATTATCAATCCCGTTTGCCTTTTTCCATATCGTTTTCCCATTCTCCCCCAGAATATTATCCATAATTTCCAGAGGCATCTCCTGAACCGTCTTGATTTTTACTATGCCCATTTTACGCAACAACTGCGCTGTAACCTCCCCAACCATCGGAATCTTCCTCACCGACAATGGCGCTAAAAACGTTTTTTCAATCCCATATTCTATCTTCAGGTGATTATTCGGCTTCGCTTCCCCCGTGGCTACCTTCGATACCGTCTTGTTTTCCGATAACCCAAACGACAGCGGCAGGCCCGTCTCCCGTATCACCTTATTCCGAACCTCCTGCATGTAACCATACGTCCCGAAAAATTTATCCATCCCACTCATGTCAATATAAAATTCATCTATCGACGACTTCTCATACAAGGGCACCTTCTCCTGAATAATATCCGTAACCATGTTCGAATACTTCGAATAATGCTCATAATCACCACGAACTATTATGGCTTCGGGACATAACATCTTCGCCTGACGCATCGGCATCGCTGAATGGACCCCAAACGCCCGCGCTTCATAACTGCACGACGCCACCACCGCACGATCACCCGTTCCTCCAACCAACACCGGCTTATGCATCAAACGCGAATCTTTTAATCGCTCCACCGAAACAAAAAAGGTGTCCAAATCCATATGCACCACCACACGCTCAACTCCCATAATGACCTCCAACTTTGAAAGTCAAATATAATGACATCTTGTTGACATTTTCAATAAAATTGTCAAAAAAAGTTATAAACATCAATAAAATAAGGAAAGTTATAGTCAGTATAACTGACACGCCCGGAAATGCAGAAAAAGCTCAGGGATTAATCCAAATCTCATACCAGATTTGAAAACCGGGAAATCAATTACATCGAACTCGTAATCAGTAAATTGATATCGGTAAATTTTAAGCCCATTTTTTGACCCAAATACTGATTGGTCAAATGGCCTTTGTAGATATAAACACCATGGCGAACGCCGGGTAAAATGCGAATCAGGTTTTCTAATCCCCCATACTCATTAAACTGCATTAACGTGCTCGCCGTTATATTACTAATCGCATAACTCGCTGTTCTCGCAACCCGCGAAGCGATATTGGGCACACAATAGTGAATTACATCATGTTTAATAAAGGTAGGCTGATCATGCGTGGTAACTTCACTGGTTTCAATACATCCACCCTGGTCGATACTCACATCTATAATCACACTGCCGGCTTTCATCTCCTGAACCATAGCCTCCGTAACAATTACCGGCGACCGGCCATTTTCTGAATGAATGGCACCAACCACAACATCTGCAGTACGAATATCATTTAACAAACGTCGGTTATTAATAACTGAAGTGTAAAACCGTTCACCGATATTATTTTGTAAACGCGATAATTTATATACGTTGTTGTCGTAAATTTTTACGGTAGCACCTAAACCTAATGCAGCGCGGGTGGCAAACTCACCAACTACACCTGCTCCTAAAATAAGCACCTGTGTTGGCGGAATACCCGATAATCCGCCCAACAAATAGCCGCGACCATGAACAGCATCTGCCAACAATTCACTGGCTATTAATATGGCACTGCTGCCCGCAATTTCACTCATGCAACGAACAAATGCATAAGTATTACTTTCATCTTTAATATATTCAAATGCCAATGCCGTTACCTGTTTTTTAGATAACTCATGTATAATTTCCTTTTTTAAAGTAGGTAAATGCAGTGGTGAAATTAAAACCTGACCATGTTTAAATAAGGCCATTTCATCTTCAGTAGGGGGAGTTACTTTTAAAATAATATCCGCCTCAAAAACCTGCTTGCGGTCGTAATAAATTTGTGCGCCGGCTTCACTGTAATCTTTATCGCTGAACCTTGCGCCATCACCAGCTTTCGATTCAATTACAATACGGTGCCCCTGCGCTACAAGGGTTTCAACACTATCCGGCGTTAATGGCACACGGTTTTCCTGAAATGCAATTTCTCGCGGAATGCCAATAAATAATCGCTGTTTTTTATTGTCAACCTCTGCGTATTTTTCCAACGTTTGCAAACCGGCAGCCGCAGCCAGTTCTGATATGATAGATTTAGGCGTCTGCTCACTCATGTTTTAAAGATACAATAATTTTATTTTTCTGCATTTGTTAGTGCCTGTAGTCGTAATATTTTTTTACGTGTGAAGTATAAAACCAAAATGCCAATTACACCAAAACTGCAATCTATTATCTGATGGTAAAAAGGAATGCCCCGAACCGGACCGAAAATAAATGCAACCGGAAAAATAATTGCACAACTCCACATTGCCCATTCTATAATCCAGATATTTTTTATCGGATTGCGATATACACCAATAAATAAAATTGCAATAATTACATGTGCATACGCCAACCAGTCGATACCATAAATAATATACGGATACGCAGCATTAGTTGCAGATAAACCCGAATACACATTTTTTATCCATCCATTTAACCAACCCGGAAAATATTGTTCATGTGCCATTAGCCATTTTAATTCGGCTAACAACGGAATTGCAGTAATGCCCGCAAATAATAAACCGAACATAAAAAATAAAATAAGTATTCTGATTTGCCGGAGTAATATTTTCGATTGCATAAATATTTTTTTATTACCAGGTAAGATGTAATTTCCGGGAATTTGCATCTAATGTTGTAATTTTTATTCTTGCAAATTCATATTCATCTAAAATTTCTTCCACCAGCTCCGGC
This sequence comes from Bacteroidota bacterium, assembly GCA_016706255.1. Classification (NCBI taxonomy): domain Bacteria; kingdom Pseudomonadati; phylum Bacteroidota; species Bacteroidota bacterium. The sequence goes on along the minus strand of JADJJZ010000029.1, from coordinate 166,378 downwards.
CATTCAATAAATACATAATTATTGGTTTCAAGATATTCAAGAAATCCAATACCTTCCAGTTCTTCCGTTTTCTGAATACGAAATAAGTCAAAATGATAAATGGTAGAATTTCCGATATAGGTATTTACAATTGCAAAAGTGGGAGAGGAGGTGGTTTCCGTTACACCCAATGCCGAACACAATGCTTTAACAGTAGTGGTTTTACCTGCACCCATTTGTCCATAAAAAGCAATATTTTTTTTGGGGGAGATGGCATGTAAAATAGCCTGCGCAATTTCGGGTAAGCCATCAACATTATCTATAATCCATGTTTGTTCCACCCTGCAAAAATAAAATAATCATGGCGTTTTACCATGATTATTTCAATTTGTCTGTAAATCATCCAGATGGATGCCGCAGTTACGTTAAAAGTTCTCAAAAACAGCAAACGGTACTATCATCTCTTCTAAACTGACACCACCGTGCTGAAACGTATTTTTAAAATAATTTACGTAGTAATTATAATTGTTTGGATATGCAAAAAAACAATCTTCTTTTGCAAAAATAAAGGTGCTGCTGATATGTTGTTTTGGTAACCCTGCTTCACCCGGATTTTTAACCTCAAAAACATCCTTTTTGTTATACTGTAAATTTTTACCGCTTTTATAACGAAGGTTAGTTGTTGCATTTCTGTCCGCCACAACTTTACTTGGTGTATTTACACGAATAGTTCCGTGATCGGTTGTAATAATTACGCGCACTTTTTTAGTTGCAAGTTTGCGCAAAGCATTATGCAAAGGTGAATGATCAAACCACGAACGTGTTAACGAACGATAAGCCGTTTCATCACTCGCCAACTCTTTCAACACTTCCATTTCTGTTCGCGCGTGCGATAGCATATCGACAAAATTGTAAACAATTGCATTAAAATCACTCGTCATTAAATTGAGAATGTTTTCTTCTAATTGTTTCCCTTCAGCGTGATTTAATATTTTGTGATATGTGTATTTAAAGTTTAACCGATTTCTGATAATCTGATCTTTTAAAAATTCAGGTTCCTGCATATTTTTTCCGCCTTCATCTTCATCGTTCAACCATAATGAGGGTAAACGTTTTTCGATTTCACTCGGCATCATGCCGGCGAAAATGGCGTTACGTGCATATTGTGTGGCAGTAGGTAAAATGCTGTAGAAATAATCTTCTGATTTTAATTTAAATAACTCGGTAATCATCGGTTCAATTATTTTCCATTGGTCGAACCGCAAATTATCAATTAATACAAAAAATGTCGGCACTTTATCTGTCATTAATGGAAATACTTTTTCCTGTAATAAATTATGCGACATTACCGGGCCTTTGGTTTTTCCATTTACCCAGTTCAAATAATTTTTATCAATAAATTTTCCAAACTCAACATTCGCTTCTGCCTTCTGGGAAGTTAAAACATCCTTCATGTTTGTGGCACCGGTTTTATCCAGTTGTATTTCCCAGTGAATCAGTTTTTTATATATATCAAACCACTGTTCCGAATCAAGTGTATCCTGTAAAGTGAAAAATATTTTCTGAAATTCTTTCTGATAATTACTGTCTGTTTTTTCTGAAACCAAACGTTTATTATCAATAATTTTTTTAACCGTAAGCAATATCTGCTGCGATTTAACCGGTTTAATTAAATAATCACTGATTTGTGAACCAATTGCCTCTTCCATTAAACCCTCAGTTTCGTTTTTGGTAATCATAACAATCGGTATGGCAGGGCGTTTTTCCTTAATCAGTTGAAGTGTCTCCAATCCCGATAGTCCCGGCATCCCTTCATCAAGAAATATTAAATCCAGCTTTGGATCAATACATTTGTCAATGGCATCCTGCCCATTACTTACCGCAACTACATCATAACCCTTTTCTTCTAAAAACAGGATTTGCGGTTTTAATAAATCAATCTCATCATCAGCCCATAAAATGGTTATATCATTCTTCATAAATAAAGTAATTTTGCAACGTTCAAATAAAAAACAAAGATAGATGTATATCTGCTTTGCTACACTTTAAGGTAAGTAAAAACTGACAATAAACAAAAGGTTTTGAATAAAAGAAAAATTATAAACGATCCGGTTTACGGTTTTATTACCATTCCCTACGAAATAATATTCGATATTGTTGAACATCCCTGGTTTCAGCGTCTCCGTCGTATACAGCAGTTGGGGCTTAGTCATTTGGTATACCCGGGTGCTATGCATACACGTTTTCACCATGCCCTCGGTGCTATGCATTTAATGGGTAAAGCTATTCATGTGTTGCGTTCAAAGGGTAAAGAAATTACTGAAAAGGAAGCAGAAGCAGTTACGATCGCAATTTTATTGCACGATATCGGTCATGGTCCGTTCTCACATGCCCTTGAAAAAACCATCCTCACCAATGTGCACCATGAAGAGATGTCTATTTTGTTCATGAAACAACTGAATATTGAACTCAACAACCGTTTAAGTCTCGCTATTGACATTTTCACCAATACCTATCACAAACGATTTTTACATCAATTGGTCTCCAGTCAGCTGGACGTCGACCGACTTGATTATTTAACGCGGGACAGCTACTTTACCGGTGTTCATGAGGGTGTAATCGGTTATGACCGGTTAATAGAGATGATGGATGTTGAAGATGATGAACTAGTTATTGAACATAAAGGCATTTATTCGGTAGAAAAATTTATAATTGCCAGAAGGGTGATGTACTGGCAGGTTTATTTACACAAAACCGTGATTTGTGCGGAGCAAATGCTCATTAAAACCCTGAAACGGGCAAAATATCTTGCAAAGAGTGGAACTTCACTTTTTGCGACCCCTGCTTTGCATTTTTTTCTTTATCACGATGTCGAATTAAAAGATTTCAACAGCGATCGTGACATGTTGGACAGATATGCACGTCTTGATGATATGGACATTTATGCCTCATTAAAAGAGTGGCAATTTTGTGATGATAAGGTGCTTTCGTTTTTGAGTTATGGCATTATAAACAGAAAATTATTCAGAATTGAGCTTGAAAATGAGCCTATTTCTGCCCAGAAAATCAATAAAATTACCACTTCTGTAAAAGCAGCCTATAATATTGAGGATGAATTCGATTTGCAGTATTATGTATTTAATGATGTAACCACCAACAGTGCTTATAATTTGGAGGCCAATAATATCAATATCAAGTTGCGGTCAGGGAAGGTTACAGATGTGACCCATGCCAGCGACCATCTCAACCTTGCTGCTTTGGCTGATACCGTTGTAAAGCATTATATTTGCTACCCGAAAGAAAATTGACCGAATGGAGTTTACTGCACGCGAGCTTTGCGACTTTTTACAAGGTACACTGGAGGGCAATCCGTTGGTAAAAGTGCACAAACCCGCTAAAATCGAGGAAGGAATTGAGGGCGATGTTTGTTTTCTTGCCAATCCCAAATATGTATCCTATGCCTACACTACTGGGGCATCTGTTTTAATTGTGAACGAGGATCAGGTATTTGACCAACCGGTTAATGCTACTATCATCAGAGTAAAAGACGCTTATACCAGCATTGCGAAGGTATTAGACCAGTATAAAATGATGAATGGAAGTGCTGCCAATGGTCATCAGGTGGAAAAAAATGCGGTGATTGCTTCAGGAGCCAAATTGGGCACAAATGTGCATGTTGGTACTTTCAGTATCGTTAGCGATGGGGCCTCTGTTGGTAATAATGTGTTTATATATCCTAATGTATATATTGGATTAAGAGTGAAAATAGGTGAAAACACGACTATTTATCCGGGTGTTATCATTTTAGACGATTGTGTGATAGGCAATAATGTAATTGTTGGTTCGGGCACAGTTATTGGCAGTGATGGGTTTGGATTTGCGCCACAGGCTGACGGAACCTATAAAAAAGTAGCACAAACCGGAAATGTTGTAATTGAAGACCTCGTTGAAATTGGTGCAAATACTACAATCGACCGCGCTACAATGGGTTCAACCATAATAAGAAAAGGGGCTAAACTGGATAATTTGATTCAAATAGCTCACAATGTTGAAATTGGTGAAAACACGGTGATTGCAGCACAATCGGGCATTTCAGGAAGCACAAAAATCGGGAAAAACTGTGTGGTAGGCGGGCAGGTAGGCATTGTTGGCCACCTTACAATCGCTGATGGCACAAGAATAAATGCACAAAGTGGGGTATCTAAAACGATAAAAGCTACAAATCAGGCTGTAACGGGCTCCCCGGCTTTCGACTATGCAGCAAGTATGCGAAGTCAGGTAATTTTTAGAAAATTACCCGAATTGATGGAAAAAATTGAACAATTAGAATCGAAAATCAAAGAACTGGACAATAAGTAAGCAGTAACTAAAAAAATGAATAAAGAATATCAGCATACCATAAAAAGTTCCATAACCGTTTCCGGTGTTGGTTTACATACCGGAACTCAGGTGGATATGACGTTTCATCCGGCATCGGCAAATCATGGTTATAAATTTAGAAGAATTGATTTGGAAGGCCAGCCGGTAATTGAAGCAGATGCCGATTTGGTAACTGATACCGGAAGAGGTACCACCATAACTAAAAATAACGCCAGCGTTTCAACAATTGAACATACTTTAGCCGCATTGGTTGGTTTGGGAATCGACAATGTGATGATTGACCTCAATGGCCCAGAAACACCAATCATGGACGGCTCTTCAAAAGAATTTATTCGCGCTTTATCGAGCGTTGGAATGGAAATGCAAGATGCTGAACGAGAATATATTGTTATAAACGAAAATATTACCTTCAAAGACCCACTGCGTAAAACTGAAATAACGGTTATGCCTTCTGATGATTATCAGGTTACGGTTATGATCGATTTTGATTCAAAAGTACTTGGTAAACAACATGCTACACTGGATCATATTTCTGAATTCTCAGGTCAAATTGCCAATAGTCGTACATTTTGTTTTTTACATGAACTTGAAATGTTGTATGAAAACAATTTGATTAAAGGTGGCGATTTAAATAATGCAATTGTAATTGTAGATAAAGAAGTTACCTCCGAAGAAATGGAAAAGTTGAAACGTATGTTCAACAAAGATTCTGTTAGCGTAAAAAAGGAAGGTATTCTCAATAATCTCGAATTACACTGGAACAACGAACCCGCGCGACATAAATTATTAGATGTTGTTGGTGATCTTGCATTGGCAGGTAAACCAATCAGAGGTAAAATAATTGCCAGTCGCCCCGGCCACCCAAGTAACGTTGAATTTGCAAAAAAAATAAAAGCTTATTACAAACAACGCAAAAATGTAGTAGACGTACCGGTTTATGATTTAAAAGCAGAACCGTTATACGATATCAATAAAATTTCAAAAATGCTCCCGCACCGTTATCCGTTTTTATTGGTGGATAAAATTATTGAGATGGGAGAAAATCATATTGTAGGCGTTAAAAATATCACCTTCAACGAATCATTTTTTCAGGGACATTTTCCGAACAATCCTGTATTTCCCGGTGTTTTACAAGTTGAGGCTTTAGCTCAAACCGGTGGAATATTCGTGTTGAGCAAAGTGCCTGATCCTGAAAATTATGATACTTATTTCCTTAAAATAGATAAAGTTAAATTTAAACGCAAGGTATTACCAGGCGATAGTTTATTATTAAAAATGGAATTAATTAATCCGATACGCCGCGGTATTTGCGAAATGAAAGCTACTGCTTATGTCGGCAATAATATTGTAACTGAAGGTGAATTAACTGCACAAGTTGTAAAGCGTCATATAAATCAATGAATCAACCATTAGCCTACGTACATCCCCAAGCTCAAATAGCCGACAATGTGGTTATTGAACCATTTGCTTCAATTTCAAAAAATGTAGTTATCGGTGAAGGTACCTGGATAGGACCAAACGTAAATATCATGCCCGGTGCGCGCATCGGAAAAAATTGCCGAATTTTTCCCGGCGCTGTTATTTCTGCGGTGCCTCAGGATTTAAAATATAAAGGTGAAGATACTGAAGTGGTTATTGGTGATAATACAACAATTCGTGAATGTGTTACCATTAACCGCGGAACAAAATACGCATTCAGAACTGTTGTTGGCAGCAATTGTTTATTAATGGCGTATTCGCACGTTGCACACGATTGTATTATTGGTAATAATGTAATTCTTGCAAACTCAGTTAACCTTGCAGGTCATATTGAAGTTGGTGATTGGGCTATTTTAGAAGGATTGGTTGCCGTTCAGCAATTTATTAAAATTGGAGCACATGCATTTATTGCAGGTGGTTCATTAGTGCGTAAAGATGTTCCGCCTTTCGTAAAAGCAGGTCGTGAACCATTAAGTTATGTTGGTGTAAATTCTGTTGGTTTAAGAAGAAGAGGTTTTAGTGCAGAATCCATTCAGCATATTCAGGATATTTATCGTTTGCTTTTTGTAAGAGGATACAATGTAACTAAGGCATTATATATTATTGAAGCAGAAGTTCCTGCATCTGCCGAACGCGATATGATTGTTACCTTTATCCGCAACTCGAAAGAGGGTGTTATGAAAGGCTTCCGCCATATTAACGAATGAAAATAATTGTATCCAATTTATCCAAGAGATTTAATTACGAATGGATATTTCGTGATATGCAATATACATTTGAATCAGGCAATGCCTACGCATTAACAGGTCCGAATGGTTCAGGAAAATCTACTTTACTAAAAGTGTTATCCGGTCAACTTTCTCCTTCTCAAGGTACAATTGTTTATGAAGATAACACCATAATTCCTGTAGAAAATATTTATCGCGAAATCACATTTACCGCTCCTTATATCGACCTGATTGATGAATTTACTTTGATGGAATTACTGGAATTCCATTTTGCTTTCAAACAACCTATACATCAACATACAACACAAGCATTATTACAATTATCCGGTTTAGAAAAACAAAAAAATAAAGCAATAAAATCGTTTTCATCCGGCATGAAACAACGGGTTAAATTATTAACCACAATAATGAGTAACAATAAAATTGTAATTCTGGATGAGCCAACTACAAATCTCGATCAAGCCGGTGTAGACTGGTATTTACAATTAGTGGAATCTGCAAAAGCAAATAAAATTATTATTACCGGTTCTAACATGGAACGCGAATATAGTTATTGTAATCATGTAATTAATATTGCAGATTATAAAAAATTTTAACATCTGCTAACACAATTAATTTACTACCGTATTTTATTTCTGAATATTTTTTGTATTTTAGTGAATGCGAATTTCAAAATTATTCAGTGATTTTTTTAAGAGTGAAAGTGCCGGTGGGTTGATATTATTAGCTTGCGCAATTATTTCTTTACTGCTTACGAATAGCGCAATCGGAAAATCATACGAACATTTCTGGCATTATGAAATTGCCAATATGAGTTTATCGCATTGGATAAACGATTTATTAATGACCGTATTTTTTTTATTGGTTGGATTAGAAATAGAACGCGAAATATATGTTGGTGAATTAAAATCACCCGGTAAAGCGTTGTTGCCTGTTGTTGCCGCAGCAGGAGGGATGTTGGTTCCTGCGTTTTTATACATAGCTGTAAATATTTATGAACCCGATCAATCCGGATTTGGAATTCCTATGGCAACTGATATTGCGTTTGCATTGGGAATGTTATCACTTTTAGGAAAACGTATTCCCCTTGGTTTAAAAATATTTTTAACCGCATTAGCAATTATCGATGACCTTGGTGCAATTATCGTAATTGCCATTTTTTATACGGAATCACTTAACTGGAATTATCTTTTACTGGTGGGTGTGATTTATTGTGTGTTATTAATACTCAACAAAAAAAATGTAAAAAAACTCCCGCCATATATTATACTTGGATTAATCATGTGGTATTGTATGCTGCAAAGTGGTATTCATGCAACGTTATCCGGTGTATTATTGGCTTTTGCCATTCCTTTCAGAGATGGTTCATCATCATCGCCCTCCTATAAAATGCAGCATTTTTTACATAAACCTGTTGCTTATTTTATTTTGCCATTGTTCGCACTTGCAAACACCGCTATAGTTATTAATCCCGGTTTATTGTCACATATCACTGAAAATCATTCTCTTGGAATCATTGTAGGATTGGTATTGGGAAAGCCGATTGGCATTATTTTTTGCTCTGCGGTAGCTGTATATTTCAAATGGGTAAAACTGCCGGAAGGGGTAAATTGGAAGTTGATAACGGGTGCCGCTATTTTGGGTGGAATTGGGTTCACCATGAGCATTTTTATCAGCATGCTGGCGTATACCGATGAAACACTGATTGCCAGCTCTAAGCTTGCTGTACTTATCGCATCGTCACTAGCCGCAATCGCAGGAATGGCGTGGCTTTTAGCTGTTACAAACAATAAAGTTAAATTGGAAAAATAGGAGTGGGAATAGCTATAAAAGAAAAACAGCAATTGACCCTTTCGGGTCGCTTGCTGCTTGTTTATCCCTTAAAAACAGTACAAATATAACTGCCTTTTTGAATTTTCCCAATTTTTAGAGAAATTTTTTTACATTTTTTTGACAAGGGGAGACCCCTTTTTTGCTATCAGATTAAGTGGGTAGCATCATAATGGTAAATGCGGGTAATATCCTTATTGGTTATGATACCCTTTATCTCACCGTTTCTAACCACAGGAACTGCCTGAAACTTACCGGCAGCAAGTATTTCAAGGATTTCTTTTTGTGATGATTCCGGTTCAACCGTTACCGGGTTTGCAGTCATTACCGACTTAACCGTAAAATTGGTGTTTAGCATAGCATTATCAACACTCGGATTTTCCTTTAATTGGGTAGCCATAAATGACAGCATATCTTTGATACTGATGATGCCTATTATTTTATTATTTTCTGCCACCGGCAAGTGTTGAATTTTATGCGTGGTAAAAAAGGTCATTACCTGATCAAACGAATTGTTTTCTCCGGCAACAATCACATTCGGGGTCATAAAATCTGAAGCGTTACGTTTATATATCATATTTCTTATTTTTTATACTGCAAACCTATTACAGGTCATCGTTTATAAATATGACATTAGTCACCAATCCTGAATTTTAACAACAAAAAAGCCTGTTTTCATTACAAAAACAGGCTTTAAAATGATTTATCGAATGTTATTGTTTTCCGGGAACCAGAAAATCATAAGTTTCACCGTAATACAACATTTGTTGCACGAAATTATCAGGATAACTTACTGTTACATCTGTTATGGTTCCTTCAGCATCTTTTACTAAAGTTAAAAGCGGATTTACAAATCCAAAATAAGGTGGAATATTTAAATTCGAAGTGCGTCTTAATACTTCCTTGTGCATTTCTTCATCAACCTGCACACCATAACCTTCAATTAATGCTTTACCTGCTTCATAGTCACCTTCACTTTTAATTCGTTGTACTTCCCGCAATAATTCACCGAATATTTTTCTCAACGCTTCATAATCATTAATAACAAAATAAGTTTTGCCGTTTTCGAATTTGCGTTCAATTACATTGTTTGCTTTACCACGTTCAAAAGCCCATGCAGCAATCATTTGTCGGTTGCGCATATGTGATTCTTCAACAGTTTTACCCGGTTCAATTCTTCTTAACTGAGTTAATAAACCATTGCGGATATAACCGTCGTATTGTGCTTTCGCAACATCTAAATTCGGAATTAATCCCCACTCAATTAATTTAGGATCCATGATGTAATATAATCCAACTAAATCGGCGCGGGCTTCTTCCAAAGCACTGGCATAATTTTTTAAAGTTTCTTTTGTTGAACCAACACCGTCATTAATTTGCCCGCTGGCGTGACCAATTACTTCGTGCATTGCAGTATGCATTTTTCCTGCAAGCGCACCGTATTTCATAGCACGTTCTTTTTCTGCCGCAGAATAACAAAACTCATCTAAAATACCTGAACTGCCAGCATTTTCATAAGCATAAACAATATTACCCAAGCTCACACTTTTTGAACCAATTGAATCTCTTATCCAATCAGCATTTGGTAAATTAACACCTATTGGTGTTGCCGGAGAAGCATCGCCTGCTTCAGATGCTGCATTCACAACTTTATAAGATATACCAACAACATTTTTCTTTTTGTGCGCATCCATTATCGGTGAGTTATCCTCAAAATATTGAGCGTGCTTTGCCATTACACTCATGCGTTCAGATGCATCAAAATCTTTTATTTCAACTATCGATTCAAATGTACCTCTGTAACCTAAAGGATCATTATATGTTTCAATAAATGAATTGATATAATCAATATCACCTTGTGTTGCATTTACCCAGGCAATATTATATTCATCCCATTTTCTTAAATCACCCGTTTCATAATATTCAATTAATAATTTTAATGCATAAGCCTGTAAGTCGTTTTCACAAACAGGTAATGCTTTTTTCAACCAACCAACAATTTCAACAATAGCATCGTTGTACTGCCCGCCAACTTTATATACACGTTCTTCTAAACCTGCCGGTGTTTTCACCAACTTACTGTTTAAACCGTGTGATATTGCAGTTAAATCTTTAGGGTCAATCATTTTAGCATAAAATGCTTCTGCTTCCAATTGTGAAACATCCGGTGCATAAAAATTTGTTGCTGAGGTTAATAATAAATCACCTGTTGGGTCAAGATTTACTTTTTTATTATCAACGTTCGGATCAAACATAATTTTAACTATTGTTTCATCCAGTTTAGTTTTTGTTGCAGTTAATAAAGTATTGAAATATTCTATTGAAAATTCCGGCATTATTTTATCAGATGAATAATGATGGTGAATACCATTACTGAACCACACACGTTTGGTGTACTCCATAAAATTATTCCAGTCAGCTCCTGATTTGTCGCCCTGGTAATTTTTTACAATGTTTTCCAAAGCGTGACGAATTTCCAGATTGTAGCGGTAATTCTGGTCCCAAATAATGTCACGACCTGCGTAACCGGCTTGAGAAAGATAGTATACCAGCAATTTTTGGTTCAAAGTAAGCTTTTCCCATCCCGGAATCTGATAACGCAATACGCCAATATCGGCAAACTGGTCTATCATCCACTTGAAATCTTCATCTTTAACACCTGCACCTGCAGTTTCGGAGCTGCCAATTGTGGTTACTCCGTAAAGGTTGTCACCCTCCGATTGCTGCGCAAACATAGTCGTAGCAAGCAATCCGGTAACAACGGTAAGTATGGTCTTTTTAATCATATCACTGTTTATTATACTGCAAATCTCCATAAATCGTGCTGAATTTGCTAATCGGACGCCTTTTAAACTAAACCTGTTATTAAAATTTATTACAGGTGTTTAGCGTTATTGATAAAAACCGTATCTTTAATCAAAATAACGAAACATGAAAAAGAAAATTCTGATTGGTTCATTTGTAGTGCTTACCGGTTTAATGGTAGGTTTATTTGCCATGTCGTTCAGCAATAATAGTAATGCAAAAGTAAATACTGTTCCTGTTGAGCAGGTTTCAACAACTGCAACAAACCCTGAACATTGTGCACCTGCAGATTGCAGCACTGAAAAAGCAGCAACCTGTCCTTACAGCAAAACAAATGCAACTCAGGAAGCGTCTGCAAATTGCCCGGCAACTTCAGACTGTCCACCTTCAAAATGTTCAAGCACAGCGAAATCGGATAAAGCAACCTTATAAATTTTATCAAATCATTTTAAAGCTGCAATAAATATTATTGCGGCTTTTTTATTTTTTATAGATGTTGTGAATTAGAATATTTATCAGTTACTATATAAACAGATATCACTTTAAAGTAATTATCAGCTAACTAGTTTAGCAGCAAAATCCGGAATAAAATAAACCGTGATTTTCATGGGTTTTGAATAAGCTGCCGGACAACCACCGGCAGTTTTATTTACTGTCTTTATGATGCCATAAATGCAAACACGCATACGTTCTGTAAGGTGCCCAGTTTGCAGCTATTTTTTTCATTTTTTTTAGCATCAGCTTTTTATCGCTATTTTTTATTCCATACACTTTTTGCATTGCTTGTTGAATGCCTAAATCATCAGCAGGAAATACATCTTCACGACCTAAAGCAAACATCAATAACATTTCAACTGTCCAACGGCCGACACCTTTTATTTGGGTGAGATAATCAATTATCTCATCATCGCTCATTTTATTTAATTTTTTAACATTCATGCCAAACGCCAGTTCAAATTCAGCAACGTTTTTAATGTAGTTTGCTTTAGCATTCGACAATCCGATATTGCGCAAGGTTTCAAATGGTGTGTCAACAATTTGTTGGGCAGATGGTTTTTTATTTCCATACAATGCTAAAAATCGTTTATGAAAAACATCGGCAACTTTTACACTGAGTTGCTGACTCATAATCGAATTACATAAATAGAAACAAATGTCTTTTTTTGGGGAGAGATTAAATCCCGCATGTCCGGAAATCAACGTTGCTAATTTGGCATCCTGATTTAAATGTTCGAAGTAGTGCATCTGTTGCAAAGTAAATTAAAAATCCTAATTTTAATCGGAAATCAACAATAATGGTGTTACTTATTAGCTAATATGGAAAATTCATCTGCCCCAAGATCATTACCGTCTTATATCTGGTTTGTATTACATTTTATCATTACACTAACTGCATGGGTCGGCCCGTTTATATTTCCATGGTATTTAATGATAACCGCTTATGCGATTGTATTACTGCAATTTTTGGTATTTAACCGCTGCCTCATGAACGTAAAACACGATTTATCGGAAGATGAAAACATGACGTTTTATGCCAGTTTACTTGAATCCGTGGGTATACATTGGAATCGTAAAAATGTGAAAATATTCGTAAGAAAATGGCTTTATGTTTGTCTTGCCATTTTTACACTCGCCCTGCAGCTGGGGCTACATTATAAACCACTGATTAATTTCGTGTTTTAACAATATGTAACAGGCTATTTCCGCTAAAATTCGCCGGAGCAGGTTATCTTCGCGTAAAATACAATTACATGAGAAAAAGTTTTTTCGCAATGCTGTTGGCAGTTTGTGGTTACACAGTGCAGGCGCAACAACCCTTAACGCCTGAATTACTTTGGAGCCTCAGCAGGGTAGGAGCAGAAACCCTTACTCCTGATGGCGCAAAAGTTATTTACGGGGTTACCAATTACGATATTGCAACAGGTACAAGTGAACGCGACTTGTTCAGTGTTGATTTTACAGGCAAATCGCCGATGCAAATCACTAAAACTAAAGGTGGTGAGTCAGGCGTATTTACATTGCCCAATGGCAAAATGGGCTATTTATATAAAGGCCAGGTTTGGCAGGCTGAATGGGATGGCTCAAATCCGATTCAGTTTACCGATTATGATGGTGGAATCAGCAATATCCGCTTTTCACCCGATGGTAAACATATCTTATTTTCTAAAGATGTGCAGTTGCAAAAAATTGCTTCCAGCGATATGTATAAAGACCTGCCAAATGCATCGGTTAAAGTGTACAACGATTTAAATTATCGTCACTGGGATACATGGGAAGATGGTGCATATAGCCACCTGTTTATTGCAACCATGGAATCAGGAAAAATTATAAACGAAAAAGATATTATGGCCGGTCAATTATATGATTGCCCGCAAATGCCTTTTGGCGGAATTGAAGATATGGTTTGGCATCCGGATAGTAAACATATTATATATGTTACTAAACAAAAAACAGGTACTGCCTATACAACAAGTACAAATACCGACATTTTTGTATACGATATTGAAACAGGAAAAACAAAAAATATTACTGAAGGTATGCAAGGCTATGATATGAGTCCGAACATTTCACCTGACGGTAGCAAAGTTGCCTGGTTGAGTATGGAACGCGATGGATATGAAGCAGATAAAAACCGCATTTTTATTTTGGATAGAAAATCTGATCTGAAAATTGATGTAACTGCATCTTATGACGAATCGGTTGAATCAATTCGCTGGAGTAATGATGGTAAATATATTTATTTCACTAGTGCAATAAACGGTACCTTACAACTATTTGAACTTGATGTTACAAATAGTATGATGAAAGTGGATGAAGGTGGAAAAAAACGTAATCCAATTCGTCAGATTACCAGCGGTGATTTTGATATTACCGGTGTTGTTGGTGAGTCAAACGGATTATTAATTGTTACCCGCACCGACATGAATCATGCAGCAGAAATTTTTAAAGTGGATATTGCTAAAGGTGATATTACTGCAATCACAACAACCAATCAGGCTAAATACGACCAAATCGGTATGTGTAAAACAGAACGAAAAATGGTAAAAACAACTGATGGAAAAGATATGCTGGTTTGGTTTATTTATCCACCGAATTTTGATCCAAATAAAAAATATCCAACCTTGTTATATTGTCAGGGCGGACCGCAAAGTGCACTTACACAATTTTATTCGTTTAGATGGAATTTCCAGTTAATGGCATCACAAGGTTATATTGTTGTTGCACCAAATCGTCGCGGTATGCCGGGACATGGAACTGAATGGAATGAACAAATTAGTGGCGACTGGGGCGGTCAGGCAATTAATGATTATTACAGTGCAATTGATTATGCTAAAACTTTACCTTATGTTGATGCAAACAGATGTGGAGCAGTTGGCGCAAGTTATGGCGGATATAGCGTATATATGATGGCCGGAACACATAATGGCCGTTTTAAAACATTTATAGCACACGACGGATTATTTAACTTGAAATCATTTTACGGAACTACAGATGAAATGTGGTTTGCAAATTGGGATATGGGCGGCCCTTACTGGACTTCCGGTGAACAGGATAAATCATATTCTACATTTAATCCAATGAATTATGTAGATAAATGGAATACACCAATTTTAATTTATCAGGGTGGTAAAGATTATCGTACAACCGAAGATCAGGCGTTTCAAGCATTTCAAGCTGCACAACTGCGTGGTATTAAATCGCGGTTTGTATATCTTCCTGATGAAAACCACTGGGTATTAAAATGTCAGAATGCATTGGCCTGGCAACGTGAATTTTATAAATGGTTAGGCGAAACATTATGATATTTTTGATGCAGCCATTTTTCGAGCTGACAATTTAATAAAAATTCTTTTTCAAAATTATCCTGACTGATTTGTGCAATCTGCGCTATCCAGTCAGGATATTTTTTTGCGAATAACTTTTTACTGTAACTGATTTTGATATAGGTTTTTACCAGTTTAGTGATGAAATTTATCGTGTTATGATCGGTTTGAATTTTATCGAAATAGCGTTTAAAGGAACGTAAATAATTTACACAATAAGTAATATCCCCCAACTCTAAATGCGTAAGCAAATAAATTACACGGGCCGGATAAATCTGATAGGCAAATGGTGTGGCTTTTTCTAATGCAAATAATAAATACAATTCATCTAAAACCAAACGATATTCCTTCAATCCAAAATAACTACACGCTTTATAAAAGTGAATGGCAATTTGAAGATTTACACCCCCTATTGAATCAAGTTGTTTAAAGGCTTCGAGATGGTCATCATAAAACTGAAGGCATTTATGATATTCAGCAGCTAAACTATAGTTATTCATCATTGCATCCAGATATACTACCATAAACTGGTCTTTTAGGGCTTTGGCCTGATGATATTCCGTTCCATTAATTACTTCTAACAATTTAACACACCAGGTTAACGACTCATCATATTTTTCAAGTCTGCGTGAAGATTCAATATTGCGCATAATCATAACCGGATAATTAAATAAGCCGATTTGTTTTGGCGTAAGCTGTTTTGATTCGATAAATGTCATCTGTTCACGCGTTACAGCATAAGATTCCTCAAACCGATATTGCACAGCATAATATTGACTGAAAAAGTTGAAATACGTAATTTGTGCCTTTAGTGGTAATTTATCCAATAATCCTTCAAACAAGACATCATCCGTAATTTTCCGGATACGTTCCTGAAATGCTCGTTTATCAGTAAATCGATACTTGGCTTCAATTAAATTCAGTTCATTGTATTTGGCGAGGATAAACAATGCGTGTTTGTAATTATCGATTAACTGCATTTCAGCTGTAAATCCATCATCCATATGGCTGATAAACCAGTCTGTCATTTGCATATTTCCGGCAAAACGCAATTCATATCTACTCAATAAAATATACTCGGCAAGTGTATCTTTTGATAAAGCTTCCAGTTTAGCCTTTTTTACCATGGGAAGAAATAATTCCGGGATTGCTTTTTCAGTGAGTATTTCTAAATCGCTGATGGTGTTACCGAACCGGTTATCGTTAGCAGCGTGATATGCGCGCAAAGCCTTTAGTATCATCTTGCGCAAATAATACTTTTCATAGGTGAGTTGCTCAGCAAAAGCAGCACCTGAAAGTTTACGTTTTAGCAACGCTTCATCATATTCCTTTTGCCGCTCCATCAGGTCAAAAATCCGCATATAATTTTTACTGCCTTTTGTAATGCCGGAATACAGTTTGAAATACCGTTTTTCATTCCGGGTTAAAGATTTAACCAACTGGAATGTGGAATCCGCTTTAATGGTTTGAGCCATACACCTTAGACGATTAGTATCCCAATTTCGTTGTCGGAGTCCAATGATTAACCTGAAAAATGGCAAAACACAATGCAACCATTTATTAGTGTAGATAATGTATTATATTACATTGAAATACAAGTATTTATAAATTATAAAAGATTGCATATTTTAGGGTAGATTAAAATTTAATATTCGGTAAAAGCTTTATCTGAATACAAATATCTATGAAAGAGCTGCCTCAAACCTCCTTAAACTACCTAAAAATGGTTTTTCCGGAGCTAAAATCCACCGTTTTTTTGCTGCATTCATTCACCATTGGCTGAGAGGCCGATTTAAACCTTAAACTTATGAAAAAACGATTTTTACTGTTTGTTGCAATTGCAGTTGGAATACTGCAAACTAAAGCCCAGACCATGTTTGAAGCTGCTCAGACTGACGAAGCAGCGCAAATGGAAGTAAGTCTGGAAATGGGAGAGGAGCTCCCTCCTGACGGATACGACGGATTTAATGATGGCGGAATTCACGATGAATTAACGGAAATGCAGCGCACGGCAATCTGGGACCAGATTCATAAAAACACCGCCAAATTAAAAGCGCTCGGAATCATTCCTGAAGCGCCGGTGGCCGGAATTGTTCCCGGTGAAGGTTTCCGTTATCCTTTAAAACTGTCGGTTGGTGATTTCGTTTACAACTGGAATGCCTTTTACTGGAACAGCAATTTTGTGGACGAAAACCCCGCTGCGGGTGCGGTTTTGGACTATGCTTGCGGATCCAGAACTTATGATATTCCCGGTTATAATCACCAGGGTCAGGATATTGCCATTTGGCCATTTAGCTGGAATCTGGTTGCCGGAAATTACGCTCAGGTTGTAGCTGCTCAAGGCGGTTGGATTACATTTAAACAAGATGGCAATTTCGATATGAATTGCGGATTTGGTGGTGGCGACTGGAATGCAGTTTATCTCCAGCATAACGATGGCTCTGTAACCTGGTACGGACACATGAAAAATAGCTCGCTGACTGCAAAACCGGTTGGTGCCTGGGTGAATAAAGGCGAATATTTAGGTGTTGTTGCCAGTTCTGGCCAGTCAACCGGTCCGCATTTACATTTTGAAGTGTATGATGCAGCCGGCAACCTCATCGACCCAAATGCCGGTCCCTGCAACGCTTTAGGTGGAACCAACTGGTGGAAAGATCCTACACCTTATTATAATTCTAAAATAAATGCAGTCTATACCCATTGCGCACCACCAACATTTATGGCCTGCCCGAATATGGATATCACCAATATTTGTGATACGTATTACCCAGGCAGTCTGGTTTACTTTTTCAGCTATTTCACTGAAACCCTGGCCGGACAACACGCTTTTTACCAGATTTACAAACCTGACGGCAGTTTGTGGACGCAATGGAATTATACTTTTCCGCTATCGTATATGGCGAGCTATTGGTATTGGTCTTTTGTATTACCTGCTGGAAACACCGGTATCTGGACGTTTAAAGTGAAATTTAAAGGCAAGCTGCTTACCTACTATTTTAACGTAGTTAATCCTTTGGATGGAGATGGTGATGTAGAGCGTAATGACAATGCTAATCGTATTTACTGGCTCAACGATGCTGCTTTTGAAGGTGCCGATTTTACGGTAGAACGCAGTACCAACAAACTCGATTCCAAAGTGATAGCAGCAATTCCCGCTGTAAATGCAGCTGAACAATCCATGTATGAATGGTTTGATGATTATACAGCTTCAGACCCTGTTTATTATCGTATTGTATCTCATTTCAATAATGAGCAGGTAATTTATGGCGATTGGCTTACGGTAAAATCTACTCAGGCTGAAACTCAATTCAATGAATTTGTTTATCCGGTTCCTGCCAATAATGAACTGATGGTTGTTTTAAACGGTGCCTCAGGAACATCGGTAATGTATACAATAAGCGACATCACCGGTAAGTCAATTGAAAGCTTAAATACAACCTTCGAACTGGATAACTTATTACAAATTGATATCGAAATGTTACCACCCGGAATGTATTTATTGACGACACAAATTAACAATCAAACACAAAGTTTCAAGTTTGTAAAATCCTAAAATTATCCCTCTGCATACAAGTGAAGTCCCGGTGTAACAGCCGGGATTTTTTGTTTACAGATGTTTCATAATGTGATTATGGCCAACGATGCATATCTGTCTAAACACATTGAATTCATTGACTTTCGGCCTGTTTCGAGGTAACTTATATTTGCCTATAATGTATTGCGTTATGTTGAGTAGCTATCGCATTGAATTAAAATAAAAATACCCCCTTGCGGGGGCTTTGTAATCATAATTGTTAACAGAATAATAAACGGCAGCAATACTTTTAGCCACCGATAGAAGTCGGTTCTTCTTTGGCTCATCTTTTAAAGTTTAAAATGTTAGAAAAGGTATTGCAAGAGTGCATCAAGCTCGTGCCGGATATTTTGAATGCAAACCCTGTCATTTAGAGTGGCGGGGTTTTTTGTTTTAATTCCTTCCTTTAAAAATGCTACTTAACATAGCGTCTAATTATAGGCAAATAGCGGTTTCGGTTGAAGCTGCTGCGAATTAAAGCATAAATTTAAGGATTTTCCCTTTAATTCGCAGCAGCTTCAACCGAAAAAATAATTGCTCTTTGAAATTAATATTCAATTATTTAGCTATTTGCCTATAATTAACATTATGTTAAGTAGAAAATAGGAAAAAGGAATAAAACAAAAAATAAATTGCCAACGCTTCTGTGTTATGCGTGTGGATTGGTTTATGTTTGTAGAATGGACGCATTTCAGATATTAAATAAAATGGGCAAACAAGTTGCCTCTTTTATACTTTATAATTCCCTCATTTGGTTTTGCTTACTTTATGTTACAAATCACAATGAGTTAGACTTGATTGAAAGCATAATAATTTCTATTGCACTATCATCATGTGCGTCAGCATGTAGTTACATTACCTACTTATATGTTTTACCAAAAAACCACGAAATTAAAAAAGAGCCTTATGAAATAATGATGATTGTTGCATATGCAAATACATTTGTAATGTCTATAATAGCATTTTTATCATTTAGATTCCATACAAATTTTATATTCTCATTGAAAATATGTATAGTTGTTTATGTTATGGCGTTAGCTTCTGCTAAGGTAAGAGATGTATTCAGAAGCGGCATAAATAATTAAACCCAAAGCCCCTAAAAAATACATATTAGATATAAATATAAAAGCAGGGTTTTGCCTTGTTTTATCAATATCTATATAATCATCATCCCCTAATTTATTTTTTGTTTTTGATTGTGCATTTTCTACGTTACACATAATAGAAGTTATGTGCATTCGGCTTTCAAACGACATAATTTTATTTAAGCGTTTGATTTTTCGGGGTTGGGGTATGATTTTTTTAAAAGTAACTACTCGAAAAAGGTAGTTAAAAAAATCATACCCCAACCCCGAAAAAACAGCCTCTCCACATAACTAAACATTATGTTAAATAGAAAATAATTAAAAGGAAGGAAACTGAACTACAAAATTTGCCACGCTCCTAAAAGTTTGTATGTTTGGTGAATGTTAGAGGGGTTACAAATTTTAAATAAACATGGTAAACTTGCCGCAACGCTGTTTGCTTACAACACTTTCTTTTGGATGTGCTTATTATATGTAACAAGGCACGATGATATAGATTTAGTATATTCAACAATAATTTCAATATCACTTTCTTTTTGCTCTACATGCAGCAGTTTCTTCACATATTTATTTTTTAGACCAAAAAATCTAAAAGAATCTATATCTGAAGTTTTGGTAATAGTAGGGTATTTAAACACATTTTTAATGGCGGCAATAATTGCGCTATCCTTTAGATACGATACTCACTTTATATTTTCTTTAAAAATAATGTTTTGCGTTTACGCGACATTGCTTATTGTATCACTTTTAGTAGATATAATCAAAAAGCGCAATTAGTAAACCGATAACAGCTATTCCCCTTGTGAAATTTCCTAAAAGATTAAACGTATAGCTATTTCTTATTTTACTAACTTCCCCCTCTCCTAAATTTTGTAGTTCAGTTTCATTAGGATTTTCTACATTAACATAATAGAAGTTGATGTGCATTCGGCTCAAAGCGACATGATAATTTTTGCGCTTTGTTTTTCGGGGTTGGGGTATGATTTTTTTAAAAGTAACTACTCGAAAAAGGTAGTTAAAAAAATCATACCCCAACCCCGAAAAAACAGCCTCTCCACATAACTAAACATTATGTTAAATAGAAAATAATTAAAAGGAAGGAAACTGAACTACAAAATTTGCCACGCTCCTAAAAGTTTGTATGTTTGGTGAATGTTAGAGGGGTTACAAATTTTAAATAAACATGGTAAACTTGCCGCAACGCTGTTTGCTTACAACACTTTCTTTTGGATGTGCTTATTATATGTAACAAGGCACGATGATATAGATTTAGTATATTCAACAATAATTTCAATATCACTTTCTTTTTGCTCTACATGCAGCAGTTTCTTCACATATTTATTTTTTTAGACCAAAAAATCTAAAAGAATCTATATCTGAAGTTTTGGTAATAGTAGGGTATTTAAACACATTTTTAATGGCGGCAATAATTGCGCTATCCTTTAGATACGATACTCACTTTATATTTTCTTTAAAAATAATGTTTTGCGTTTACGCGACATTGCTTATTGTATCACTTTTAGTAGATATAATCAAAAAGCGCAATTAGTAAACCGATAACAGCTATTCCCCTGTGAAATTTCCTAAAAGATTAAACGTATAGCTATTTCTTATTTTACTAACTTCCCCTCTCCTAAATTTTGTAGTTCAGTTTCATTAGGATTTTCTACATTAACATAATAGAAGTTGATGTGCATTCGGCTCAAAGCGACATGATAATTTTTTGCGCTTTGTTTTTCGGGTAGGTATGATTTTTTTAAAAGTAACTACTCGAAAAAGGTAGTTAAAAAAATCATACCCCAACCCCGAAAAAACAGCCTCTCCACATAACTAAACATTATGTTAAGTAGAATATCACGAAATAAGGGAGAACCAATCAGCTCTCCCTTATTCAAATGATATTGAAACAAATTATATTGTTGTAATCAGTTACCCAATTTTGCTTTCATTTCATCAGCCTTTTCTTTCATGTCTAAACGAACATAAATTTCTTTTAAGGCTAACATACAATCTGTATTTGTTGGGTCAATTTTGTAAGCGTTTTCGAAATACGGTAAAGCGCGACTGTAAAGTTTATTGCGTTCAACTTTTAGCGATTCGTATTCTTTTTCTTTTTCCAGTGGTAACGCGTTCATCACCTTGTTCATTTCAATTGCCGTGTTATAAAACAAAGCGCCTGCGTTCAGGTTAATGTCAAAACGATTTGGATCAAGTGCTAAAGCTTTATCGTAAGCAACTATTGCAGCATCAAAGTGCATTTTACCATTTGTTGAATCCAATTTGATTAATTCACCATGGGTAGTTCCCAATACAAAATACAAATCGGTATTCTTAGGATCCAGTGCTATCGCGCTTTCCAGCTTTGTAACCAGGATATCAAGTTTGTTTGCGTTGATGTAATAGTTCAACTCGGCAATCATAATATCTTTATCATTAGGCATTGCAGCGCGGCCCGCTTCAAGAATTTTGAGTGCTTCATCTGCTCTACCACCTTCTGTGTAAAGGTTTGAAAGCTTTGTATACAAATCTTTGTCCTCGTATTTGATATCGAGCAACTTCTGATAAACAGCAATAGCTTCAGCATTTTTGCCTAAACGTTCAGCCATTAAACCCATGTTGTAAAATACACCGGTATCAAGGATTGCAAGCGGATTGGCATCCATTTGAATCATATTGGCCTGATTAGCCATGTAGAAGTTCTTATACGCATCTTCAATATTTCCGGCATTGTAGGCATCTAAACCCTTCATGAAAAACAGGTTGTATGTAGTAAATAACCCTTCTGCCACCTTAACCTTGTAGTTTTTAGAGTCTTCCATTGTTAATGCCGTTTTGAACGATTCAAAAGCAGCATCCAAAGGATTTGCGATATTAGAATATTTGCCGGTAGTGTCTTTTGCTATATCATTATGAATATCTCCCCTAATAACCCAGGTTTTAGCCTGAACGGAAGTTTTTTCATTCAAAATAGCCTCGTCAATGGCCTGTTTTGCTTTGTCGTATTCACCTGCATAACGTGCGTTTGCCGCTGTAGTAACCTTACTGTTTTGAGCGTTTACAACAGATGTAAATACCATGAAAGACAGAACGATTGCTGATATGATTTTCATTTGTTTTTTGATTTTTAATTTATTGATATTCAATTCTTTATGTTATTCTTCTATATTGTTAGTTTCGGTAGGCTCCTCTCCTGTTTGTTCCTCGTTTCCGGTGATTTCCCCGTCAATTATTTGAGCATCTTCTTCTTCATCTTTTTCTGTTCTGGTAACAGATGCAATGCGGTCTCCGTCACGTAAGTTGATTAATCGAACACCTTGTGTAGCGCGTCCCATCACCCTTAAATTTTCAACCCCAATTCGAATAGCCAGTCCCGATTCACAAATAATCATCAAATCATCATTATCTGTCACATCCTTAATGGTTATTAAAGCACCGGTTTTTGGTGTGATTTTAATTGTGGTAACACCTTTTCCCCCGCGATTTGTAATTCGGTATTCTTGTTCACCGGTTTCTAAATCGACGAGCTGACTGCGTTTTCCGTATCCGTTTTCACTCACAACCAAAACAGATTTTTCTTTATCGCCCTTCTCAACAGTAATCATGCCAACTACCTCATCCTGTTCATCTGCTAATTCTATACCAATAACACCGGTTGCTGTTCTGCCCATTGGTCTAACCTTTTCCTCAGGGAAACGAATCGCTCTTCCGCTCTTAACCGCAAGCATAATTTCACAGTTGCCATTGGTCAAACGCACTTCGAGTAATTCATCACCTTCAGCAATGTTTATGGCCACAATACCATTTGCACGCGGGCGACTGAAAGCCTCTACCGTTGTTTTTTTGATGGTACCTTTTTTAGTACAGAATACAAGATAATGATTATTTATAAACTGCTCATCCTCAAGGTCATGAATGTCGATATACGCCATTACTTTATCATCCGGAGGTAAGCTAATCATATTTTGGATAGCACGTCCTTTTGAGGTTCTGGTTCCTTCCGGAATTTGATAAACCGGCAGCCAGAAACATTTTCCCTGTTGTGTAAAGAACAACATGGTATCATGCGTGCTGGCAATAAAAATGTGTTCAATAAAGTCCTCATCTCGCGTAGCGCCACCTTTTGCACCTTTCCCTCCGCGACCCTGAACACGATATTCTGTCAGCGAGGTGCGTTTGATATATCCCATGTGCGAAATAGTAATCGCAACATCTTCTTCCTCAATCAAATCTTCAATACGCATTTCACCTTCAGCAGCAACAATATTTGTGCGGCGTTCATCACCGTATTTCGCTTTGATTTCTAAAGTTTCATCTACAATGATTTGCATTCTCATTGGCTCATTCGCTAAAATTTCTTTTAAACGTGCAATATGCGCCATTACTTCATTGTATTCTTCACGAATTTTATCGCGCTCGAGGCCGGTTAAACGCTGTAAACGCATTTCGAGAATGGCTTTGGACTGCAAATCGCTTAATCCGAAACCACTCATTAAACCTTCTTTTGCCTCATCAGGCGTTTTTGATCCTCTTATGAGGGCAATTACTTCATCCAAATGGTCGAGGGCAATTAACAAACCTTCGAGTATATGTGCACGTTCTTCAGCCTTACGCAAATCATACTGTGTTCTGCGCACTACCACTTCATGGCGGAAATCGACAAAATACGCAATCATCTGTTTCAGATTGAGCAATTTTGGACGGCCCTGATGCAAGCAGATATTATTTACACCATAAGAACTTTGTAACGGTGTGTATTTGTATAACTGATTCAATACAACGGTAGCAACGGCATCCTTTTTCAAATCGATTACCACGCGCATACCTTCACGGTCAGAATAATCGTTGGCATCAGAAATACCTTCAATTTTTTTCTCGTGAACAAGCTCAGAAATTTTAGTAATGAATAAGGCTTTATTTACCTGATATGGCAATTCGGTAATCACGATATGTTCGCGACCGTTTGCTGTAGTTTCAATATTGGCAACTCCGCGTACAACAATTCTGCCGCGACCAGTTTCAAAACTTTCTGCAATACCTTCAATACCGTAAATGGTTGCGCCTGTCGGGAAATCCGGGCCTTTGATATACTTCATCAATTCAGGAATGGTAATTTCCCTGTTGCGAATGTATTCAACAATGCCATCACAAATTTCAGATAAGTTATGCGGGAGGATATTAGTTGCCATACCAACTGCAATCCCGGAAGAACCGTTGATTAACAGGTTTGGTATTTTAGATGGCAATACGGTTGGCTCCTCAAGTGTATCGTCGAAGTTATTACTGAAATCAACAGTTTCTTTATCCAAATCGGCCATCATTTCTTCGGCAATTCTGGAAAAACGTGCTTCGGTATAACGCATTGCTGCAGGACTGTCACCATCAACCGAACCAAAGTTACCTTGTCCATCCACTAACGGATAACGCATGCTCCACTCCTGCGCCATACGCACCATGGCATCATAAACTGATGTATCACCATGCGGGTGATATTTACCTAATACCTCCCCAACAATACGGGCAGATTTTTTATAAGGTTTGGCATAGTTAACACCCAATTCCTTCATACCATACAACACGCGACGGTGAACGGGTTTCAGACCGTCACGCACATCAGGTATCGCACGGGCAACAATTACCGACATCGAATAATCGATGTAGGCTGTTTTCATTTCTTCCTCAATATTTATCGGAATTATTTTTTCGCCTTCAAACATGTCTTTTTTCTCCTTTTACGCTTGGTTTATTTTCTCGTGTAAAAACTGGTTATTTTTTGAGAGTACAAAGGTAGTGATTTTAGTCCCTAAACCATAGTAATTAAGGGTTTTGAATGGTCAAGTTTTCAACATTTTATCTGCATTTTCAATTAATGCAAATTATTTTGACCCTGATATTACATTTTTGATGCGACAAAGCAGGAAAAGCTATGGGTTAGAAGTAGAATTAAACCGAATAAAAACAGGGGTGCCCACTGACGTGGAACGACCCCTGATCCCCATGAAAACACACAATAGTATAACCGTTTTGAGGTCAAAAAGTTTCACTTTGAGTGTTAAATGTCGTTAACAAACTATGGAGAAATGTGAAACCCGAATCCTATTGAAAATGTGCTTTATGAATAACAAGCAAGTGTTGTTATTTTTGATAAAAACTTATTTAGCTAAAAACTAGCTACAATTCCTCAAAATAACACATATAAAAAATGAAAGCATATGTAGTTTTATTTACCATTGTTTTTAGCTGCTATTTAAGTTTATCCGCTCAAAACAATTCAACAAATACAGAAAATATTCCAATCCGTATTTGTTTTGCAGAGAATCATTTTGAGCACACAATTGACAGCAATTTTTTATTAATAAAAATTGATAGTATAAACTATTCCGTTACACATTTTTATCCATCTGGTAATGTCGAATTTCAAATGATGGCTAAGTTGCACTTTCGATCAGATACCACTTGGATATTAGATGAAGAAACTTATGAGGAAAATACAGCAATAAAGCAATATTATGTTTTACTTGCAGATGGACCTTTTGACTCATGGCATGAAAACAATCAAAAATACATGAGTGGGAATTTTTCCAATTGCGCAAAAAATGGTTTGTGGGAATATTATGATGAGGCTGGAGTGATTGCCTGCACTGAGTTGTGGGAAAATGGAGCCATTAAAAACAAATTGTTTAAAAACCAATATGTTGATTTAAATAATCGTATTAATTCAAATGTTTTCAGCATTACACAAGATTTATTAGAAGCTACTTTTATGATGCAAAATGAAAGCAATGATACCTTGCAGAATTTTGATAAATCGATGTATGTTTATGAACTTGGAACAGATACTTTGATTATTCAATATTCCGGTGATAGAATACGAAAAAAATATACAACTCATTTGTTCATAAAACGGGGCTCAGATTTTATGCATATTTTTGATGGAAATGCGATGGAAGAAAAAATAATTGCTATAGGATATGAATTATTTTATGCAGATGGTCCTTATATATCCTATTGGCCAAATGATTCAATTTATGAATCAGGTAATTTTAATTTAGGATATCGAAATGGCGAATGGTTGAAATACGATGAAACCGGAAAAATTATTTCGAAAACAACCTGGAAAAATGGAAAAATAATCGACTTACAGACTTATTAAGCGTTTCGTTTTAAATATAATTTACAGTCCGCTTTTCTGCAACTTGACTTTTAATAATGCTATAGCTTAATCTGCTCATTATCAGTTTGTTATATAGAATATTCATTTGTTTGATTTTTTATTGAATCAATATTTTTAGTTACCCGCCCGATTTATCCTGCGCTAATCTTGCCTTGTCGAATGAAATTATTTTCATTGTGGCCGGCACAATCGGAAAAATTTCAGGGTTACGTTTTTTAACCTCAATAAATTAATTACAATGAGTATCTCTAAAAATTTAATGCTGAATGAAAAAGAAATCGGCATGTATTTAAATGAACGGCATCAGTTGCTGTTTAAAAATGTTTTTACATCTCCAATAAAAGCAAACTATATTACTTACTGGGAAGAATTAACCTGTGTGGGTTATAATCCTGAAACCAACAGACTGGAAGCTGTAGTTAGTGTGAAGCAGTCGACAGGTTACAGCACCAGTTTATGTTCAACCGGTTCGAAAGAATATGTTCGCTTTTTTATTGATTACCATGATGGCGCCGGATTTGTTGATGCCGGAATGACCAATTTTAAAGCAGCGAATATTGCTGATGGAACACCAACAGCACATCCCATTCAGTATATGGCATATATTTATCCGGATACTGCTGCGCACAAAAAATATTTAGGCTGCAACAAAGCAGTAATTCCTACCGTTCGTGCAATTTTATCATGGAACCTTGCTATCCCCAACAACCCTGACTATCACCCGAATTATGGTAATGTAATTGAACGTAATATTCAATTAAAACCATTACTCATTTTTAAACCGTTTAATCCCGGTGATCTGGTATTTTATCCGAAACCAAAATTTACTGATATCCCTAAATTAGTAGATTTTGTAACACCAACACCTCCCCTTCCGCCAATTGAACATTTGTATAAAACATACAAAGCTGCAAAAGTACCTGAGCACCGCATGTTGTATACTTCTATCGCACCTTTTGTAATGGATAAACCATTTGCGGCAAGCACATTAAAATATCAGCCAAATGAAATTGCACAAATTGGTGTTGACTATGATAAATTAATTGAATTAATTGTTGGTAATGACGACAAAGCCGATGTGAATTTTGAGGAATTGGTTTGTGTTGGTTTAAATACGGCAACCGATACATTAGGTGCAGTTGTGCATATTAAAAAGAATTCAGGATACAGTGGTGATTTATGCAGCACCGGCTCATCCGAATATGTTGCATTCTGGGCCGATTGGGATAATAACGGAACTTTTGATAATCATCTCGGAACTGTTGAAGTACGCGTGCACGATTTAGATAATATGCCTGCTGAAGGATTGTATTACAATGTTGCATTACCGATTGATGTTACACAACATTTGCGTTCATGCAGCAAGCCAAATGTAGTTCGTATTCGTGCGGTATTATCATGGGCATCTTTACCATCAACAACAAATCCGAACGTATTAAACCATTGGGGAAACAGAATGGATGCTTTAGTTCAATTACGTCCGGGTAAAACAAACGATGGTGATTTGGATATTGTAATTACAACCGTAAATGAAATTAGCATTAGTGATATTAATGCTGACGGACTTGCTGAACCTTTAGCGCCATTTCCAAATGCAAAACGACCATTTGGTGGTGAAATTATGTTGAGTGGTTATTTCACCAACAGTGGTGCTCCGGATAATATTCATTATCGCGTTGAATATAGTGATAATGATGGTGCATCATGGAATCCGGTTTTAGATAAACAACGTTTTATAATTGAAGGATTTCCATCGCCGGTATTAAATGATCAGGACCCTTCTTTAACAGGTGGATGGTTAAGTTATAAAGGCAGTACTGCACCTTTACAAATTATTCGATTTAATGCACTTGCTGTGTGGAGTTCAGGAAGTAAAAACGGTAAACATAAATTGCGTGTAGCATTTACTGATGAACCATTTACCAATCCATTTAATCCGATAATAATTTCTTACAGCAATGTGGTAACCATTCATTTGGATAATGATGGATTTTTAGTAAATCCGGATCCACATGTTGCCGGTGATCCACTCAGTGCTTTACATGATGTAGATATTATTATTGATGGCGGTGAATGTAATTTTTATCAGTCAGGAACCAATACATTACTTACCGGTTCAGTTAAAGTGCGCGATGATTACTTCCATAGCTGGAGTTTAGATTTGCAACCATCGTCACATTTTATTGCACCAGCTACTTTAGGTACAATTGTTTCACCAACAGGTAGAAATTGCACAAGTGAAAGCGACTATGGTGATACTGCACATGCATTTAGTATTGACCTCACAAAATTAGATCCTTGCGGATATACAGTTCGCGTATATGCACATGACCGTGCTTTGGTTGGATACCGAAGTTTCTTTTATGATGGAACTTATGCCTACGGTTTAACCAATCACCAGGGGTATAAATATGCAGGTTTTTCTATTTTACCTTAAGTATTTTATTTACTACTGTTACAACATCTGTCGGCGTTTGCTGGCAGATGTTTTTTTATTTAATCATGATTTCAGAAATCTTTTTATTTTTTATTCGGCTGTCTAACCAAAGCTGCACTTCATCTGTTCCCGTTACGGCTGATTCCGATTGGGAAATGAGTTGTTGTAATTTTAATTGGGCGGCTTGTAATGCATTGCCTCTCTCCTTTTTACCGGGACTGCGTAATAATTTTTTCATTAATTGCAGCAGCAATGATTCCACTTCATATAAACGGTTAGTTTCTTTTAAATGGCGACGTGTAGAGCGCATTAAACTTTCTAATAATTCAATATTTCCAAGTTCAAAGTGGACAATTATCTGAATAATTTTTGCAGAATCTTGTATATCCTGACGAATATTTTCCCAATCGCCAAAAATTATTTTATTAATCCAAGTGAGACACTCGTCAAATGCTTCGGTAACAAAAAATAACACCGCTACATTGTAATATATGGTGAGGATTCTGCCTTTAGGTAACTTACTACCGAATTTTTTTAATCCGGATTCAATTACCGGTACTAATTGCTGAGCATCAGTGAAACGATTCGTCTGGATATAAAATAGTAACTCTAAATAAGTACTGTTTTTAAATATTTGAGATTCCTCTTCGAGGTTAGTTGGAAAAATAGATTTAATTTTTTCGAGGGTAGCGGCTATTTGTTCTAAATCGTTAATCTGAAAACAACTGGTCAGATAATTATTGAGGGAATTGAGATAACGCAATGATTCATCCTGCTGCATTTTAGGATACGCTTCGTAAGCAACCATTATTTGATGACGGTGATATTTAGATTTAAAAGCATCACCAATTAAATGTGCATGATCTGAATGAATTAGATGGTACATGATGGTGGCTTCAAAAGTAGTTGCCTGTTCGCTATTTGCAAGGAGAGGATTTTTCATTATTTTTTGAACCTTATTTAATAGTCGTTCATCTCTAAACTGATAATACTGTTGCAACATCACAAATAGCTGGTCGTATAAGTGATGATATTTCAACTCAAGGGTAATATTTTGCAAACAGGCCATTTCTTCTTCCGACGATTTTTGCAATGTATTTTCGCTGCTTTTTTCGAGGGTATGACGCATTAAACGTCGTTGCAACGAAAGAATTTCAATCAGCATAAAATTTCTGTTGAGCGCGTGTGCTGATTGTTTTATCGTTTTTAATAATTTTAATGCTTTGTCGTACAAGCCCTTCTGCATTAAAAATTCGATATCCAATAAACGTAAGCTTATGGCATGCGTTTCGTTATCATCCTCATGATAGGCGCGCATACTTTTTAAAATAAGATTGTAGAGATAATTTTTTACGACTGCAAAGGAAGTGGTCGGAATAATTTTGTGCAGTTGCTTCCTGATTTCAGTTTCATCATAATTGCCCTTTTTTCCAGCAGCATCAACCGCATCAAATAAGTTGATATAGGCATTTGATTTACCGATTACATGGCGTTGGGCGAAAATTTTAAAATATCGTTTTTCCGTCTGATTCAAACTTTGAATAAGGGAAAGCAGGTCGTCTGTAGCTATCATGACGTTTAATAATGATTTCTACAAATATACTATATTTATTGAGTTACAAGGGCAAAAAGTTAATAAATACGGTGTCTTGACGTTTAATAATAATAGGATTTTAGGTTTGCCGCTTTATACTTGAGATAAGTATCTTAGCAGTTCAAATAACAACCCAAAAAATCATTATGAAAAATTTTAAAATTTTATCCTTGCTGTCGGCTTTGGCGCTGGGATGGTGGCTTTCTTCATGCGAACCAACTGAAACACAACCGGTAAAAATTTCGGCAGAGGCGTTTCAGGTTACCCATTCGGGCGACAACTATGTAATACAGATTGGTAAAACCGGCCAGCAATCTAAAACGATTGGCACTACCGATATTTCAGATACAGGTGCTGTTGCTATTGGCACCACAGATATTTCAGATACGGGATCAATTATAATTGGTACTACTGATATATCGGATATGGGCGGAACAGTTGTATTGGCAGATAATATGATTTTGGCATTTACCTACAATAACACGACAGGTTTAATGGAAACGTTTTCTGCGTTGCCGGGTGGAGTTGTAAAAAAAGAATGTTATCCATTAACTGTTAACATTTTAGTTGCCCATGGTTTTGTAAATGTTCGCAACTCCGATGGCTCCATCACCCGCTACGACGCCACCGCAAACATCGTTTTCATCAAACACGAAGGCGACCAGATTTGTATTTATACGAAAGCGAGGTAAATGTTTTTTTGTTAAACAAAAGGCACAAAAGAACCCACAAAAAAAATACAAAAATATTTAGCGTATTTATTGTGGTTTTTTTTGTGCCTTAATCACATTGCTTTTTTAACCACGGAGTCCACAGAGAAAATACACGCAGAGGTCACAGAGGAATTATTCGTAATCTGCTAATTAATCAAATTTCAAATAAAATTGTGGGTAGTAATTTTAATTTAAACCAATATTCTCCGTGAACTTTGCGTGTATTTTCTCTGTGTTCTTTGCGGTTTCGGCTGTTTTTACAAAATAAAATCAACACTTCAAATTCAACTTCGGAAAGGATGTAAGCGCTTAAGGTTTATAACACAGATTTCAAATCAATTTCTTTTAGGGACTTTCAAATCTTTGTTTACCCTAAAAAAAAATGTATGAAAGAAAATGATATTGCAACTAAAGTTATTGGAATTGCTATAGAAGTCCATAAACAATTAGGTCCTGGATTATTGGAAAGCACTTACAAAGCCTGTTTGGCACATAAACTTAAACAGGCAGGTTTTCATGTTGAATGCGAAAAAGCAATTCCGGTTGTTTTTGAAGATGTAAAATTGGAATGTGGTTATCGTGCAGATTTAGTTGTTGAAAGATGCCTTGTAATTGAAATCAAAAGTGTCGATGTTTTAAATGATGTTCATTTAGCACAAGCCTTAACCTATGTAAAATTAGGCGGTTTTAAATTAGGATTATTAATAAATTTTAATACACTTTTTTTAAAGGATGGTATTAGAAGAGTTATTAATTCATAATAAGATAGTTTTTTAAACCATAATGTGCACAGAGGAAATTCACACAGAAATCATAGAGAAATTATTTGTAACTTTTTTTTAGCAATCATATTTTAAACACTGCTGAAATTATTATTTCGAATTTAACACAATAATCTCTATGAACTTTGCGTGCCTTTCCCCGTGTTCTCCGACGTTTCGGTTGTTTATTTTACAAATTAAAAATCCATACTTCAAATTAATTTTGAGGCAGCGAAATTATAAGTGTAATTAAACAATCGTAGGTGTGAATTTTTTGCGTTCGCCTACTTGTTGGCGCCACATGGCGTAGTAGAGACCTTTTAATTCCAATAATTTATCGTGGGTTCCGGTTTCGGCCATTTCACCTTGCTCGAGCACATAAATTCTATCTGCATGCATGATTGTACTTAATCGGTGTGCAATTAATATGGTAATCTGCTCACCATGAATTGAAATATCTCTGATGGTATTCGAAATTTCCTCTTCCGTTAAAGAATCCAAAGCAGAAGTAGCTTCATCAAAAATTAATAAACGCGGCCTGCGCAACAACGCCCGCGCTATACTTAATCGCTGCTTCTCCCCTCCTGATAATTTTAAGCCGCCCTCACCAATAACCGTTTCAATTCCCTTTTCTGCGCGTGCAAGCAAATTATTACAACTAGCCTTCTGCATTACATCCAATAAATCAGCTTCAGTTGCCTGTGGATTTACAAATAATAAATTCTCTTTAATGGTTCCTGCAAATAATTGCGTGTCTTGTGTAACAAATCCTATCTGATTTCTTAAATCATTAAAATCAATTGAATTTTCGTCGATATTATTATATAATATTTTGCCTTCCTGCGGACGATACAAGCCCACCAACAATTTCATCAGCGTACTTTTTCCCGAGCCTGAAGGACCAACAAATGCAATAGTTTCACCTTGCTTTACATCAAAACTAATTCCATCGATAGCAGGATTATTTGCAGTTTTATGTTGAAAACGTACATCATCAAACTGAAGTGATTTAATATCTCCAAGTTGTTCAGGATTTTCAGGATGAGCCTCCGGTACTTTATTCATCAACGTACTAAAATTGTTCAGCGATGCTTCAGCTTCCCGATAGGATAAAATAATATTTCCGATATCCTGTAATGGTCCAAATACAAAAAATGAAAATACCTGCATGGTAACTAATTGCCCTGCATCCATTGAATCTTTAAATATCAGCCACATTAAAATAAATAAGATAATTTGTCTCAATGTGTTCACAAATGTTCCCTGTATAAAGCTGATACTTCTGATACGTTTTACTTTTGTTAATTCTAAGCCCAATATTTTATAGGTATTTTGATTTAACCGCTCCACTTCCTGATGTGTTAAACCTAAACTTTTTACCAATTCAATGTTGCGCAGCGATTCAGTAGTAGCACCAGCTAAGGCAGTAGTTTTGCCAACAATATTTTTTTGAATGATTTTCACCTTTTTACTCAGCACATTTGATATCACTGTTAACAAAATAATACCAATAAAATATACTGCCGGAATATACCAGTGAATAAATAAAGCCGCATAAACGAAAACAAAAACAACACCAACTAGTATACCTAAAAGCACATTGATAAACATGTTCATAAATCTTTCAACGTCGGTACGAACTTTCGTTAAAATGGATAAGGTTTCGCCACTTCTTTGATCTTCAAAATCCTGATAAGGTAATTTCATGGCATGTTGTAAACCATCGGTAAACACCTTAGCCCCAAATTTTTGAATAATCACATTGAGGAAATAGTCCTGAAAATTTTTGGCAATACGGCTTACCATGGCAACTGTTACTGAACCCAACAGCAACATAATTACACCCGGACTATTCCATGAAAATGAGTTGAAATAGCGTTTCCAGTCGTATGAAGCTTCGTGTTGTTTGAAATCTGCAGCAAGATTTACCAATTTACCTAAAATGATAGGGTCCATTAAAGAAAACCCTGTATTGATTGCGGCCAGTGCCAGAACAAAGAAAACCAGCAGCTTGTGTGGTTTTAAATAAGATATTAATATTTTCATAATGTAATGCCAGAAAACTTACAACTCAAATGTAGCCCGTCGGGTTCGGAAAAAGAAATTTTTATTGTTCGTAAGTGATTAATTGCCCTGTTTTAGTTAATGTAATTCGATAATCGGCACTTCGGGTATATCCTTCATGATTAGCTGAATATGTCTGTTATGCGCCTTGGTTTTAAATTCCTGGAAAATTTCCAATACATCACGGTCAATATAAATGCTGTCCGTTCCGATAATTTCTACAATCGCATAAACTGGTAGTTTATCCAACATAACCTGAATACGTTTTTTGTTCAGAAAACTGACATTTAAAGCCAACTCGATGGTAAAATGTTTGGTATGGCCTTCCGTTCTTTCTTTAATGGTAAATCCTGCCTCGTAAGTATGTTTAATTAAAAAATAAATGGCATATACAACACCAATTAGGACACCAATTAATAAATCGGAAATAAGTATTGCACCTAACGTTACAATAAATGGTAAAAATTGTTCTCTTCCCTGTTGGTAAACTGCCTTAATCATTTTTGGTTTTGCGAGGTTATAACCGGTGCTGATTAATAAAACGGCTAAAACACAATAAGGTATGGTATTTAAAATATTTGCAAGAAAAATAATTGCCAGTAATAACCAAACACCATGTAGAATTGCGGACCATTTTGTTTTAGCACCTGCCTCTGCATTTGCCGAGCTGCGGACAATTACAGCAGTTATTGGTAAGCCTCCGATAAATCCACTAACGCAATTGGCGGCACCTTGTGCTACGAGTTCACGGTTTTGTGGTGTGATGCGATTAAACGGATCTAATTTATCTATTGCTGCTATACTTAACAACGTTTCGAGAGAAGCAACAAAACATATTACGACTGCATTTTTCCAGATTGTAGAATCTGTAGTAATTAAATTAAAATCGGGAAAATGAACATCTTTAAAAACATTTTCCGGAATATTAACAAACTGCGCATCATTTAAAGCAAGTGCAGGGATAAAATTGTTTAATAGAAATGCACTTCCTGCCCCAAAAAAAACGATAACAAATGATGAAGGCAGATATGGTATTTTTTTAGAAAGATTTCGCTTCCAGAAAATCAAGAGTATTAATGATAAACAGGCAATTAAAATTGCACCCCCGGATGAATGTTGATACACACTTCCAATATGTTCAAATCCATGATTAAAGGTGAAAATATTAAATAATTGGTTCGTCCAGAAATCAGGCTGGTCGTACCCCAGCATAAAAGGAATTTGTTTAGCGATGAGCATGATACCGATTGCGCTCAGCATGCCTTTAATTACTGCCGAAGGAATAAATTGTGTAAATCCGCCCAATTTGAAAACACCCAGTAAAATTTGGAAAACACCTGCCAGCATTACTGCGAGAAAAAACAAATCGATATTTCCGGCACTCAAAATAATTGCAGCACAAATACTGGTTAATCCCGCTGCAGGCCCGCTGACACTGAGTTGTGAGCGACTAATCAATGGTACAAATATCCCTCCTACTACACCGGCTATCAGTCCCGCATACAAAGGCGCGCCACAACCGAGGGAGATACCGAGACAAAGTGGTAAAGCGACAAAAAATACCGTAACACTGGATTTAACATCGTGTTTTAAAAATGATAACAGGTAGGTATTAAACCTGTGGGAAGTAATTTGCATGATAAAATCCAAAGTTGAGGATAATATCTGCAGTCCGCATATTTACTTATGCAACATGAAGTGTGCATTGTTTAGAAGTTATTCTGCCGCACCGGAAGCAGCCCAATTTACAATAACCGCAATATTGGCATCACTCAGTTTATCGGCTTTTTTAGGCATGGCTTTAGCGCCATCGGCATGCTGAATAGCCGGAATAAGTTTACCTGTTGTGCTGTGTTCTTTCACTTTAGCATAAGTAGTTAAATCAATTCCACCGGCCGGGCGACCTGCGTTGTGACAGGTTGAGGCACAATTTGCGTCAATAATTGGTTTTACATTTTCAGTATAAGTGAGCGGTTTTGCAGCTGATTTACTTGCTGAACAAGATACAGCTACAACCATTGTAGTAATTACTAAAGAACAAATTGCAATTAATTTCATGCGCCAAAAGTTTTGGTAAATATAAAAATATCCTGCTTATTGCGCGAGTTCCGGATTGTTTGCAGGCATTGGAGGCTGTTCTTTTTTATCAGCATTCACCATGCGGTTAATAATAAACATCATAATTAATGTTATTACCATTGCCAATGTAACTACATACCCTAAAATTGGATAATGACTTAATTTTCCGGAATCTTCTTCTACAACAATTAAACCCGCAAGAGAAGCTGCTAAACCGCCTGCAAGTTGCTGTATACTTGAATTAAGACCCATAAATGCACCTCTGTCTTGCGGGTCAGGAACGGCAGACATTAGCGCTTGAGCTGAAATAATTCGAGAAGTAATTCCGATAAATAAAATGATATTAATTACAATGGCCATCCATAAAGGTGTGATACCTAAATTACAATAAATTAATACCAATAAAATGGATAGTAATGTTCCAAAAATAAACATGTTGTATTTACCGATTCGGTCGCTTAATCTTCCGATTATTGGTCCTGCTAATAATGTAGCACCACCTGTAAACATATAAATCAGTGGAATATGTTCTAAATCGATTCCCAAATTATTTACGGTAAATGCACTCCCAAAAGGCATGAGCATAAAACCACCTGTTGCCAATAAAACGGTTGCGCCAAATCCCGTTAGATATCTTTTTCTGGAAATCGTCATCCATAAATGTTTAAATGGAGAAACTTTTCTTTGAATTAATAAATGGTCGGTAATCGGTTTTAATTTTATCAGAATTATAAAAAACACGACAGCGCCAATTCCTGCAATTAAAACAAATGGAGCATGCCAGTTTAAGGTATTTGCTAATTGCAAGCCGATAGGCAAACCCAATACCTGACTAGCTGCAAATGCCATTTGAACAAAACCCATAACGCGACCACGCACTTGCATAACAAATAAATCGGTAGTTATTGCAAAAACAACGGCACCCATTACACCACCAAATAAACCGGTAATAATACGGGCAATTAATAAGGAATGATAATCAGGTGCAAGACCGCAAAATACCGTTCCAACTAAAAATCCGGCATAAAAAAAGAGCAACATTTTTTTTCGGTCGAATTTATCTGCAAAACCAGAGGCTAAAATGCCACTGATACAGGCGGAATAAGCGTATGCGGAAACTAAGTGACTAAACTGGACCGGAGTAATATCTAACTCAGGCATTAAAATGGCGCCTAAAGGTGAAAGTACCATGAAATCGAGTACTATTGTAAATTGTAAAAATGCCAGAACTGCGATTACAAACCATTGGTAACCGGTAAAAATTGGTTGTTTTGCTGATGTCATAAATGCCTGAGTAATTTCCCTAAAACGGTAATAACGTAAATTAGTTCCCTGCCTGTAATTTGAATTGGACTGCAATGGTACTATGATATTTCGACTTCTTTAACAGGAATTAAGGTAAACTGATTAAATACATCGGTAATTCGTCTATTTAAGCATACAATTGCATTTTTTTGGTGAAAACCTATGCTACCGGTAAAGGCAGGTAAACCGGTAAATTTGAGCAGTTTATACTTATTTGATTATCAATTGCGTTTCATAATCTGTCTTTTATGGATTTAAAGATGGGGTTATTGCTAAATTAAGACCCTTTCGATTATGGAATATTATTTGTTTAATCATCTCATATAAAAAGTTTATTATGAACCAGGAAATCAAAAAAGACGTCGCTGCGAAAAGGAATAGTTTTTTAATAACTACGGCAATTTTATGTTTTATTACGGCAACGCTGTTTTTATTCAGTTTCATGCCTCCTGATCCGCCTTTGGAAGGTGAAGGTTTATTGGTAGATTTTGGTACGGATATGACAGGGCTTGGTGTTAATGAAACTACAGGTTCCAGTGCTCCGGCAGCTCAACAGGCTTCTCAACCGGTTAAAAGTGAAGTAATTACACAAAACACTGAGGAATCGGTTAAGGTAAAAGACAATAATACCAATACCAAACCGCAAAATACCTCAACTAAACCTACAACCGGTACCAGCACTAAACCAAGCAATACGATTGATAAAGATCAATTATATACCGGACCCGGTAAAAACACCGGTCAAACAGGTGCAAGTGAAGGAACTTCAACCTATGGTGGTAACCAGGGTGTTGAAACTGGTGACCCAAATGGATATCAGGGTGTAGGTTCAGGAATTGGTGATGATGGTACTGTTGGTTGGTCATTGTCAGGCAGAAGTGCAAAAACAAAAGGTCAACTTTCTGTTGATCACCACGAAATTGGTGATATCCGCATAAAAATTTATGTGGACAAAAATGGTCGAGTAATTAAAGCTGACTATGAGCGAAGTGGTTCAACCATAACTGATAGCAACTTAATTAATAAATCAAAAGAAGCAGCTATGAAATGGGTTTTTAACGCAGATCCAAAAGCGCAGGAAACTCAAATCGGATATATTACATTCCACTTTAAGTTACAATAATATTTCCCGCCACGACCGGAAGTATTATATGAAAAGAGCAGCGTCTTCAGTAAAACGAAGGCGCTGTTTTATTATACACAATTGTTCCATTTTCAAATACCACTATTATTTAGTCTATTTGCTTCCGTAATTTATGATGACTTATCAGGAAGCGCTGGATTATCTGTATACACATTTACCCATGTATCAACGGGTTGGTGCTGCTGCGTATAAAAAAGATTTAACTAATACATTACAATTACTGGATATTTTAGGTAATCCGCAACGTGAATTTACTTCAATCCATATTGCAGGCACAAATGGCAAAGGTTCTGTAAGTAATATGCTGGCTGCAGTATGCGCTGAATCCGGCTACACCACAGGTTTATATACTAGTCCGCACCTTGTCGATTTCAGAGAACGTATTCGTGTAAACGGCAAAATGTGTGAAGCTGATTTTGTGATAACATTTGTAGAAAAAATTAAACCGCATATTGCAACTATTCAACCCTCTTTTTTTGAAATAACTGTTGCCATGGCATTTGAATATTTCAGATATAAATCTGTTCAAATTGCCATTGTTGAGGTTGGTTTGGGGGGAAGATTGGATTCTACTAACGTAATTCTGCCTATTGTTTCTGTAATTACCAATATCAGTTTCGATCATATGGCAATGTTAGGTGATACCTTGCCCAAAATAGCAACAGAAAAAGCAGGTATCATAAAACGGAATGTGCCTGTAGTTTTAGGAGAAATACACCCGGAAACACTGCCCGTTTTTGAACAGATTGCAGCAATGGCCAATGCCCCCGTTTATCCTGCTCCGGAAAACGTGCAGGTTGAATTATTAGAGCGGAATACCCACGGCATGGAATTAAATGTGAGTTATTTGAATCAATTAGCTTACCCTAATCTCATGCTTGATCTTGCAGGCGATTATCAATTACAAAATATTGCTACTGTTGTTCAAACCCTGGAAGTAATGCGCATTCAAGGGATTGAAATACCCGAAGAGGCCATTTATGAAGCGTTAAAAGAGGTGCAAAAACGCACAGGATTTGCAGGAAGGTGGCAGATATTGCAGGAAAATCCGCTCACAATTGCCGATTGCGCGCATAATCCCGGCGGATTGGAGCAACTGTTTAAACAGGTAAACACACTTGTATATAATCAACTCCATATTGTTACAGGAGCTGTTAACGACAAGGATTTAAATGCAGGATTAGCATTATTTCCCAAAAAAGCCACTTATTATTTTTGTAAGCCAGATATACCAAGGGGTTTAGCGGCCGAATCGTTACAACAACTGGCTTTAAAATTTGCATTGGAGGGCGAAAGTTACACATCCGTAAAGGCTGCCTTAGCCGCATCACTTCAAAATGCGTTAAAAAATGACCTGATTGTAATCTGCGGCAGTATTTTTGTGGTAGCTGAGGCTTTGCCGGCATTTGAAGCATTAAAAGTTTAAACGAAAACAGTACATGAAAAAATTTCTACTCCTTTCCTTTTTATTTGCATTTATTCAGTTTACGCAAGCGCAATCTTTAAAAGGTTATGAATTCAAAATAAAAATTCATGGCTTGGCTGATACTACTATAATGTTTGGACATCATTACGGGGCTGCTCAGTATGTAATTGATACCGTGCCAATTAATTCGAAAGGTGAAGCCATTTTAAAAAGTATTGATACGTTGCAAGGTGGAATTTATCTTGTTGTAGCACCATCTTTAAAAAATCGCTATTTTGAAATGATTGTCAGTGGATTTGAATCCGGATTTTCAATGGAAACTGATACTACTGATTTTGTTAAAAATATGAAAGTAAGCGGTTCAATTGAAAACAAAATTTTTTATGAAGATTTAAATTTCATATCCCAAAAAAGAGAAGAAATGAATGTGCTTAAAACTAAAATGGATGCAGCCGGTGAAACAACGCCTGAGGGTAAAAAAATAAAGGAGGAAATGAAGCAATTAAATACGGAGGTTGAAACCTATCGTGATAAAATTATTACTGATAATCCGAATTTATTTTATGCTAAATTTTTAAAAGCTGCTACTGATATTAAAATACCTGAATCGCCTTTAAACCCTGACGGCACAAAGGATTCAACATTTGCATGGCGATATGGGAAATTACATTATTTCGATAATGTTGATTTTAAGGATGAGCGCATGCTCAGAACTAATTTGTACGATACGAAAGTAAAAAACTATCTAAAAATTTATGTAACTAAAATGCCTGATTCATTAATGAAAGGTGTTGACTTTATCATAGATAAATCGATGGCAAACAGTAAGGCATTTCAATATATTACAGTTATGTTATTAAATGAATATGCAACATCTAAAATTATGGGTTTTGATGCTGTTTATGTGCATATTGTAGATAAATATTATTCCGGTGGTAAGGCATTTTGGTTAGATGATGTTGGTTTATATCGCATTCAGGCGCAAGCAGATAAAGTACGTCCAACCCTATTAGGTAAAAAAGGACAGCCATTAGTTTTACAAGATGTAAATGGGAATGATATTCCGTTATACAGTGTAAACAGTCGATTTACCGTAATTATTTTCTGGAGTCCTGATTGCGGACATTGTAAAAAAGAAATTCCAAAGGTTGAAGCAACTTATCCTGAATTGAAATCACTTGGTGCAGAAGTTTATGCTGTTTATTCAGAAGAAGAATTCGATAAATGGAAAAAATGGTTAACTGAACATCCTTATCCATGGATTAATGTTGCCAACTTAAAAGGCAACGAAGCTTTCCAGTTAAAATACAATGTAGACATGACACCACTAATTTTTTTACTGGATCACGACAAAGTGATTTTTGGTAAAAAAATCAATATCGATCAGGTTCCGGCCATCATAAAGGACCGCATGGCTTATGAGGCGTCACAAGGACATTAACCGAACGTAATTATTTCATGATGCACAAGCAGCGATACCAATGTGAGTAAGCTGATTAAACCAATAAAAAGTATCAACGCCAATACAATTTTACTGTAACCGGGTAGTTTGCTCATTGTAGATATTTTTCGGTAAAACAAGGCAACTTAAAATTTGTTCAAAACTGTGTTTTGAAACCATTCGTATACTAATTTTGTTAAAATTGAACGATGGGAAACGCTAAACAATATAAGATAGTGAAATCTGACCAGGATTGGCAGGAAGAACTCAGTGCGGAACAATACAGGATTTTACGCAAAAAAGGCACAGAACGCCCATTTACAGGCGAATATGACCACTTTTTCGATAAGGGTTATTATTTATGCGCTGGTTGCGGCCAAAAGTTGTTTACTTCCGAATCTAAATTCGACAGTGGTTGTGGTTGGCCGGCGTTTGACCGTGAAATTGAAAAAGGAACGGTTGAATATGAAGAAGATTATGCATTTGGCATGCGTAGAACAGAAATTTTATGCAGTAACTGTGGTGGTCATTTAGGCCATGTTTTTGATGATGGCCCAACCGAAACAGGAAACCGTTTCTGTGTGAATTCTGCTTCTCTGAAATTCGAAAAATAATTAAGTTTATTTAGCCCTTTTTAAGGTAAATCCAAATGTAGAACCCTCACCTGCTGTACTGCGTACGTTTACATTCTGATGGTGTGCTTCAACGATATGTTTTACGATGGCAAGACCTAACCCTGTGCCACCCATGTCGCGAGAACGGCTTTTTTCAATGCGGAAAAAACGTTCGAAAACACGGTTGAGATGTTCTTTACCAATACCCAATCCATTGTCTGCTACCTCAATTAATATATTATCACCCATGTTGTAATAGCCGGTGTGCACAAAGCCATTTGCTCTGCCATATTTAATGGCATTGGTGATAAGATTTACTAATACTTCCCTGATTAATTTTTCATCTGCATACACATAAAAAGCATGATCACATCCTTCTTTTATCGATAAAGTTGTATTGGATTGTGCTGCTTGCATTTCGAGCGATTCATACACTTCCTGAACAAGTTCATTTATATCAAAACGTTTGTAATTTAATTCCAGCTCGCCACTTTCCAACATAGAAATATTTACCAGATCATCAATAATCATGGTCATTCGTTCTACATTTTTTAATGCTTTTTCAATGTAGATGCTATTAATTGTCGGGTCCTCAATTCCGCCATCAGAAAGAGTTTCAAGATATCCCTGTATGCTCATGATGGGTGTTTTGAGTTCATGACTTACATTGCCTAAAAATTCTTTACGATAATCAGCCTGTTTTATGAGTAAATCAATTTCACTGCTTCTTTCCTTTGCCCATTCGATAACTTCTTTGTTTACTTCAGAAATTACATCTGAAGACATTTTCATTTTTCGTCGGCAATTTCTTTGGTAGATTTTAAAGCGTGAATTGTTTTGTAGATGAGTTTTATTTTGCGGTAAATAAATTTTTCTACCGCTAAATAAAATGTAATAAATATGGCGAGAAAGGCAATAAGTGGTATAATTACCAATTGATATGCTTTGAACTGTAAAGCAGGGAAAACATACCATGCCAGTTCCAGCACCAGCAGAATACATAAAATAATTCCGGAGGCGGCTAAAACAATTCTGCTTGGTGAAGCATTCTTCATTAATTAATGGTCAAATTTATAACCAATTCCTTTTATTGTTTTAATAAAATCTTCACCAATTTTTTCTCTTATTTTGCGAATATGTACGTCAATGGTTCTATCTCCGACAATTACATCCATACCCCAAATTTTATTAAAAATTTCCTGACGGGTAAACACCTTACCGGGTTTAGATGCCAGTAGTTGAATTAATTCAAATTCTTTTTTGGCTAATGAAATAGGTTCTCCCTTAACATAAACCAGGAATTTTTCTTCATCAATACTTAAATCGCCATAGGTAACTGCTTCACTTTGTGGTTCAGAAACAGCAGTGCGACGTAATAAAGCTTTTATTCTTGATAATAAGATACGTGGTTTAATAGGTTTAGTGATATAATCATCTGCCCCAACATCAAAACCCTGCACTTGAGTAAAATCTTCGTTTCTGGCGGTTAAAAATGCTATCAGCGTGTTGTCAAACTCCCGCATACTGCGCAATTCCCGGCAAACTTCAATGCCATCCAGTTCGGGCATCATGATGTCCAGCAACACGAGGTTCGGTTTTTCAGCAATTGCTTTTTCAATGGCAATTTTACCATTAGCAGCCCGCACCACCTGATAATCTTCTTTTAAAAGGTTGTATTCTATCACCTCAAGGATATCCGGCTCGTCATCCACAATCAATATCTTAATTTTATCGTTGTTCATACTCAATTTTGATGTAAAGCTAAATACAGGGTATTAATTGAATAGTAAGTCAATGTTAATTTAATGTTATAGAAACATTTTATTTACCTATAAGTTCCAAAACTACTGTTTTTACTAAAAAAACGTAACTTTAAACGCAAGAATATGAGTGAAAAGGCGCCATCTACAGGTTTAGCGTGGAAATTGATTGTAGGGTTTATCCTATCCAGCGCACTTATTGGGTTTGCGGCCTGGTTTGCTTATCAAAATTTCAATAAACTACTAGGCTCGGTTGA
Source organism: Bacteroidota bacterium (assembly GCA_016706255.1). Taxonomy (NCBI): domain Bacteria; kingdom Pseudomonadati; phylum Bacteroidota; species Bacteroidota bacterium. Next base: position 121,928 of record JADJJZ010000029.1, on the reverse strand, counting down.
AACATTATCCTCACCAAATAATTCCACGGAAGAGTTACAAGATTTGATAAACAGCATGCATGAGGCCGATGGCAATATGCGGAACTTCATCATGACAAATGATAATGGATCGCTGCAGAGTTACCTTGAAATGATGGAAAACATTAGTGTGGAACTGGAAGACCTTAAACAGGATGGCAATTTTGTATCCAGCGAGGAGGCTTTGGACACACTTGGCGATTATTTTCAGGACAAGGCTGATCTTATGTATTCACTGGTCATTTTTAAACAGTCCAGTGAGTATGAACGATTAAACAGCAAAGCTTTAAAAAAAATATCATCCAATATCTCAAACGAAACAGGTCAAATTACGATTTCAAATAAAATAGAAACGAAACCGGACGATTTAAAACAACCCGCACTTAAACAGCAATCTGTTACAACAGAATCTTCAAAAAAAGATAAAGATAAAACCAAGGCTAAAGATGAAGGTTTTTTAAAAAATTTGTTTTCTGGGAAAAATAAAAATCAGCAAACCACAACAACATCTGCTACTATTGTAGAATTGTCGGACACTACGCAACAAAAAGGCTCTACCTCTTCGTTGCAGTTTGAAATTGCAAATAATCCTTCAGTAAATGTTGAAGATGTTCGTGAGGCTTTAAAAGAGATTGAACGCGAACAAAAACAATACAACACAACATTAACGATTAAAGAACTTGAAATTTTAGCCAGTGATAAAATCATTATTAAAAAAATTAACGAATTAATTGACCGTATCAAACAGGAACAGGTTACAAAAAATCAAGCCCAATTAATTGCTGCAAATAATAATGCAAAAAAGTCATCTCAAACGATGTTGGGAATTGCCTCAGTTGCCCTCCTTACCGGTTTAATTTTTATGGGGGTGATTTTAGTAGATATAAACAGAAGTAACCGATACAAACAAGCATTAATTGTAGCTCGCAACAGAGCAGAATATCTGGCAAAAGCCAAAGAAGAATTTCTGGCAAATATGAGCCACGAAATAAGAACGCCATTAAATGCCATTATTGGATTTTCCGAACAAATGGAAAGCACTCCCCTTCAGCCTTCTCAAAAAAAATATATCAAAGCAGTTAGTAACGCCGGGGCACATTTATTAAATACAGTAAATGATATTTTGGATTTGTCAAAAATAGAAGCAGGGAAATTGGCAGTGGATGAACAACCTTTTAAAATTAAAGAGGCAATTGATGAAGTATCGTCGATATTAGAAATAAAAGCAAAAGAAAAAAGTCTGGAATTTAGTATCAAATGCGGTGATTTTACAGATGAATACATAATTGGCGATCCGTTTCGGATAAAACAGATTTTATACAATATTGCCGGTAATGCTATAAAATTTACCGAATCGGGTAAAATTGAAATTACATGCATCGGTAAAAAGCAAAAAAATATTATTCACTACTATCTCGCCGTTGCTGACACAGGAATTGGTATTGCGCAGGATAAACTGGATAAAATATTTGAAAGTTTTGAACAGGGTGAAAATACCATTACAAAAAAATATGGTGGCACCGGATTGGGTTTAAGTATTTCTAAAAAGTTAGCGCAATTACTTGGCGGAGATATTGCAGTTAAAAGTGAAGTGAATAAAGGTAGTATTTTTACCATTCACCTGCCGTTGCCAATTGCAGATGAAAAATCAATTAAAAGCATTATTCAGGATAGCCAACTCAATGTCAATTTGCACGGTTTGGAAATACTTGTAGTTGATGACGAACCATTCAACCTGATGCTTGCAGAAGTGATTTTGAAGAAATATGGTGCAGTTATTACTGTTGCTGAAAACGGAAGAGTTGCCTTGGAAAAAATCGATTTACAAAATTTCGATCTGGTGCTTGCCGATTTGCACATGCCGGAGGTTGATGGTTATATGCTGGCCAATAAAATACGCGAGCGTTATTTGCAGGTGCCACTTATTGCGCTGACTGCAAACGTGATGCAAAATGATGTAATTAAAATTAAACAAAGCGGATTTAACGATATCCTGTTAAAACCATATAAAGAGAAATCATTATTAGAGATGATTTCAAAGCATTCACCGGTTGTAATTGGTGATAAAAACAACAAAACCGATGCCGTTACGGTAACAGAAAATATAAATAACACGCAAATGGAATCGTCATCGTATAATTTAAATGAAATTAGAAAATTTGCAGACAATGATAATGCTATACTGGTTGCCATCATTGACTCGTTTATTCAAAATAATTCACTAAATTTATTTACACTAAAGGATGCGGTTGAAAAACACGATTTGCATGTTATTCGAAATACCGCGCATAAAATGCTGCCATCTTATAATCACTTTCATGTAATGTCAATAATACCTGAATTAAAGGAAATGGAAATTGTGCAAGAAGCGCAAAACAATGTTTTATTGCAACATTACTATAAAATAGAAGAGGTTAGTAAAGATGTATTTGCAGCCTTGGAAGCTGAATCAAGAACACTCGCGCTAAATTAAATTTATTCCTCTTCGTTACCTGTTAAAATTTTATACAACTTCATTTTGTTGTATAAGGTTTTCCGGTCAATTTTCAATAAGGTTGCTGCCTTACTTTTATTGTAGTTTACTTTTATTAGGGTGCTTAAAATTAATTCACGTTCTGTTTTTTCAGCCAACGATTTTAAATCACTTGGCGCTTCGGTAAATTGTTTTTGCTGTGTGTTATTATTGTAATTCGATTGAACGTCATCTTGTTTCTCAAAAATAATTTCATGAGGCAGGGTTTCTTTTTTTACAAGGCCACCACTTGCCAGTAATACTGCACGACGTACTACATTGCGCATTTCACGAAGGTTGCCCGGCCATGAATATTTCCTGAAAATTGCTTTCACTTCATCATCAAAATCTTCAACATCTTTATTTAATTCGGTATTAGCCAATTGAAGAAAATGTTGCGCAAAAATATCAATATCACTACCACGATCGCGCAGCGATGGAACAATTACCGTAAATTCATTTAAACGATGATATAAATCTTCTCTGAAATTACCTTTTTTAACAGCTTCCTGTAAATCTTCGTTGGTTGCAACTATAATACGAACATCAACTTCAACGTCTTGATTGCTGCCTATTTTCCGAATTCTGCGTTCCTGAATTGCGCGTAATAATTGCACTTGTATTTCGTAGGATAAATTACCAATTTCATCTAAAAACAAAGTACCGCCATCAGCATAAACAAACTGGCCTGTTTTATCCGCAATAGCACCTGTAAATGAACCTTTAATATGGCCGAATAATTCGCTCGCAGCTAATTCACGACTCAAAGCGCCGCAATCAATTGAAACAAACGGTTTATGTGAACGATTACTTTTTTGGTGAATCATTTTAGCAACATATTCTTTACCTGTACCACTTTCACCATTTATTATCACTGATAAATTAGTTGGTGCTACAACATCAATATATTGCATGATACGGTTTGCAGTATCACTATTGCCTTCAACATATTCAAATCCGTTTTTTAACGTGCTTTTTTTTCCTGAAGGTTGTTCGTTTTTATTGGTATTATTTTGGGAAACCGGTTGCGGTGCACTAACCACCATTTTGTCTTTATCGCGGTTGAGTGCATTTTTAATGGTTAATAGTATTTCATCAGGATTTACCGGCTTGGTAACATATTCATACGCACCAATTTTCATTGCTTTAACAGCAATGCGAATATCTGCATAAGAAGTCATGATAATTACCGGTGTGCCCGGTTTTATTTCACGAATATTTTCGAGTAATTCTAACCCATCAGTGTCAGGCAAACGAAAATCGCTTAATACCACATCGAAATTATTATTCCGCACCTGAGTCAAAGCTTCAGTGCCGGAAAAAGCAGTTTCGGTGGTAAAATCTTTTTTGCTCAGAAAGCTTTTCAGCATCAGGCAAAAAGTAGGGTCATCATCAATTATCAGTACTGACGGGCGCATTTTGGTATCTGTCATTTAAAGGACGGCTCAAATATAGTCAGGAATGCCCAAACGCTCATTACAAAATTTCCAGATTGTCGGTGCATAAATATTTTTTTCATAATTAAGCGTACTTCCCTACTTTTACAATCTCTTTCTTTTCATACTAAAAAGCGACTATGTTAAAATCTTTATTCAACCGGATAAAGGGAATTACTCTCTTAGGAGTTGTTCTTCTTATCAGCAGTATTGGAAATGCGCAATATTGCACCCCCGACTACATTACAGGCACAGGAGATGACGATTACATTGATGGCGTAGAATTGGGTGATATTTCAAATTTCACCGGTGCCGGAGATGACTGGAATGATTATACTGATTTGTCTACAACGCTTACTCCAGGGCTTTCTTACGACCTTGTAGTTTATAGCACACCATTTTGGGACGAAACATACGCAGCTTGGATTGACTGGAATCAGGATGAAACATTTTCTGATGATGAACGATTAAATGCCACCGACCTTGTTGTGACTGCAGGCGGAATCGGTACAATTTCATTTACAGTACCTTTTACTGCATTTCCGGGTTCAACAAGAATGCGTGTAATGTGTGTTTATTTCCCTACTGAGGCGATAATTCCATGTCCGGATTTATTATACAATTACGGAGAAGCCGAAGATTATACAATAAATATTCCCGCTGCCGGACCTTATGATATAGGTGCAACAACTATTACCGGTATTTCTTCAGGTTGTGGATTAGGTGTTACACCAGTTACCATTAATATCACCAATTTTGGAACAGAACCAACAGGTTCGTTTCAGATTGCCTATCAGGTAACAGATCCAACAGCCGGTTTATTGCCTGCAGTTGTAGAAACTTATCCAGGACCTGCAATTCCATCTTTAACAACGGTAAGTTATACTTTTTCCGCTCCGGCTAACTTTACAAACATCGGTGATTACAATGTAAATGCTTATACCATATATGGTGTAGATACAGAACCTTTAAATGATGCAACTGATATTGATTTTACGTCAATTCCAACAATAACTACTTATCCTTATTACCAAAATTTTGAAGAAGGTGAAGCAGGCTGGATGGCAGGTGGATCCTTAAGTACATGGGAATTGGGAGACCCTGCAGGTTTTGCTATTATCGGCGCACCTCCGGCAACTCCGGGAAGTTTAAAATCATGGACTACTGAATTGGATGACTATTATAATTTAAATGAAAAATCATGGGTTGAATCACCTTGTTATGACTTTAGCTCACTTAGTTTTCCTTTCATGGAATTTGATTTAAATTATGATATTCAATTATATGATGATGGCGCTAAAGTTCAATATTCAACTGATGGCGGTGACTCTTGGAGCGATTTAGGAAGCCTCGGAACAGGTGAAAACTGGTATCAGCATGATGCCTGTTATGCCATGTATCCGACGTTTTATATTGATAATTATTACGGATGGAGTGGTAACTCAGGCGGTTGGCTACATGCTTACCATGATTTGAGCTTTTTAGCCGGTGAAACAGATGTCAAATTCCGTTTTGTGTTTGCTTCCAGCTCATACTGGAACTTTAATGATGGGTTTGCATTCGATAATATGTGGATTGGTGACCCATATCCTAACGATATTGGGGTTTCTGCCGTAATAGACCCTGAATCAGGTCCTTTTCTTACTGCAAGCGAAAATGTTACTGTAGAGGTTACTAATTATGGCACATTGTCGCAATCCGGTTTCCCGGTATCGTATCAATTTGATGGTGGAACGGTGGTTACAGAAACATTTGCTGCAACGCTTGCTCCCGGTGCTTCTGCCAATTACACATTTGGCCCAACAGTAGATTTACTGGCATTAGATACCTATGCTCTGGTGGCATGGACAAATCTGGCTACAGATGAAGATGAAAGCAATGATACACTAAGTGTTTCAATTACACATATGTTGCCGATTAGTGGCACCGGCGCAAACTATATTTACAGTAATGTTCCCGGTGGCGAACCATGGTTTACCGTTTCTAACGATGCGCACATGGATGATGTATTTGGAGCAGGCGAATGGACTACAGATTATTACGAAACCGTTGATCCGGTAGCGCTTTTCAGCGTTGATAATTGTTTTATATTTATGGAAGGTTCCGATGCTCATGCTGAAGAACTGGAATCATTCCTTAATACCAATATGCTACTCGTTGAAAACTGGGTAGCTGCAGGTGGTCACTTGTTTATTAATGCTGCACCAAACGAAGGTGACGGTATGAATCTCGGATTTGGAGGAACTACCCTGTCTTACCCTTGGTATGCAAGCGATGTTACTGCATTTGACCCATTACATCCAATTTGGGATGGTCCGTTTACACCAACATCAACCTCGATGAATGGCTTTAATTATGGCCATGCAGCAGTTAACGGAAGTGATTGGACCCCAATTATTTACGATGAATTTAATCCTGATAAAATTATAGCCGCAGAAAAATCATGGGGCGCAGGAATGGTAGTTTTTGGTGGTATGACAGTTACCGATTTCCATGCTCCATTTACTGAAGCCGGTAATTTCCGCAAAAACATAATTTCTTATCTCGCATCTTGTACTATTTCAGATAATGATGTTGGTGTACAATCAATCACTGCACCTGTTAGCGGATGTTCACTGAGTGATGCTGAAACCGTTACGGTAAAAGTGAAAAACTTCGGTTTTATGTCTCAAACCAATATCCCTGTTAAATATCAGGCTGATGGTGGTGTAATTGTCACAGAAATAATTGCCGGTCCATTAAATCCGGGAGAGGATTTATTGTATACATTTACAACTACAGTTGACCTTTCAGCATTAGGCGACCATGATATTACAGCATGGACTGCTCTGGTTACAGATACTATTTACGAAAATGACACAACGTTGCGCACAATTTTAAATGTGCCATATATTAGCAGTTACCCATATTTTGAAGATTGGGAAACTGGTGATGGTAATGGATGGTATGCAAGTGGAACAAGCTCAACCTGGGAATTAGGATTCCTTGACGGGCCGGTGATTAATACACCACCCGTTGCAACTCCTGAAAGCCAGAATTCATGGGCAACTTCGCTTACAGCTAATTACAATGACGATGAAGAGAGTTACCTTGCCAGTCCTTGTTTTGATTTAAGTTCATTATTGTTACCATATGTAGAAGTTGACCTTTGGTGGGTTACTGAAGATACCTGGGATGGTATGCAATTAGAATATACTACCGATGGTGTTACCTGGAATGTTTTGGGTGATATTGGAACCGGTGAAAACTGGTATACCAATTATGCCGCAGCATTAGATGGCGAAAACGGTTGGGTTGGTAATGGCCTGGGTTGGGTTACATCACATCATGATATTGCTTTCCTGGCGGTGCACCTTATGTGAAATTCAGATTCAAATTTGTTGCGGATGGCATTTACAATTTTGATGGAATTGGTTTAGACAATTTCCGCTTACAGGATCCTTTTCCAAACGATTTAGGCGTTTATGAATTATTAAGCCCTGTTTCAGGACCAGATTTAACAGCGTCTGAAGCAATTACAGTTAATGTTAGAAATTACGGAACATTACCTCAGTCGGGTTTCAACGTTAGTTATAAAGCTGATGGTGGACCTGTAATAACAGAGATATTTACAGGCACACTTGCAGCAGGAACTATGGCACCATTTACATTTGCTACTACTGCAGATTTAAGTACTGACGGATTCCACGATATTTGCTCATGGACTAGTCTTCCGGGAGATGAAGACATTACTAATGATTCAATATTTGGTTGTGCGACAATTTACAACTTCCCTCCAGTGTCAGGAACAGGCGCTTATTATATTTATAGTAGCACTGTGGGTTACGAACCGGGTTATATGAATTCCAACACAACTGCAATGGATGCCGTATTTGGAGCTGATGCATGGACTTTAGATTATTACGAATCGCTTGATTTATTTGACGTTTTTGGAGAAGATAATTGTTTCATTTTCCTAGAAGGAAGTGAAAGCCACTGGAGTGAATTCTCAACCTTCTTTAATGCGAATAAAGACATCATTGAGGGATGGGTAGCATCCGGAGGAAATCTGTTCATTAATGCTTCTCCTTGGGAAGGCAGCGGTGGTGAAGTAGGTTTTGGCGGAGTTGAAATTTCTTATCCTTATTATACTTACGAAACTGCAGCGGTGGATCCTTTACACCCTGTATTAAACGGACCATTTATTCCGGTTACTTCTGACCTCTATGGTTATTATGTTGGATATGCTCGCGTAATAGGTGATTTTACACCGATAATCAGTGATATATCTTGTGATGACTGTTATCTTTTAGGTGAAAAAGAATGGGGCGAAGGCCGCGTAATGTTCGGCTCGATGAATGTTCCTGAATATTATTCACCATCACCTGATGGTCAAAACCTGCGTCAAAATATTATTGATTATATCAAATTATGTTCGCCTGTTGATATCGGTGTTACAACATTAATATCACCGGAAGGTGGATGTGGTATGACTTCCGGCGAAGAAGTAACTATTGAAATTACCAACTTCGGTCCTACAACAGTTACCAATACACCGGTTAAATATCAACTTGATGGTGCATTACCGATTTTTGAAATTGCTCCTGGTCCAATCCCAACCGGCGGAACATACATATTTACATTCGATGCAACTGCTGATTTATCGGCTCCGGGTGATCATGATTTGCTTGTTTGGACTGACTTTAGTGGTGATGAAGATGAAACAAATGATGAGTTATTTTTAACATTAACCTCTTTAGCCACACCAAGTTTAGAATTAGGTCCAAACAAAACGATTTGTGACATCACCACGCTTGATGCAGGCAACATCGGCAGCACCTATTTATGGAATACAGGTGCTACAACACAAACAATCAACGTTACTGAAACCGGTGAATATACCGTAACAGTTACAAACCCTACAACCGGATGTTCAGTAACTGATGCCGTTACCGTAACGGTAAATTATACACCGGAAGCCAGCTTTACTTATACGGCATCCGGATTAACCATAACATTTACTAACGGTTCTACTGATGGTGCATCGTATAACTGGAGTTTTGGTGATGGCGGAACTTCTACATCTGAAGATCCTTCACATACTTATGCAACAACCGGAACTTATACAGTAACCGTTACTGTTACAAATGGCTGTGGATCAGACTTTTACAGCATGGTAATTGAAGTTACATTAGGAGTTGAAGATATTGCCTTAGATAACGCTGTGGCAGTTTACCCAAATCCTACTTCAGATTTTACTGTAGTTACCTTTAATATGTCTGAAGCAACTGAAATTAGCCTTGAACTAGTAAATACGCTGGGACAAACCGTATGGTCTGCACAACCCGGTGTTATTGCTTCAAAAGCAATTTCAATTGATATGACAGGATTTGCAGCAGGGGTTTACCAGTTAAATATCAACAGTAAAAATGCGCAAGCCACAAAACAAATAATTGTGACTAAGTAAAAGCATACAAAATATTACGCTTAAAAAAAATGAGGCTCCAAATGAGCCTCATTTTTTTTTAAGTTATGCACTTTGTACACATCTGCTTTATTTCGTATAAATTCCCCTGAAACCCAATAATTTCGGGCATTAGCAATATGGTTGCATTCAGCGGTATTAACAATTTTTAAATTTTGTATCTTTTTTAACACAATTAATATGAAAAACCGACACAGGTTATTTATTTTCGACACAGAATTGGTTGAATACATTAAACACTAAACAGTTTTTATGAAGAAACACCTACTTAAGCTCCTCAGTCGTGCATTGATAATTATGGCATTTTTGTCAGCACGGGAGTTGTCGGCTCAGGACGACAGTTATTACATTTACTCAAATGTCTATGGCGGAGCAGAACCGTGGTATACTACGGCTAACTCGGATGCTATGAATGTTGTATTTGGATTTGGATCATGGACGCAGGAATTTTTCGAAACCTGTGATCCGGCAGTGGTCTTTTCTGCAAATACAAATTTCGTGTATTTAGATGGTTCGGATGGTTTTGCCGACGAACTTGAACTTTTTCTCACGACGAATATGACCACAATCGAAGATTGGGTGAATTCGGGCGGTAGACTATTTCTCAACGCCGCACCTAACGAAGGTGATGGTATGAGTTTTGGTTTTGGAGATGTTTATCTTACCTATTGGGGCGGTTCCGGCGATGTTACAGCTCAGGATGCTTCACATCCTATTTTCAATACGCCTTACACGCCAGTTGGATTAAATTGGACGGGTTCATCATTTTCACACGCAAGTGTATCAGGTGCTGAAATAACACCTTTAATTGCTGATTCCTTTTCACCTACAACTGTAGCTTTTTCTGAAGGTCGTTATGGAACGGATGGTATAGTTGGTTTTGGTGGTATGACCACAGCTAACTTCCACTCTCCTATTTTGGAAGCAACGAATTTACTTCAAAACATCATTTATTATTTAGCTTTTTACGAAATCCCTGACCACGATTTTGCAACCTTGTCAATTGATAACCCGACAAGTGCTTGCGGTTTAGGTTTGGAAACAGTTACTGTTACTTACAAAAACTATGGGTTGAGCGAAGAATCTAACATTCCTGTTAGTTACCAGCTTGATGGTGGTGCAATCGTTTCTGATATCATTGCAGGTCCGGTAGCTCCCGGTGCCTCTGTTTCAGTAACATTTGCTGTTGCAGCCGATTTAACTGCTATTGGTGCACATACAATTGTTGCCAATTGCGATTTAGCAACTGATGAAGATCCACTGAATAATAGCCAGACAAGTATTGTTAATAATGTTCCGACTATTGTTACTTATCCATATGTTGAAGCATTTGAAGATGGTGCAGCAGGTTGGATTGCAGGTGGTGCTTCAAGTTCTTGGGAACTTGGTGAACCTGCAGGTGCCGCAATTTTTGGCGCTCCACCGGCAACTCCGGGTAGTTTAAAAAGCTGGACAACCAGCTTAACCGGTTATTATAATAATAGTGAAAAATCTTATGTTGAATCACCTTGTCTCGATTTCTCTTCTTTGGTATTCCCTTACCTTGAAATGGATGTAAACTGGGATATTCAGGAATATTCTGATGGTGCCAAAGTTATGTATTCAACTGACGGCGGTGCTTCATGGAACGATTTAGGTAACGTTGGTGAAGGTGAAAACTGGTTTAACAGCTATACGGCATGTATCCAACTTATTATATATCTGATTACAGAGGTTGGAACGGTTATTACTCAGGTTGGAAACACGCTTACCATGATCTTTCTTTCTTAGGTGGCCTTTCAAATGTTAAAATCCGTATCGTATTTGCATCAGATACCTATTGGAATTTTAACGACGGATTTGCTTTCGATAACTTTAAAATTGCTGACTTATATGCTAACGATGTTGGGGTTGAATCAGTTTACGAACCTAACGATGGTCCATCTTTAGGTGCTGCTGAACCAATTTCAGTTGTTATCAAAAATTACGGAACAGAACCTCAGTCAGGTTTCCCTGTTTCTTATAAAATGGATGGTGGTCCAACTACAACTGAAACCTTTGTTGGAACAGTTGCTCCGGGTGGAACTGCAATACATTATTTTGCTTCAACAGAAGACTTAAGTGTTGACGGCGATTACATTTTTGAAGCTTGGACTTCACTCGCTACTGATGAAGATGTTACCAATGATATGATTACCGAAACAGTAAGTAATTTACTTCCTATCACAGGAACTAGTGCTTACTATATCTATAGTAATACTACAGGTGGTGAACCTTGGTATACAACAACAAACTCTGCCGATATGGATGCAGTATTTGGTGTTGGTGAATGGACTTTAGATTATTTTGAAACACTGGATCCTGCCGTTGTATTTGGAACAGGAACTTGTTTCGTTTTCTTAGAAGGTTCAGATTCACATGCTGCTGAATTAGAAACATTCTTATCAGCTAATATTACAACAATTGAAAACTGGGTAGCTTCAGGTGGACATTTATTATTAAATGCTGCACCTAACGAAGGTGATGGAATGGATTTCGGATTTGACGGAACACATTTATTCTACCCTTATTTTACAGGAACTGCTGAAGCTGCTGTGCCACTTCACCCTGTATTTGATGGTCCTTTCACTCCTACTTCTACCTCTATGAGCGGCGGTTCTTACGGCCATGCAAGAGTAGATGGAACCGGATGGACTGAAATTTTACATGATTTATTCGGACCTACAAATATCGTTTGTGCCGAAAAATCATGGGGCGCCGGAACAGTAATTTTTGGTGGTATGACTACTACCTTCTTCCACTCTCCTGCTCCTGATGCAGATAATTTCCGTAAAAACCTGATTTCTTATCTTGCTACTTGTACGATTTCTGATTATGATGTTGGAGTTAACGCTCACTCATCTCCAGAATCTTCTTGCGGTTTAGGTGGTACTGAAAATATTACTATTGATGTGAAAAACTACGGTTTCTTACCTCAATCTGATATTCCGGTTCACTATCAGGTAAACGGTGGTACTATTATTAATGAAGTTGTTCCGGGCACATTAGATGTTGGTGCTACAGTAACTTATACCTTCTCTACTACAGTTGATATGGCTGCAGTTGGTGAGTATGAAATATATGCATGGACTTCACTTGCATTAGATACTATAACTACTAATGACTCAATGGATTGGGTTGTAAATAACATTCCTACTATCACATCTTATCCTTATTATCAGGATTTTGAAGCTGGTGCAGAAGGCTGGATTTCCGGCGGTGCATCTTCTACATGGGATTTAGGAACACCTGCAGGATTTGTTATCAATACAGCACCTCCGGCAACTCCAACAAGTCAAAACACTTGGGTTACCAACCTTACAGGTTATTATAACAATAATGAGAAATCGTATGTTACATCACCTTGTTTGGATTTCTCTTCTTTATTATTCCCTTATTTAGAATTTGATTTGAATTATGATATTCAATTATATTCTGATGGTGCCAAAATGCAATACTCAGTAGATGGCGGTACTACCTGGACTCAACTCGGTAACGTTGGTGAAGGTGAAAACTGGTACGATAGCTACACTTGCTATAGCATGTATCCAACATTCTACGAAACTGATTATCGCGGATGGCAGGCTACAGGTGGTGGCTGGAAACATGCTTACTACGACTTAAGCTTCCTTGCAGGTGAACCATCTGTAAGATTACGTTTTGTATTTGCAGCTGATACCTACTGGAACTATAACGACGGTTTCGCTTTCGATAACGTAAGAATTCAAGATCCGTTTGATAATGACTTAGGTGTTGTTGAATTAATTACGCCTGAATCTGCAGTTACCTTAACAGGTTCTGAAATAGTTAGTGTATTAGTTGAAAACTTGGGTGTATTACCTCAAAGTGGCTTTGATGTAGCTTATCAGGTAAACGGCGGTACTATCCATACAGAACCTTATATCGGAACTATTGATGGCGGTGCAACCGGAATTATGACTTTCGCAGCTACTGAAGATTTTGCAGCTGATGGAATTTATGATTTCAAAGCATGGACTGAATTAGCAACTGACGAAGACTTAACTAACGATACATTAAATACTAATGTAGTTAACCTCACTCCTGTTTCAGGAACTGATGCTTATTACATCTATTCTAATGTTTACGGTGGTTCTGAACCTTGGTATGTTACTTCAAATTCTGATGCTATGGACGCTGTATTTGGCGACGATGGCTGGTTCTTAGAATATGTTGAAACTTTAGATCCATTAGAAGTATTCGACGAAAACACTTGTTTCGTTTATCTTGAAGGTTCTGATGCTCAGGCAAATGAACTTGAAAACTTCCTGGCTGCAAATGGCTCAATGGTTGAAAACTGGGTTGCTTCAGGTGGTAATTTATTACTGAATTCTGCACCTAACGAAGGTGATGGTATGGACTTCGGTTTTGGCGGTATTCACTTGAATTATAGCTGGTATACCAGTGCCGTAACTGCTGCTGATGCAGGTCACCCTGTTTTCGCAGGTCCTTGGACTCCAATTACAACCGATTTCACTGGTTCAAGCTTTGGCCACGCTAGTGTAGAAGGTGGTGATATTAGTCCTATCATTCTTGATACATATGATGCAACTCGTTATGTGCTTGCTGAAAAAGGCTGGGGCGATGGTTCATTAGTAGTTGGTGGTATGACACCTCCTTACTTCCATGGTCCGCTTGATGAAGCAAATAACTTGCTTAAAAACATCTATGAGTACATTAAACTTTGTGCTCCGGTTGACTTAGGCGTAACTGCCCTTATTTCACCAGAAGGTGGTTGCGGTTTAGGTGTTGAAGACATTACTGTTACCGTTGAAAACTTCGGTCCAAGTGGTGTTAGCACTTTCCCAATCAAATATCAGGTAGATGGTGGTGCAATTGTTTCTGACTTTGCAGCGGTTATTATCGATGCAGGTGGAACAGGTACATTTACATTCGTAGATGCTCCATTTGATTTCTCAACTCCTGGCACTTATGAATTATGTGTTTGGACTGATTTCTCAGGTGATTCTGATCCTACAAATGACATGTTATGTTTCACAATAGAATCATATGAAACACCTTCATTGGAATTAGGTTCTGCAATAACAGTTTGTGATGAAAAAGTACTTGATGCAGGTAACACAGGTAGCACTTACCTCTGGAGCACTGGTGCAACTACTCAAACAATCACCGTAACTGAAACAGGAACATATTCTGTAACTGTAACTAATCCAACTACAGGATGTTCTGTAACTGATGCAATTACTGTAACAGTTAACTACACTCCAGTTGCAGGATTTACTTATACAGCTACAGGTTTAACAGTAACATTTACTAATACCTCTACCGACGGCGCTTCTTATAACTGGAGCTTCGGCGATGGCGGAACTTCTACCACTGCTAACCCTTCACACACATACGCAGTAGAAGGTTCTTATACCGTTACATTAACTGTAACAAACGGTTGCGGAACTGACTTCTATAGTATTGTAATTTCTGTAGGTGATGCAATTGGTGATATCAGTTTAGCAAATGCTGTAACTGTTCAACCTAACCCTACTGCTGATTTTGCAAATGTTTCTATAGACCTTGCAACCGCACAGGAAATCAAATTAGAATTAGTTAATAACCTCGGACAGTTAGTTTGGTCAACCAAACCAACTACCACATTATCAAATACTTATGTAATTGATATGACTGGTTTTGCGGAAGGTGTTTACCAACTGAATATCATAGGTAATGATGCGATGGCTACTAAATCAATTGTTTTAGTGAAATAAGCATCAATAGAATACTATTAAAAAAGGAGCTCATTTGAGCTCCTTTTTTTTTACATTGATTTTCTCCCGATAACGCTGCAAATCGGGCAGTTTTCTTTAATGTGGCCGCGTGCTGGGCAATATGCTCGGCCGAAGTATATAATTTGAAGATGTAATAAATTCCATGATTTTTCGGGGAATAAGCGCTTAAGATCCCTTTCTGTTTGCTCTACCGATTTACCATTACTCAATCCCCACCGCCAGGCAAGGCGATGAATATGGGTATCTACCGGAAATGCCGGAACACCAAATGCTTGTGTCATAACAACACTGGCTGTTTTATGCCCTACTGCCGGTAAGGCTTCTAAAGCTTCAAAGGTTGATGGCACCTTGCCGCCATGTTTATTAATGATTATTTCAGATAACCCGTAAATACCCTTCGATTTCATTGGAGATAACCCACAGGGCTGAATAATCGACTTAATCCGCTCCGGACTCAGTTTTACCATATCATAAGGGTTGTCGGCCAGGGCAAATAACCCCGGAGTAACCTTATTTACCCTTTCATCTGTACATTGAGCAGATAAAACCACAGCAACCAATAAAGTATATGCATCTTTGTGGTTTAACGGAATAGGGGGATTTGGATACAAACGGTTGAGGGTATCCAAAACAAACTGCACTTTTTGAGTTTTCGTCATATTTTGTTCAAATATCTGTATAGAAAAATAAAATACCTTCGTTTGTATGTTACAAAATCACAAAAAATGTATTTTTTTTCATCAACTGTAAAACATAATTTTACCAATCGACATCTGTGAGAAATAATATGAAACGCATACTACTATTACCTGTATTCCTATTGGGCATTATCGGCTTTGCCCGGGCCGGTGATATTTTTTGGGCTACAAAAGTGATTTCTTATTCGTCACAATTGGACCTGAATTCATACAGTGCAAAACAGGTGCTTGGCCCACCATCGCGCTTACCAAACTTCGGAGATTGCGGCTGCGCTTGGTCTCCAGCACTTTCCGAGAACTATTTTGAGGAATATATCCGCGTTGGCTTCGAAAAAAAGATCCATGTCACACAGATCGTAATAAATGAAAGTTTTAATGCCGGTGCAATTAAGGCAATTTACCTCTTCGACCAGTATAATATTCCCCATTTGGTTTACGAAAGAACCGAAGAAAACGGCAAATGGACGCTTGGCCGCGTTTTATCGCTAAATATTACCCCTACAGACTTTGCTACAAACGACCTTAAACTGGTATTGGATACAGAAAGTATAGATGGATTTAATCAAATTGATGCCATTGGTATAGCTGAATCTCCTGCCACAGTCCCTAGCGGCGCAATAGTTTCAACGGATAAAGTGGTGTTCAAAGGCAAAAGTCAGAACATGGGTGAAGCAATTAACTCATTTGGTAGTGAAATCGCTCCATTGGTGACTCCTGATGGCAAAACCTTGTATTTTACTCGTAAAAACCACGTTGGAAACACCGGAACCATCATGAATGATGATGTTTGGATTTCCAATTTTAATGGCACAAACTGGTCAACTGCTGTTAACGCAGGCGGGCCAATTAACAACGATGCAAATAACTACGTTGTTGGTATATCACTGGAGGGCGAAATGCTTACCTTGGCTAATACCTACCACCCTATTGAAGAATCCAGAATCGGTATTGCCCAAACCTGGAAAAGTAGCTACGGCAGTTGGGTATTTCCTAAAAACCTGATTACGCCGGGTGTCTTGACCCATAACCTGTATGCCGAATACTTTATGAACTCCGATCGCACCGTATTATTGTTGGCACTTGAACGTGCTGATTCATATGGTATGAAGGATATTTATGTAAGCTTTAGCACCAACCAAATTGAATGGAGCGACCCGATTAATGTGGGGAAAGACATTAATACCGCTTCTAATGAAATGGCTCCTTTTCTTGCTTCAGACGGCAAAACCATTTTCTTTTCATCCAACGGATTACCGGGATACGGTGATCAGGATGTTTATGTAGCTGTGCGCCTCGACAGCACCTGGCAAAACTGGACCAAGCCCGAAAATGTTGGTTCAATGGTTAATTCAAAGGGGTTTGATGCTTATTTTACCATCCCTGACACAGCCGATTACGCTTATTTCTCTTCAACCGGAAATAATTTATTAAACGCAGATTTATACCGAATTCCACTTAAGGAAATAAAAGAAATTGAAGATTCAGTTGTTGCAGATTTACTTGAAGCAAAGTTGGACCCTGTAACCACAATTGATTCAATGGGTAATGTAGTTGTAGTCACGGAGCCCGATGTTGTGTTGTTTGAAGAGGAAGTTTATGTGCCAACCAAGGAAGAATTAAATGTGGTGCTCACAAATGAAATCCTGCTTTGGGGAACCATTTACGATGCCACTACCAACATTCCGATTAACGCAAACATGAATTTTATACTGAACGATTATGAATCAGATCCAATAGAACTTGCAACCCTCAATAATACCTATAGAATTAAAGTAACTGATAGTGTGAACTACAGGGTTTCCATTATTCGTGAGGGCTATCTCCCATTGGAAACCACCATCAATATTGAAGATTTCAGAACACAAAAAGTTAAACGTGTAGATTTCCATTTAACACCATTGCGCAAAGGCGAAAAAATCATTCTCGACAATTTATATTTTGATGCCAATAAATCTATCATCAAACCTGAATCATTTGAAGAATTAAATCGTTTATATGAATTCCTGAAAGCTAATCCTGGTACAACTATTGAGATTGGTGGACATACCAACGGATTATGCAGTGAATCATATTGCGAAAAATTGAGTTTAAACAGAGCAAATGCAGTCAGAGAATACCTCATTAATAAAGGAATTGATGCCATCAGAATATCTACATTCGGATACGGCTCAACCCAGCCAATTGACAGCAATAACACACCTGAAGGAAGAAAACGAAATCAGCGTGTGGAGATTACTTTTAAATAATATTTATAAAATGAACCGGAATAAACATTTACTGCTTATTCCGGTCCTTTTATTTTTACCCATACTTGTTTGGAGCCAAACTATTTCATGGGCCGATCATGTTATCAGCTTCTCTTCCGAAAAAAGCCCAAAAGCGTTTGCTGCGACTCAGGTTTTAGGTAAACCTAATCGTTATCCTAACCCATCATTCAGCACCTGCGCATGGTCGCCTGAATACAATGAAGCCAGAAAATCAGAATACTTGCAGGTTGGTTTTTCTCAACCTATTGTTGCCCGCCAGATAATTATTGTAGAAAATAATAATTCCGGTCATATCAGAGAAATTTGGATTTATACCGCTACAAAAACAGCCGGAAAAATGATTTATCAAAGAGGAACACCGGCAGTTGGTGGCGCCGGAAGGTTATTTGTGGCTGGGTTAAAAGATAATACCGAAGCAGTTTCGTCAGTTAAAGTTATATTCGACCAACCCGAAATGATGAATACATATCAGATCGATGCAATTGGCATTACCACCGAAACCGGAACCGTAAATCTCACTGTCAATACTATCCCTGACCCACTTAACAATAAAGCAGAATCGCTCGGAACAGCCGTTAATTCTCCTTTTGATGAAGTTTATCCAATAATTACACCTGATGGTAATGCTTTGTATTTTGACAGGAAAGTACATCCTCAAAACATAGGCGCCCAAAAAAATGATGATATCTGGTTAAGCCGAAATGTCGACGGTGTTTGGACCACCGCCGAAAACATCGGTGCACCCTTGAATAACGAGAATTTCAATTTTATGTGCTCCATTTCGCCGGATGGTAATACTGCATTAGTAGGAAATGTATATCAACCGGCCAGCAGCGCGGGTCCCGGTGTATCTATAACACATAAAAGTGCAGGAGGCTGGAGCATGCCAACTCCCGTAAAAATTAAAAATTTCAACAACCTGAATCAGTATAACGAATTTTGTTTGTCACCCGATGGAGCTGTATTAATCATGTCGCTTGAAACGCCTTCAGGGAAAGGGTTACTCGATTTGTATGTGAGTTTTTTACTGGCGGATGGCAGCTATAGTGAACCGCTTTCTTTAGGCAATCAACTAAACACTGCAGGCAATGAAATGACACCTTTTTTGGCTGCCGATGGAAAAACATTGTATTTTTCATCAAATGGCTTCCCGGGCTATGGTAATCAAGACATTTTTTTAAGCAGAAGATTAGACAATACCTGGCAAAATTGGTCGGAACCACAAAACCTTGGAAATGAGGTAAATACACCTGAATGGGATGTTTACTACAGTATAGATGCCAAAGGAGAATATGCCTATTTCAGTTCTAGCAAAACAACGGGAACTAATCTTGATATTTTCAGAATTAAACTTCCCCCGCAGGCAAAACCATTAGATGTAATGTGGCTGAAAGGGAATGTGTATGACCGTACCACTTCCCTGCCGATAAATGCCAATATCAGTCTTAAAACAGAAAACGACACCATTCTTTCAGGATTTACAACTTCTTCTATTTCAGATGGTTATGCGCTTATATTACAACAGTTTGGTAGTTACTCCATTCATATCAGCGCTACCGGATATTATGTGAGTGATACGGTAATTACCATTGCCGGATTAAGCAGTTTCAATGAAGTAATCAGAAACTTCAGCCTTATTCCTAAAAAGGCAGGTGTTGTTATTGAGATGAAAAATATCCTGTTTAAGGTGAACAGCAGCGTTTTGGAAGATACCTCTTTTGCTGAGATAGATAAGGTTGCAAAGTTTATGCTCGACAATCCCGGGGTAGCCATCGAAATTAGAGGCCATACAAACGGTTTATGTGATGATGATTTTTGCAATAGCCTTTCTGCAAAACGTGCTAAAGCAGTTGTTGATTACCTTATAAAGAAAGGTATAGCTGCAGATCGCTTGTCGTTTAAAGGATTAGGTAAAACAATACCCGTGGCGGATAATAATACGGCAGCGGGCCGTCAGGCCAATCAAAGGGTTGAGTTTATGATAACCAGAACAGAATAGTCGGAATTAAACCTCCCACATCCATCCAAAACGATCTTCGCTGATTCCTTTGCGGATGCTCCACATTTCGTGTTTGAGCCAGTTAGAAGCCTTTCTGCCTTCTACTGGAGGCAATTCATAAGCAACCTCTTTATAACCTATCACACCAATAGGTGCAATAGTTGCTGCAGTGCCGGTTCCGAAAGCGTCGAGTAAACGACCGGTTTTATGTGCATCGAGCAATTCCTGTATAGTAACATCGCGGATTTCAACTTTATATCCTTCAGCTTTAAGCAGTTCTAGGCATGAGTCGCGGGTGATTCCTTTTAAAATGGTACCTTCTTCAGTTGGGATGGTAATTATCGTATCATCAATTTGCACAAATACGTTCATAGTGCCAATTTCCTGCAAGCGATTGTGTGTAACGCCATCTATCCACAACATCTGGTCATAACCCATTTGACGAATTTGTTGCAAAGGCATCATGGTAGCTGCGTAGTTACCTGCTGCTTTAACTGCACCGGTTCCTCCAGGGAAAGCACGTACATATTCTTCCTGCATGTAAACGCGAACCGGTTTTTGATAGTAACGGGCAACTGGGCAACAAAATATCACTAATTTAAAGGTATCTGAAGGTTTAATCCCTACAAAATCGTCAGTAGCGAATATAAACGGCCTGATATACATCGAGCCATCTTCTGTATCCGGAATCCAGTTTTGTTCAATACGCACGAGATTAAACAGCGCATTCATGAATAATTCTTCCGGCACCTCAGGTATTGCCATACGGCGGCAAGATTCGTTTAAACGGTGTAAATTGGCATCCGGGCGGAATAAACGCGCTTTTCCTTCCTGATTTTTAAAGGCTTTCATTCCTTCAAAAATGGCCTGTCCGTAATGTAAAGCTGATGTTGCAGGATGTAATTGCAGATTTGTTAATGGTTTGATGGCGCAATTTGTCCATTTTCCATCAAGATAATCTGCTTCAAACATATGGTCGGTAAAAACCTTACCAAACTGCAGGTTTTCAAAATCCACTGTATCAATGGTTGAAACCGGTGAAACGTGGATGTCTATTTCGTATGAAGGGTTTACTGCTACTTTCATTTGTTGAAAACCTTGTTTAGATGAATGAAATGATTGATAATTTTACCGTTATTATAACAACAATGTCGTTACAAAAAATTCACTTTACAGACGCAATACTCGAAGAAACCGCATTTCTTCTGCCTGATGTCGCAAAACTAACAATATCGGCAAATAATGCCAATGATAAACCTGTTATTAATCTAAATAATGTTTCCACAATTTTACTTTATCAACCTGTAAATGGCACAGCAGTAAGTGAAGCGACAATTACTGCAATGCAAAAAATGGCACAGGCATTACAACTAACTCCGGAATCATATGCCATGATAAATATTGCGGATTATCCGGGTTTAAAATTTCATCATTTAACCTCAAGTGCAACTGTTAGTCGATTAATTTGCCTTGGCGTTGATCCGGAATCTATAGGTTTGTGGGTTGATTTTAGTTTTTATAAACAATTTAAATTCAATAACTTAGATATACTTATATCGCATAATATGGAAGGTATTTCTGCCGACCATAAAAAGATACTTTGGGCGAAATTGCAAATCATGTTTAATCTCAAATGAAGCCACTCGTTTTTGCCACAGCCAATACCAATAAGGTTAAGGAGGTTCAATTGTTACTTCCTGAGGGATTTGTCATTTCAGGCTTAGGTGATATCGGCTGTTTTGAGGAATTACCTGAAACATCCGGTACCATTGAAGGTAATTCAAGGCAGAAAGCAGAATATGTTTTTGAGAAATACGGTGTCGATTGTTTTGCTGAAGATACCGGACTGGAAGTAAATTGCCTGAATGGTGAACCCGGTGTAGATACAGCGCATTATTCCGGAAGCAGAGATGCGGATGCCAATATGGCCTTGTTATTACTCAACATGCGCGGTGCAGATGACCGTTCGGCCCGCTTCAAAACAGTGTTTACCCTGATTGTAAATGGAAAAGTAAACCAATTTACCGGAATTGTGACAGGCAAAATTGCCGAAAAACCAATAGGCTCAAAAGGTTTCGGGTACGACCCTGTTTTTGTTCCGGATGGCGTTAACACTACATTTGGAGAGATGGAAGCCGTGGATAAAAAACTGTACAGTCACCGAGCAAAAGCCTTCAATTTAATGACAGCGTTTTTGGGTGCCAATTTTGAGATTTGAATTTAACTTTTTAACTTACCGCAAAATAGTTTGCAATACCTCTAATCAATCAAAATATGAAACGAATTAACCCTGCAGCAACTTTCAGCGATGAGCAACTCATCCGACAATCGGTAAAAGGTGACCGGGTTGCGCAGAAATTTTTATATGAGCGATTTGCCTCCAAAATGTTTGGTGTTTGTTTGCGTTATGCTCCGGATTACCAAATTGCAGAAGATATTTTGCAGGAAGGGTTTGTGAAAGCCTTTAAAAACCTGGAAAGATTCCGCTTTGAAGGCAGTTTTGAAGGTTGGTTGAGAAAAATCATGGTGAACACCGCCATCGAGGTACACAGAAGAAAAAATTTATTATATCCAATTGTCGATGTCGACAATAATGACGTTGAACTTTTTGATGAGAATGCGCTGGAAAAGCTTGCTGCAGACGATTTGCTGCAAATGATAGCAAGTTTATCTCCGGGTTATCGGACCGTTTTCAGCCTTTATGCGATAGAAGGATTTTCACATAAAGAGATAGCCGAGCAACTAAACATCAGTGAAGGAACGTCTAAGAGTCAATTGGCTCGTGCTAGATACATTTTAATTGAAATGGTAGAACAGCGCACCGGTCTAAAAAGAAAAGCAAGTGGACAATAAGCACAATATTGACCAGTTATTTAAAAGTGTTGTTGAGCATTACGAATTAAAACCTTCTTCCGATATCTGGAACCGTATCGAAGAAGAATTAGATCAAACCAAAACGACACACACATACGCACACTTTATGCGCTATGCAGCTTTGTTATTGGTTTTTATCAGCGTAGTGTTATTTAGTGTTCCTACCTCCAAAAATACCATTCAGCCTCAATTAGCAGGTTTTACCGGCAATAATTCTAACACCGTGGTTGAAAATGCGGTTGCATTAGCTAACAACGTGATTAATGGTCAGGATAATTCAACAAGTATTTCTACCCCAAAAACTAATACAACCAATACGCCATTTGAAACAGACAAGGTAAATGTGTTTGCAAGTGCGACACTTCCTGAAAATAATTCAGCTTCAGATTTTATTTTTTACCCGCAGGACGTTACTGATCCGGCTTTGTTTGCTGCCAACCGCGACATTTTTGAACGCATTTATAATACAGATGATGCTATTGATATGATGGGCTACACCAGCTTATCCACCGATGGTTTTGGTAATGCTCCTTCCGGTTTGCTTGCTGATTTAGATGCTGTAGCCGCTTATAAAGATTATACGTTGAAAGGGGTTTATTTCGGTATTTCAGGAAGTTATAATCAAACTTCACTTCTCGAATATGAAAATGTATTTAAAGGTGAACGCCCTATTCAACCCTCACTTAAATTCGGAACTTCTAAGGGATTATTATTCGGTTATAACTTCAGCAATAAATTCGGTATTGAAGGTGAGTTTATTTACAATGCAACATTAGGTCAAAATTATGTGATGTCGGAAGATGAAGAAATAGTGGAAAAATCATTATCACTTTCTTACGATTTAATCCCTATCGTAGCTAAAATTAAAGTTGGTCGAATTTCAAGTGTAACCAACCTTCCGGTAATTTTAAATTATACTGCCGGTATTCAATATGGTCAATTAAGAGAAGCCAGATTACCTCAGGATAAACGTTATGAAGAAACCGATGAAGAATTGTTTAAAGAAAATGATTTGTCGGTGGTGTTAGGTTTAGAATACGACATTTTTGTTCAGGATAATCTCATGTTAACTTTAGGCACCAGAGGTTCAATTTCTACAGATGTTTCTACACATAATGCACCTTTTAACGGCTATGCCAAACGCAACTTTGTTTTTGGAGCCAGAGCTGCATTAAGTTATACATTCAATTAAATTATACCATTCTTGTTATTTTAGGCGTTTCACTGCATTATCTTTACGCTGATGGTCAGGCAGATTTATTTTGCAATTTATTTAACACTGTTTCTAAATGCAGGCTTAAATGCCACCACCATTTCTGGTCGTGTTACTGACGCTGACAATCAACCACTACCCTTTTGCAATATTTTTATTCAGAATACCGGATTTGCATGTGCAAGTAATGAGTTAGGGTATTACACCCTGCAAGTTACTCCAGGTAATTATGCTGTTACATTTCAATTTATTGGTTATAAAAAACAAGAAATAAATTTAGATGCCACTGCAAACGTAGTTTGTAATGTAATAATGGAGTTGGAATATGCCCAATTAAATGAAGTTGTAATTAAATCGGACCAGGAAGATCCAGCTTATGCTATTATGCGCAAAGCAATTGAATTGCGTCCTGAACATTTGCAGGAAATAAATACTTATTCCTGTGAAGTATATATCAAAGGGTTACAAAAATTAACTTCGGCTCCAGATAAAGTTTTGGGAATACAATTGAATACAATTTTAGATGTGGATTCTAATAATACCGGCGTAATTTATTTATCAGAATCATCTTCCACATTTAATTATAAATATCCTGATAAAACGAAAGAAGTAATGCATGCCAGTATTGTAAGTGGTGATGACAGTCAATTTAGTTGGAACGATGCAGCAAGTATGCATATGAATTTTTATACCAATCTTGAAACACTGGAAGGTTTTTCGCAGCGGGGATTTGTTTCACCTGTTGCAGATAATGCCATGTTTTTTTATGAATATTCACTTTTAGGTCAATCGCAGGATCATAATCACACCATTTACAAAATTGCAGTAAATCCAAAACGAAAGTCAGACCCCGCCTATTCGGGCATTATTTATATAACCGATGATGATTATCGCTTAAGCGGATTGCAATTGCATTTAACCAAAGATAATGGGATCGATTTTATTGACACCTTTACCGTTTCGCAATCTTATTACTATGCGGATGATGAACATTTGGTTTTAAAGTCGAATAAGTTTGATTTCAATTACAATTTTTTTGGCATTCAAGGCAACGGATATTTTCATGCGATTTATAATAATTATACCGTTAATCTCATCTTTCCTAAAAACTTTTTTAATGGTGAAGTGATGAAAATTGAAGAACAGGCCAATAAAAAAGATTCACTCTATTGGAATACAGCCCGGCCTATTCAATTAACTGATGAGGAAACGCGAGATTATATCGAAAAGGATTCATTAGCAATAATAAAAGAAAACCCGGCATATAAAGATTCTGTCGACCGCATATTTAATCGATTTAATCCAACCGATTTAATCAGCGGTTATACTTACCGCAATAGTAATGATAAAATTTTTTTAAGCACCAATCCCCTGCCCGATTTACTGCAATTTAATACCGTTGAAGGATACGTTATTAATCCTAAAATGCGACTTACCAAATGGTTTGAAAATAACGATGAAATAAATTTTTCTCCCGGGTTGCGTTATGGTTTTGGTTCAAAGCAATTATATGCTAATGCATCATTGAGTTATGATTATGACAAGATAAAATCTGCAAGCATTACGATTACCGGTGGCTCAGGTGTTCAGCAGTATAATAAAAACGGAATAGCTCCAATTGTAAATTCGTTTTATAGTTTATTGCTCGAAGAAAATTTTCTAAAATTGTATGAGCAATATTATTCTGGAATTAAAACGGACAGGGAATTAATTAATGGTTTATACGGCAACGCACAGGTGTATTATTACCAACGAAACACTTTGGATAATTTAACGGATGTTAAAGCATGGATAGACTCAGAAAATCAACAGTTTGATGCAAATAATTATCCATTTTATACCGACAGCACTTCAATAGCACTACCAGATAAGTTTTACTTCCAATTAGGTTTAAAATACGCTATTGGTCAGCAATATTATATGCAGCCCGGTGAAAAATTTGTGACCGCTGTTAAATATCCGATTTTAAATCTAACATGGGAAAAAGCAATCCCGGGGATTTTCAACAGCAATGTTGCTTATGATATTATCAAATTCGGTTTGGACGATAATTACAAACTTGCTTTAGCAGGAAACTTAACCTTTAATGCTGAAGCAGGGATTTTAATTTCAAACACACAATTAAATATTGCTGACCAGTTAAATTTTGCCGGAAACGAAACGATTATTCAACGGATTTCACCGGAAGGTTATTTTTTGTTGCCTTATTATTATGCTGCTACCGAAAAATATTTTGCAGCAGCGCATATACAATGGCATACTGAGGGTTTTTTATTTAGACAACTGCCGCTGTTTAAACAATTGAAATTAGAGCCTGTTTTTTCCGCCAACTATTTGTATACCGATGAACTAAATCATTATGTTGAAATTGCTGCCGGTGTTGAACATTTATTTAAAATTATACGTGTTGATATCGCTTATACGCCTTATACATTTGAAAATAATTATCCAGCAGAAAACATTAAAGTATTAATTGGTTTCGGATTCTGATATGAAAAATAACTGTATCTTAATCATATTCTGTATACTTTGCCTCCAGGCAGCATATGCGCAACCCTGCAACCCAAATGCAACAGGCAATATTCCGATACCTGACCTCGGAATTCAACAATTTAATGGCTTCACTGGAGGCAAATACCCGAATGGGAAAAATGAAATCCCGGTCGATCATTATAATAAGGGTATGCTTCTGGCAAATACAATTAAACCGTTAAATAAAGCGGGTGAAGTTGATTCGCTGCATGGAAAAATTGGTATGATGGTACTTGGTTATAGTACTGCTGCGATGACAGGACGGTTTGTGCGTGATATTGTTGAGCTTCAAAAAAATCCGTATCTCGAAATTATTATCGGTGCTCAGGGTGGTCGTGATATTAATTCGATGACTGATAGTAATTCAACCTACTGGACTAATATAGATTCAACTTTAAAGGCTCAGCAAATGAATCGCAATCAAGTTCAGGTTATCTGGATGAGTTCCGGTGATATATATACTTTTTCAGAAGCATTTCCACAACAGTGTTATACGCAGCTACCAAAATATCAAACGGCCTTACGCAATATCAAAAAATATTACCCTAATTGCAAAATTGTATTTCTTTCAGACAGGACATATGCCGGCTATATTGGAATAAACGGCGAAGGTCCAAAAGAATTAAAAGAGCCTACCGCTTATTATAATGGCTGGACCATTAAATGGTTAATTGAAAAACAAATTCAGGATTCAATAGGTTATAATTATCCAGATTTACCTTTTCTAGATTGGGGGCCTTATTTGTGGACAGATGGAACAACCGGAAATAAGCAGGGTTACAAATGGGAATGTGATGATGCAGGTAAAGGTGGAATACATCCATCTTCCAAAGGCCGGATGAAAGAAGCGGCGATGGTGTATTTATATTTTAAACAGCATCCTTATTTAAAAAGTATATTTAATTAATCCGATTCAAGTGAAGGTGGTGCGTTTAAAGTTTCATTCACCTGGTAATATTTATAAATTGCAATACTTACGCAAACTACCAGCATTAATAAACACATCATTCGAACAACACGACCATTTAATTTTTGCCATTCTTTAAAACTATCGGTGCGCGTTCGCGCGGTATGAATATAACCTGAAGCAAATGCATAAAGGATAATTACTATTAATGCAATAAATCCCAAAAAAATCGCCCATTGATAAAATTCATTCATGGCTAATTAATTAATAATCATTCCGGCAATAGCTGCTGTAAAAAAGCAAGCTACTGTGCCTCCTAATAAAGCGCGTAAACCCAATTGTGATAAATTTGTTTTTTGATTTGGTGCCAAAGCCCCTATCCCACCAATTTGAATACCTATTGATGCGAAATTTGAAAAACCACATAATGCATAGGTTGCAATAATGATAGATTTTTCATCGAGTCCTGATTTCATTTCTCCTAAGCTGGCGTAAGCAACAAATTCGTTGATAATTGTTTTTTCGCCGAGTAATTGACCTACTGCAACAATATCTGCAGAAGGTGTTCCCAATAACCACGCGACCGGTGCCATAACAATACCAAAAATATAATCGAGTGATAAACCGGAATAGGTTCCGCCTGTTGCTCTGGCAATATCATCATTCACGCCAATCATACCACCCAAACCAAGAAAAATTGAATTAAACATGGCCATAAATGCAGTAAATGCCAATAACATTGCACCTACATTCACCGCCAATTTTAAACCATCGGTTGTGCCGTTAGCAATTGCTTCAATCGCATTTGAACCGATACGTTCTTTATTTACTTTTAAATCGCTGTCAACAGGTTCTGTTTGTGGGAACAACATTTTTGATGCAACAATTGCAGCAGGCGCACTCATGATAGATGCACTTAATAAATGCATGGCAAATAACTGTTGTTTTTCTATACTATCACCACCAAGAAATCCGATATAAGCAGCCATTACACCACCGGCAATAGTTGCCATACCACCAACCATCACACATAAAATTTCCGATTTGGTCATTTTTTCAAGATATGGACGAATTAATAATGGTGCTTCTGTTTGTCCAAGAAAAATATTACCTGCAGCATTCAAACTTTCTGCTCCGCTTAATCGCATAGTTTTACTCATTATCCAGGCAAAACCATATACTATTTTTTGTAAAATTCCGAGAAAGTATAACAATGAAGTTAATGCTGAGAAAAAGATAACTGTAGGTAAAACCTTAAACGCAAAAATATAGCCTACCGTAACTAATTCACCTGTTAAACCATCATTTACCTGAGTAACTGAAGGCCAGTCCCCCAGCACAAAAGTTGCTCCTGCATTGGTATATCCAATAACAATAACAAAAAAGTTTGCCATTGCACTAAATATTCGTTCAATCCAGTCGAAACGATATCCTAAATAATTTTCTGTAAGGTCAGGAAGAGCAATAATTAAAAATGCAAAAACAAATTGGATAAGCAATCCGGTGCCCACTAATTTCCAATCGATAGCTCGGCGATTTTTACTAAACAACCAGCATATTCCAACTAGAAATGCAACACCGAGTAATCCTCTCAAAACGCTTTCAACCATAACAGGTTTTTTTGTGTGTTAAAATCTGAAAAAATGTTTTTTGCGGGAATGGTTAAATCGATTTTACCAGCGTAATACCACCAATTGTAAGCAGTAATCCGAGCAAAATGCTGCTAAAGATATATAAAATTGACATCCCGAAATGTCCGTCGCGTAACAATTGAATATTTTCAATAGAAAATGCTGAAAATGTGGTAAAACCTCCGCAAAAACCTGCGGTAAGCATCAATTTCCAGTCGTTTGTGGCAAGATGTTGTTTTTCGAACCAGCCGTAAATTAATCCGATTAAGAAACACCCAAACAGGTTAACAATTAACGTGCTGTAGGGAAAGCTTGGTGTAACTTGACGTAATATAAGTTGACCGGTTAAATATCGGGCAATAGTACCTAAAAATCCACCGAGACCGATAAGCAGTACTAATTGCATGTAGTAATTTTATTTGTGTTTGCGATGTTCAATTTCATCGCGAATGCGGGCTGCAGATTCGTAATCTTCTTTATCGAGAAATTCTTTAAGTTTATCGTTGAGTTCTTTCAGGCTCATTCCACTAATGTCGTCAGTTTCTGCTGAAAGCGCGGCTCCTACAATTTCAGAAGCATCCTCATCTTCTTCCTCATCATCATCGTCCTCGTCCTTGTTATCTTGTTCATTGATAATTGCCCCTGCCGTTTCCAGAATAAATTCATAAGTAAAAATCGGGCAATTGAATCGCACAGCGAGCGCCAGTGCATCGCTGGTTCTTGAATCTACTTCTATTTCCTGGCCGTCTTTTTCGCAAATCAGTTTGGAATAAAATATGCCATCCTGCAGATTATCGATAAGCACTTCCCGCAAGTTTATATTAAAAATGGTAAAGAGGTTTTTAATCAGATCGTGAGAAAGCGGTCGGTTAATAACTACCTTTTCAATAGCAACTGCAATAGCCTGCGCTTCAAATGCGCCAATTACGATAGGTAATTTCCGCACCCCGCCTACTTCACTTAACAATACCGCATAACTTTGAGATTGTGTTATAGTATGTGACAATCCTGATATTTCCAGTTCAATTTTTTGCATTCGGTGTCGCTAAGATACTACTAAGTTAAAAAGTAAAAGAATGATTTATAGTCAAAAGGATAAGATAATTTTTATTCAGAATTATGCTTATGCTTTTAGCTTTTTAACGGCCTCAGTTATTTTAGGTAATACCTCGAATGCATCGCCAACAATACCATAATCGGCTGCTTTAAAGAAAGGTGCTTCCGGGTCTTTATTAATTACTACAATTACCTTGCTTTGATTAACACCTGCAAGATGTTGAATGGCACCAGAGATACCAACAGCTATATATAACGTAGGTTTAATGGTTATACCTGTTTGACCAACGTGTTCATGGTGAGGTCGCCATCCGATATCGGCAACCGGACGTGAGCAAGCAGTTGCAGCGCCTAATGCGTTAGCCAAATCTTCAATAATTCCCCAATTTTCGGGGCCTTTTAATCCGCGACCACCTGAAACTACTATTTCAGCATCAGGAAGTGGCACATGTCCACCTGCTTCATCTTCTATATTTACAACAACATTATCAAAGTCAGCATCGCTTACATTCGCTTCAAATGCAGTAACAGCAGCACTTCCGGCTCCTGATTCAGCTTTAAATGAATTTGGATTTACGGTAATTACTTTAGCTCCTGAATCCATAGCTAAATCGGCAAAAGCTTTTCCAGAGAATACTGCTTTGCGTACGATATTATTTTCAGGCAGACTGTTAACACCGGGATATAACGCAGCTTGCATGCGAACTGCAACACGTGGTGCAATGGTTTTTCCTGCGGTGTTATGCGACATAATTACTGTATCCGCTCCTACTTGCGCTGCGGCAGCGGTAATTATTTTGGTATATGCTTTTGACATCACGTTGTTTAAACGTTCATCCGCAACATGCAATACAGTGGTAATACCATATCCGCCAAGTTTTTCTAACTCACCGGCATCTGCCTTACCAATTGCAATTGCAGTGGTATTGCCGAGTTTTGCCGCGTAAGCCGCTACTTCATGTGATGTTTTTCTTAATTTACCGTTCGATAATTCTGTAAAAACCAGATTCGTCATATCTGTATATTTAAATGCTTTGAGTTAAATAGATTCTAATTAAATTACTTTGGCTTCGTTGTGCAACAAACCTACCAGTTGAGCTGCATCGTCAGGACTAATCATTTTACAACCGGTTTTTTCTGCCGGCATGGCAAATGATTTAACGCCTGCTTTTACCGGAGATCCGTCTGCAGCAATTACTGTAACTGGTTTGGTTTTAGAAGCCAGAATACCACGCATATTTGGAATACGCGCCTCAGCCATTCCTTTTTGAGCGCTGATTACACATGGCATTTTTGCAGTTACTGTTTCTTTAAGGCCCTCAAGTTCACGTTCAATTTTAAGTGAACTGCCATCAACATCTAATTTACTGGCCAGTGAAATGTATGGTAAATCAAGTAATTCAGCCAACATGCCGCCAACAACACCACCGTTGTAGTCGATAGTTTCTTTGCCGGTTAAAACAATATCAAAGTTTTGAGATTTTGCATATCCTGCAATGTTTGAAGCCACCTGGTAAGCATCAGCAGGGTCAATATCGATACGCACAGCATCATCAGCACCTAAAGCAAGCGCTTTTCTGATAATTTGTTCGTTATCTGCTTTACCAACATTTATAACCGTAACCGTGCCACCCAATGTTTCTTTGAGCTCCAATGCGCGCACTAAAGCATACCATTCATCGTATGGATTAATTATAAA
The DNA here is from genome assembly GCA_016706255.1 of Bacteroidota bacterium. Classification (NCBI taxonomy): domain Bacteria; kingdom Pseudomonadati; phylum Bacteroidota; species Bacteroidota bacterium. The sequence goes on along the minus strand of JADJJZ010000029.1, from coordinate 89,845 downwards.
CTGCACACCGGCTTCATTAAATTTGGTGTTATTCTCAATAAATCCAATTTTAGCCGTAGTATCCGGAACTTTGCTGATACAAACCAATAATTTCATAACGTTTATTTTTTCGAATTTCGGACTGCAAAGATAGGGTTTTTGAGGTGAGATTTTGTGTTTTTTATCGTGATATTTGGTTCACATGTTCCTAACACAAGGGGCTGCATCCTAATCGCAATCATTTACAGATGGTTATATTTGCAGATATTATTAGAAGGCAATGAGCAGAATTACACAATTATTAAAATTTTATGAAGAAAATCCCAATGATTCATTTGTATGTTTTGCCCTTGCATTAGAATATATCAAAAGTGGTGAACCTGAAACCGGATTACAATATTTTGAGAATTTGGTGCAGCGTGATCCTGATTATGTTGGCACTTATTATCACCTGGCAAAACTTTATATTAAACTTGGCAATAAGGCCGCAGCAGAAAAATGTTATGCCGATGGAATGGCTATTGCAAAAAAACTCAACGACCAACATAGCCTTGCCGAATTACAAAATGCTGCGATGAATTTTAGTATGGGTATTGAAGATGATGAATAAATAGTAATGATTTAATTATGCTTACCCTCGACCAATTTTCTAATTTTATTTTACAAAATAATCTCTGTACGAAGCAGGATAAATTGTTGCTGGCAGTAAGTGGCGGTGCAGATAGTATGGTGCTTTGTGATTTAGTAGTTAAAAGTGGATTTACGTTTGGTATTGCACATTGTAATTTTAACTTACGTGGAGCAAATAGTTTGGGAGATGAAACATTTGTTGAAAAATTTGCCATAACACAAAAAATTCCACTACACTGCTCCCGCTTTGATACCAGCACTTATGCAGTTGAAAATAAATTGTCCATTGAAGAGGCAGCAAGAAATTTACGTTATCAATATTTTCAATTAATAGTTGAACAATTTGGTTATACTAAAATTGTAACGGCCCATCACGCAAACGATAACGCCGAAACACTTTTACTCCGATTAACTAAAGGAACCGGATTGCACGGATTACGTGGAATTCCGTTGATAAACAAAAATATTATCCGACCACTTTTATTTTGTAATAAAGCTGAAATTGATACTTATTGTAAAAATTACAATATCTCATTTCGTATTGATGAATCAAACGCTGAATCAATTTATCAGCGCAATTTAATTCGAAATGAAATAGTGCCGAAACTGGAAGAAATTAATCCTGCTTTTGTTGCAACCATGCAGCAAAACATTTTAAATTTTGAAGGTGCATATCGTATTTATGCTGATGCAGTTAAGAAGCGATTGTTTAAATTAATTCAACATAAAGGTGCTGATAGATATATCCCAATAGCAGCACTTGGAGATAGGGTTACAGCACTTACGTTATTACATGAATTATTATCACCAAATGGGTTTAATAATGCACAAATCACTCAGCTTTACGATGCTTTTGGTAACACGGGGAAAATATTTTACAGTGAATCACATCGTGTTTTGATAGACAGAAAGTTTTTGATTTTAACCGAAAAAAAATCTGAACAATTTGCCTTACAAAATATTGAAAAAGCAAATTGTAAATTATCTGTTGGCTATTTCATTTTTGAGTTGGAAGAAAGCAATTATCATGATGGTATACAATTTAATTCAAGTGGATTAATCGCCTATTTCGATGCAGCACTAATTTCCTATCCTTTGCAAGTAAGAAAGTGGCAGGCCGGCGATTACTTATATCCATTGGGTTTAACCAAAAAGAAATCTGATAAACCCGGCAAGAAAAAGGTAAGCGATATTTTAACGAATGCTAAAATTGACCATCTTGCCAAAGAAAACACCTATGTGGTTTTATGCGGAGATAAAATAATTTGGTTAGCAGGACACCGTCAGGATGAGCGATTTAAGGTTACCAGAAATACCAAAAGGTTACTTAAAATAAAAATGCTCCCTAGTCGGGAGCATTCCTAAATATGATTATAAATTCAAATTAATCAGCAACAATAAACTGCACCAATTCTGATTTACTGTTATTCGAAATTTTAATGAAGTAAACACCTTGCGCAACAACTGGCATGTCAACTGCAATAGTTGCAGAACCCGCGATAACGTTTAATTCCTGAGCAACTAATTGTTTTCCGGTAATATCTAAAACCTCCAACGTTCCTGAAAAACTTTCAGCAGAACGATAGCTGATATTAACCTCATTACCAGAAGTTACCGGATTTGGGAAAATAGATAAATGATCAAACATTTCTGTTTCAGCAATTGTACTGAATGTATTTCCGGTTGTAAATGAGTAAGCCAGACTGGTAGGCTCACATGTATTCAATGGTGCTAATGGTTTAACTCTCCAGTAATATTTTTTATCACCAAGCAGTTCGCGTGCTTCATAAAAACTATCGGAAGTAACAATATCTAAGGCAATTGCACTAAAACCTGCGCTAAAAGCCAATTGTAAATGATATTGTGTTGCACCAGCTACCGGTGTCCACTCAATATAGGTATAATTCGGATACATGCCGATGGCATTATTTGCAGGAACAATCGGGTCTGCAGTAGTTGTTAAGTCAACGTATGTAGGTGTTGGAAAATCGAGCATATTGTTACGCGGCCCCAACAAATTCGCAATCATAGCTGCCTGTTGTTCTGCAGAAAATTTATCTGTGCAGGCATCATTGGAATACGACATATAAAATGTGCCATCGCTGAAAAATGTATCACCATGCGGGTCGGTTTGCAGCGGTCCGGGACAATTCCAACGATAAGGTAAATAATCCGGTGGCGTATCGCAAAATCCGTCAGCAGCCGAGTTACAGTTAGCGCCATTTACCCATTCCTGGTCGTTATCATCCGGTGTTCCCCATTCCCAACCATAAAAAGTATGCGGGAGTGAGAAAAAGTGACCAAATTCGTGGGCAACGGTTGTTCCACCTGGCATAGCGCAAGATTTGGCAACTGCTACACCATTGTCTGATGGGCTAAAATAACCGCAGTTTCCGGCAGGATCTGCTACAAAGTAAACATTGAGCAGGTCGTTCACATTATTTTCATCCATCATATTACTGCCATCAAACCAATCGTGTTCGTAATAATCGGTATTATCGATATAATCCAAATCGCCGTAAATGTAGAACACAAAGCCTGTTGGAGCGTAATGTTCGTTCAATTCGCAAATTTGAGTATACAGGTGGGTTAAATTGTAATAACCGGTACCTTCGTCATTACCTACAATATGCACCTTCATTGGAATGTAATAGGTGGTGCCACCGCGATTGTCCTCATCAGGCACATAGTTTTGCTGGAAATTGCGCAACCATTGCAAATCTTCCTCAGTTTGAGTAGTTCCGCAATATTGTGTTTGCGCATTTCCTGCCATTATACCGGCCAGAAGAGGGATAACAAATAATAATTTCTTCATGAAATGTTCAATATTTGTGTAAAGTTAAAAACTCGTTATTAAAAATACCATCAAACTTTATGCACAATGCTTACTTTATTACGAAAAGGCATAACTTTGCAGCGCCTTAGGTTATTATGGCAGGAAAAATGACAAAACTATGAGTAAAGTAACTGTAATCGGAGCCGGCAACGTGGGTTCAACTGTTGCCAATGTGCTCGCTCACCGCGACTTTTTGAACGAAATTGTGGTATTGGATATCAAAGAAGGTACAGCAGAAGGTAAAAGCCTTGATACCTGGCAACAAGCGCCAATCGACAGCTATAGCACACGTGTTGTAGGTTGTACGAACGACTATGCCAGAACTGCTGATTCTGATGTGGTGGTAATCACTTCAGGTTTACCACGTAAACCGGGTATGAGCCGCGACGATTTAATTAGTGTGAATGCCGGTATAGTGAAATCAGTTACTGAACAAGTAATCAAATATTCTCCAAATGCGATCATTATTGTTGTATCCAATCCATTGGACGTTATGACATATTGCGCATATTTAAATGCTAAGGTTGACAGCAGCCGTGTATTTGGAATGGCCGGTATTTTAGATACTGCGCGTTACCGTGCATTTTTAGCAACTGAATTAAACTGTTCACCAAAAGATATTCAGGCAATTTTAATGGGTGGTCATGGTGATACTATGGTTCCGCTGCCACGTTATACTACTGTGAGTGGTATTCCTGTTACTGAATTGATTAGTGAGGAAAAACTGAATGCTATTGTTCAGCGCACTAAAGTGGGTGGTGGTGAAATTGTAAACTTATTAGGCACATCAGCATGGTATGCACCAGGTGCTGCTGCAGCTCAAATGGTTGAAGCAATTGTGAAAAATGAAAACAGGATATTCCCGGTTTGTGCTTTATTAAACGGAGAATACGGCTTAAAAGATATTTATTTAGGCGTTCCGGTTAAATTAGGCAAAAACGGTATTGAACAAATAATTGAATTACAATTAAATGAGGCTGAAAAAGCATTATTAAATGCATCTGCTACTGCTGTAAAAGAAGTAATGGAAGTGTTAGATAAAATGAATGCTGCAAGCGCATAATTAACTACTTTTTAAAATAAAACCGCAAACCCGAATCTATTTACCGGTTTTGCGGTTTTTTATTGCATGAACAACCAGGTAACCATACCCATACAGGTTTTAACTATTCCGCCCAAGGGATACCATATTTTTGTAGATGGCAAAATCGGACGCAAGCGAATTAATTTTCTGATTGATACCGGAGCCAGCAAAAGTGTGATAGATCAGGAATTTGCCAAACAGTTTTTTCCGGATGAACAGGTTACTAAAACCGATCATCTCACCACAGGATTAGGTGCAAATATTCCAAACAGTAGTTTTATCCGATTAAACCGAATAAGAATCGGGAAACATAAAATAGCTTCAACTAAATTTGCTTTGCTGGATTTAAGTATTGTTAATGATGCTTATGCATCAGCCGGACTGGAGCCTGTTTTAGCGATTATTGGTGGTGATATTTTAAAAAAATATGGCGCAGTTATTGATTATGCCAACAGAATTTTACTTTTACATACTTAAGCAAAACGAACAATAATCAGGCAATTCCCAAAACAAAAATATCATGCGTAATTTTTTCTTATTTATTTGTTTACTTTTTATTACTGCTGCTGTTCATGCACAAATTGAATTCACTTCAAAATTAGATGCATTAATTGAGCAGGGTATGTTATCTACTGCTGAGGGAAAAGTGGATTCTGTTTTAATGATTAATCCGGGAAATGTTGATGCCTTGTTTTATAAAGGAAATATTCAATATTATAAATATGCAAGTTTTGCTGATGCATTGAGCAGCACCGGCGCACCTGAAGAATCAGTTTACACCTCCGATTATAATTATATTGGTCAGTATAAAGAGATCGTTCCAATTAAAATTGCTGATACCTGTGCTTTTTATTTTAAAAATGCGTTACGCATGGACCGTAAACGCGACGACATCTTATTGGCATTGGGTTATTTATATTCGGTGAGTTTACAAGGAAACAAATTGAAAGAAATTCTACCGGCAATTGCGCAAGTTCCAACAATAGATGAATTTAATATTCGCGACTATGCCTACAATCTTTTAGACCGCGGTGCATATCAGGAAGGCATGAAGGTGTATGAAAAAATTGGCGAATTGTACCCTGCTAATGGCAATTTAATTAGCGATATTGCTGTTGAATATTATATTATTGGCGATATAAACAATGCAATTAAATTTGCGAATAAAAGTTATTTGATGGAGGGATTAGATACCGTGAGTTATAATAATGCTTTTTTCCTTTTTAGTGTAGCAGAGCAATATGAACAGGCACAATTTTGTATTAATAAATGGGCTGCTTTAAATAATAATAAAACAAATATTTTATACGAAGGATTGGTAAGTATGCTTGCAGGCAAATCAAATGCAAAATCCAAAATAACCGAATATGTTGACATGGAAAAAAGCGACTCACCCGAAAAAGATTTTGCTAAATATTTATTGTCAGTTGACCTTCGTATTGACCCGGATAATTATGATACCATTTACAACTTTGGTTTAACTGATGCTTTCAGTATTATTGTTAACCATTATTTTTATACCAAATTCCCTGAAGCCTTCTCTCCTGCTTATAATTATGCCGAAAGTTTAACTTACAATAAACGATATGCAGATGCATTAAAAGTTTATGAAAAAATTAACACCGCTGCTGCCGATAAAAATAATTTGGAAGAATATAATTTTTATTACGCATGGGCTTTATATAATACAGGACAATTTGAAGTAGCCAATTTGCATTGGGAAGCCGCCAGCACCTCAACAATACCATTTATTATGAGTGGAGCTAATTACTTTTTAGGAAAGTATTATTATATGAAGGGTGACAATGTAAATGCACGAAAATATTTTCTGCTTGGTGCAAATGCCCTCGGTAAATCTAAGTATTCAGAATTTTGCTCCGATTATTTGTCGAATATCAGATAAATAATAACCTCACATAATACGCTAATGCTGCGGATTACATGAGGTTTTAAGTAATTGGTTAATCTACAACCAATTTTGAATTGGCAGTTTCTTTTCCATCAGTTAATTGCAAAAAATAACAACCTACAGCTAACCCAAGTTGCTGAGGAGAAATAATTAATTGATGACTGCCGGCGGTAGTATTTCCTAATCCGGATTTATAAACTATTTTACCATAAATATCCGTTATTAAAAAGGTTAAATTAACAGCATCAATGGTATTGTAATGTAATATTGTTTGTCCGTTAACCGCAACCGGATTTGGTGATAACTTAACTGCTATACGCGCATTTTGATTTGCTGTACTTAACACCCCTGTGGTGAAATTAAAATCATCAATAAAAAGATTATTTACATATGGATTGTATACAAATTCAAATTTAAACTGCACATGATTTTCTTTTGCGCCTTCAGGTAAGTTAAACATTGCGCTACCCCATTGATCGGGGTATTGCGGATAAAAATCGGCACTGCCACCATAACTGGAAATTAAATCTTGCCCAGTTAATTTATTAAAATAAATCCATGAATCGCCGCAATTAACGCTGTAATATAGTTTTAGCGACATGGTATAATCGCTTGCATCAACACCAAAAGAAGTAGTTGCATATTTAAAAAATAAATTATCCGTTAACCCCAACGATAAATCAAATGGTGGTGAAATCATTACATCAGTTTCCAAATCAGGACCGAAGCGGCTATTGAGCCAAACGCATCCTGAATTCCAGTATCCATTATTACCACGCCATTGCCACTCGCGGTCATCAGGATATTTATTATATAAAACCCAGTCGTTATTTACTGTTGCTTCATCATTAAAATCAGCAAAATAAGTTGCATCATAATTGGCATCCATTTTGGCAACATTTAAATATTTTTCAAATGTTTTGGTGCTGCTGCCATTTGCATTGGTAACTGTTAACGTAACTGTATGCCAACCTTCATCATTATATTGTACGATTGGGTTTATTTCAGTTGATGTTGCCGGAATGCCACCTTCAAATTCCCAATATCTTTCGGTAACAACTGCATTAAAACTAACATCATGAAAAGTAGTTGAATTGCCGGTACACAATATTCTGTCGCTGGCATAAAAATCGGCTTTGGGAACACAACCGCTTGCAATATATCCATCATTGGTTCCGGTAAGTAATAAATTTTCCTGCGTATATAAATTATTACGCATCGCATCTTCACTTTCTAATGCAGCCATAATGCGTGCCTTCTGCCCTTCTGTAAACATGGTTGAGCAATAAGAATATTCCATGTGATTTTGCACATTATCAACCGCACCGCCACAGGTGTTTCCGTAAATATTGCAAGATGTCCAACCTTCGGTCATTGGCGTATCCGGCACCTGGTCATCACCACAGGCAATACCGGGTGCATTACTATTTCCCCAAACATGTTGCAGATTTAAATAGTGGCCAATTTCATGTGATAAAACATGAATGGCATATGGGCCGGCAGCGCCAATTGTTCCTACATAATCGTATCGTGCGATAATTCCATCCACAGTATACATCAATCCCGCAATACTTGTTGGATAATACGCATAAGCTGCTGCACCATTTGTTAAATCCTTAGTAACCCAGATATTTAAATATTTACCACTTTGCCAACCACCGTATTTAGCAGCATCGCTACCTTCATAGGTTCGCAACGATGCAATGCGGTCAATACCATTTGTACATCCACCGCTTAATTCTTTTTGTGCAAGACGAAATTCTATATTACAATTAGCAGCAATACCGGCATATTCAGGAATTGTCGCGAGAAAATCGGTATTCGTAGCACTAAAATCTGCATTAATTTTTGCTATTGCATCATACACCTGCGCATCACTAATATTTTCCGGGCCGTAATCATGAATGATATGAAATACTACCGGAATCACAATAGTTTCATCTTCAATGCGCATAATACTGGTTAATTTTTCCATTGCGCGTTTATCAAATTCGGCTTCCCTTTGCAAAATATCGGGATGCGTTTGAAGTAATTTTTCACGTTCCAAATCTGTTCCACACATATCGGTGGTTTGCGTAAACGAAATGAAAGGCATGGAGATTAAGCTCGCAATAAAAGTAAAACGGGTTATTCCAAAATGCATGCTGTTATGTATTTTAATTTGAAGGGTAAAATGGAATGGTAAAAATACCTTTTGCAATCTGAATTAAATAATGCCGTTCGGAATGACAACTATTTATCCTATAATTTACGCATAATCACAAAATGACATTCTCAAATCAGCAGTATTTGGACATAATCTTAACTATTATGTCACAATTAGACCGTTTCTTTTAGCAAATATTTAACGAATAATTTTCAAAACTGTTATTTATGTGACATGATAAATGGTATGTGGATACTGATAATTCATTGTTTAACAGTTGAAAATCAATTAATTACATATTTCTAAAATAACCTAATTGGGACATTTGCAGTTATTTATTTTCTACTTACGGAACATGACTTCTGCCTATCTTTCGACGTCTATAATGAAAATCCACCCGCACTATTACTATTACTAAATGTTTTGAATTATGAAAAAAAGCTACTTATTACTAACCATGGCGTTAGCGTGTGTGTTTTCTGTATCGAAAGCACAACTGTATGAATACCTGGATGATCCAACAGGTGCATACGCAGGCGTTGCAACCAATGCAACAGGAACAAATTTATCAAGAGAAAATGGTTTATTGGAAGACCCGGCATGCGGATCAGGGTACAGTTCCAACAAACATACTACCTCAGGCTACTCCAATGGCCGTCCAAGCGTTCAATTTTCAGTGACACCGGATGCAGGATTTCAATTGGATGTGACAAGTATTTCAGTTGATATTCGCAGAAACCCTAAAGGTCCTGCAAGTTGGAGACTGGCTTATTCAACAGATGGTGGTGCTACATGGACAAACAGCGGAACTGACTTTGCAGTTGCAAGCAGTGGTTGTTTTACCAACACTAATTTAACCTGGGATGTAGATGATTTTTCTACAACATCTACTTTGTGGGTGCGTGTAATTGGTCATACTGCTTACAGTTCATTAAACGGTGTATCAACATTAAAAAACATCGATGTTCAGGGTACTGTTTCCTATGCTGATGCAGATGGTGACGGATATGATTCTGATGTTGATTGTAATGATGCTGATGCGGCAATTAATCCGGGTGCTACTGAAATTTGCGACGGTATAGATAACAACTGCGATGGCAATATTGATGAAGCCGGTGGAGCTACATGGTATGCTGATGCAGATGGTGATTCTTACGGTGATGCAGGTTCAACAACAGTGTCTTGCGATATGCCTGATGGTTATGTTGCTGATAATACTGATTGTAACGATGGTGATGCAGCAATTAATCCTGCAGCAACAGAAGTTTGCGACGGTATCGACAACAACTGCGATGGCAATATTGACGAAGGATTAACTTTCGCAACTTATTATGCTGATGCTGATGGTGACACTTATGGTGATGCTGCTATGTCTGCAACAACATGCGATGGCGCTCCTGTAGGTTATGTAGAAAACAGCACTGATTGCAACGACGGTGATGCTGCGGTTAACCCTGCTGCAACAGAAGTATGTGACGGTGTAGATAATAACTGTGATGGCAATATTGATGAAGGAATTGATTTATCAATCAGCATCACACCAACAGGTGTAATTGCATTATGCAAACCTGATGATGTTACGTTAGAAGCAGTTGGTACTTTTGATTCTTATCAATGGTATAAAAATGGTACTGCTTTAGCCGGTGAAACAGGTGCAACATATACAACCAACAAACCTGCTTATTATCAGGTTGAAGGTTTTGTAGGTGCATGTTCTTCAGGTTTATCTGAAGTTCAGGCAGTTGCTGTTTATGAAAGCCCTAATGCCAATATCACCTATCCTGATGGTTTAAATCTTTGTGTTGTTAATCCATTATTATTAAAAGCTAGTTACGATGCCTTATATACTTATGTATGGTATCTTGATGGCAATGAAATAATTGGTGCTACAAGTGCAAATTATGAAGCTACAGCGAATGGCGATTACTATTGTGTAATCACCAACGAAAACAATTATGCCTTGCACAACAGCAACTGTAACAGTTGTAACTGAATGTCGTGAAGGCGAAATTGTTGGTGCTGCAAGCATGCAAGTTTATCCTAACCCTGTTAAAGACGAATTAACAATCACATTTAACACATTGGAAAATGATGCAACAGCAACAATTAATATTACCGATATTACAGGTAAAGTAATCTATACTACTACGGCTGCAACTACTAACGGTAGTGCAACTAAAACAATCGCACTTGGTAAAAACATCAGTGCAGGTTTATATTTTGTAACCATTGAAATGAATGGTTCAACTATGAATCAACAATTTGTTGTAGTAAAATAATTAGTTCCATTTTAACAAAAACCTTCCTTTTACCGGAAGGTTTTTTTTGCCCTTTTGAAATGGTTTATTTTTACCATAAAATAAAAACTAATGGCAACAGCATTTTTTGATTCAATTGGTTTTGATAAAAAGGATTATACCGGTGAAATATTTGAATCAGGTAATTATGATACCTGCACCTTCAACGGATGTAATTTTTCAGGTTGTGATATTTCCGGAAGCAGTTTTACCGATTGTGTTTTTGAAGATTGTAATTTGAGTTTGGCTAACCTCAACAAAACTGCTATTAAAACCGTAGCCTTTAAAAATTGTAAGATGCTGGGCATTCGTTTCGATCAGTGTAATACGTTTTTATTTGAGGCTACTTTTGAAGGATGCTCATTAAATCTGAGTTCTTTTTATAGGTTGAAAATAAAAAAAATGCCATTTGTAGATTGTAACCTCACAGAAGTAGATTTTACTGAAGCAGACCTTACAGGTGCAATTTTTCGAAACTGTGATTTACATTTAGCCCTGTTTGATAATACCATATTAGAAAAGGCTGATTTGAGCAGTGCCGTTAATTATTCCATTAATCCTGATAACAACCATATTTATAAGGCCAAATTTGCTTACCCCGCAGTATTGAACCTGCTGGATAAATATCAGTTGGAAATTTTATAAAAAGCAGTAGTCACCCGCATCAACTGCGTTAATACATGGTTTAGTTCTTGTTAAATTGCATGTTTACGACTATATTCGCCATCAAACAGCTAACCATGAAAAATCTTTTATTCTGCCTGTCGGCGTTATTCTTTATTACTGCCGGATGTAAAGACAAAAATCCAACACTAAAAAAAACAGCTAAGTCATCATCTTCATCACTAATTATAGGCGACCCTTTTGATTATGGTGTTGAAAATATTTTGTTGTTTCCAATTGGTAGCAATTACAACCCTATTGTTTACGAAAACCCTGAAGAATTTGAAAATGATTTGGAGATGAATAAAAAGAACATGCTTGCCTTTGACTTGAATGTAAGTGCTTTCAACGATAAGTATGCATCTGTTGAATATATAAATAATGATATTCAAACATTCGATATCAATAACATCCTATTTTATAATCTGCTAACGGGAGAAAGTTATCCTTTATTAAAAGACACACTGCATATTTTATCGTTTGCATTACATAAAGAATTTGCCAATCCTTTAATTTTTTATAGAGTTGTTGCGCAGGACTATAATCAGGACAGTCTGTATACCGATGATGACCCTGTAATGTTGTATGTATCTGACTTGCATGGTCAAAACCTGCATAAGATTACACCACCGGATGAAAAATTTATCGATTACTTTTATTACAAATCGGTAAATACCATCTTGATAAAAACAATTGTAGATAATAATCAGGATAAGTTATTTACCCCTGCTGATGAAACAAACTTTTTGCAAATGAAATTGGATGCTCCTGAAAAAGCTACCGAAATTTTTGATACACAAACCAAAGATTTATTAAGAAAAACCCGATAACCCTTTAATCAATATTTATTATGCGACTATTATTTATTTCGTTTTTAGTATCAGTTAGTTTTATAAGTTATGCTCAAGTTGGTCCCGGAAATTACAGGATTTATGATGTAAAACAAACGCGTGAGGTTACAGTTGAAGATGTTGTTGCGGCCATGAAAAATTATGATGTATTATTTTTTGGAGAAGAACATGATGACTCAGTTGCACATTATTTAGAAAATAAATTCCTTGAATCGATGTATCAGGTTTATGGCAATAAAACTACGCTATCACTAGAAATGTTTGAGCGCGATGTACAACCGATTATGGATGAATATTTGACAAGTGATATCCGTGAGAAAAACTTTGTGAAAGAAGCGCGTGTTTGGAGTAATTATGATGACTATCGACCAATGGTTGAGTTTGCAAAATCAAAAAAACTGAATGTTATTTGTGCGAATGCTGCAGGGAGATATACCAATTTGGTTGGAAGAAAAGGTCAGGCTGCATTAATGGCATTACCTGATGCCTCTAAAGATTTTATGGCTCCCCTGCCCTATGATACTGCAAGCGGTGCTTATTATGATAAATTGACTGAATTATTTATGATGGAAGTATCAGTAGATTCTGCAACAGGTAAAAAAACTGCTGCTGCTATGGGCGGATTTAATTTTATTCAAAGCCAGTCGTTATGGGATGCAACAATGGCTTATTCAATTGCAAAATATTACAAAAAACACAAGGGCAATAAAGTATTACAAGTTAATGGTCGTTTTCACAGTGATGAACGATTTGCCGTTGTAGCACAATTAAAAAATTATAATCCGAAAATTAGAACACTCGTAATCTCATCCGGTCCTGATGCTTCATTTCCAAATGTTGACTGGAGTAAATTTTTACAGCAAGGTGATTATATTATTATCACTGATCCGAATATCCCGAAGTCATTTGATTAATTAAAAAATTTAATTGATGATAGCAATAAAAAAGGCGCATGAACAAACTCATGCGCCTTTTAATTTATTTTAAAATTGAAATTATCTCATTAATAAGACCATCGATGACTTCGTAATTTCAACACCGAAGGCATCTAAACCTCTGATTAATACAACATAGTTACCAACTTCCTGTTCGTTTGAAGATTCAGTTCCATCCCAACCAACTGTAGGGTCAGCTGTTTCATAAACTAATTCACCCCAACGATTGTAAATTGAGAAGTAAGTAATTTCACCAATACCAATTAAAATCGGTTTGTATCATTTAATCCATCACCGTTTGGTGTAAATGCAGTAGGTGATGCAATTATGGTTTGAGGTAATACAAATACTGTAACTGAGTCTGTATTCTCACAACCATATTGATCAACACCGGTAACATAATAAATAGTGGTATCCTCAGGATAAGCTGTAGGATCCGGAATTATTGGATTAGATAAGAAATCTTCAGGTGTCCATGTATAGGTTAATGCACCGGATGCATTTAATTGTGCAAAACCGCCATCCACCATATATTGATCTTCACCTGCATATACATCAGGTAATACGCGTAAAAATACATTTACATCATCCACATCAGGACAGCCGTTTGAATCAAATACGGTTAACTGATAAAACATATTTGTAAGCGGACCCTGAACAGCAGGATTTGCGATAGTATCATCATCTAAATAAACCGGAGGTGACCATAAGTATGAAACGCCACCGCTACCTTCGAGGTGTACAGTGTCGCCAGGACAAACATCTTTATCAGGACCTGCATTTGCAACCGGAGAAGGTGGAACTTGCACGGTTACTTCACGTTCAATTGTACCGCAAATACCAACACCAACGGCAAGGTAAGTAGTAGTAACTGAAGGTGATGCAGAAACAGTATCTCCAACTGTAGCACTTAAGCCATCAGATGGTGACCATGTCCAGTCGTAACCGCCGCCATCAATAATATTGAGGTCAACAGAATCACCGGGACAAATTAACGTAACGCCTTCAGCTGAAATATCGATACCATCGGCAGCAACACCAATTGCAGAAGTTGCATCCAATGCTTCGTCTAAATCATCAGCGTCGAGGATATAAGCAAAGGCAATACATTGACATTCGCCTGCTGCAATTAAAGGAATTTTAAATGTTACTTGTGTTCCAAAGTCACCTGTTGAAGAACCTGTAAGTGAATAACCACCTGACCAAGGGCAAACTGATGCGCCGGTCCAGGCTTGTTCAGGTGTACCATCCATTGTTCCGAAACAACCCCAAGACACACGTGCATTTTCATCACGAGCGCCCATACCGAGGTAACAACCCATTGATGAACCCACAGCGGTAACTAAAGCATCCGGGTCAGTTGGCGGGTTAAATACGATATCATTATCGGTAGTATATCCTGCCCAATCCCATGCAGCTTCATTATCAGGGTCAACATTTCTTTTATAGTAAACATCAGTAAGGTCGGTTGGACCATCGTTACAAATTAAAATGCGGGTAACAAAATAACGTTTGTCTTCAGGTAAAGTGGTAGTTTGTGTTACAGATTAATCTTCAGCGGCCAAGTTACCTTCCCAAACAACGGTATATGTACCACCCGTGTAGTCATAAGAAGTTACGCCACCGGGAATATTTGTTGGGGAGCAATATTGGTCGGTATTGGTATAAACGCTTGCACCAACTTGGATTTGCCATCCTTCAACCGGAGCACCGGGAACGAAGTAATCGCCGCAATAGGCGAAAGGTGAGCCAACAGCCCAGCCATCCATGTCAGAATCTGCAACGAAACCTAATCCGGAGAAAACATTCGGATGGTAGCCGGCCGGTGGTGATGCGTTTGAGCCATAAGCCCCGCAGGTGTTCACGCCAACTTCCACGAAGTTACCCTTCATAAAAGCATTTGCCCCTACAATTTGGGCATTTGCCGTTACCGATATTGCTATCAGTATCAACAGGAGGAGTTTGTGTAGGTGTCTCATTATTAATTCAGTGTTACTTTATATAAACGGGAATAAGTAGTTTATCGTTTTGATGATAAACCACTTATTCCTGTTTATGTTTAATATATTTTGGTTTGTCTATTCAAAATCAAAATTTTAACGCACCAATGTAAAGTTTCCATTGGAGAATCGTTCTTCATTTAAACTGGTATATGCCTTAATCACTACCACAAATGTTCCAATTCCCTGCGCTTTACCATTAAATTCGCCATTCCATCCCGGTGATGTGCCGTCACCTGAATAAACCAATTCACCATAACGGTTGTATATCAAATAGCTCTGAATAAATCCGCTTCCGGAATATTGAGGAGCCCATGTATCGTTATGGCCATCACCATTTGGAGAAAACGCAGTAGGAATTCCAACTGTTAATTCACCGATAACATTAATGGTAATCGTATCTATATCTGTACATCCATTAGCATCAACACCTGTAACAATATAGGTAGTCGTATCTTTTGGAGCAGCAATTGGATTTGGTATATCTGTTCCACTTAATCCGAAAGCAGGAGTCCATGTATATGATTCAGCACCTGTAGCTTCCAGTTGAGAAGTTTCACCAAGATATGAGTCAATAGTAGATGGATCAGCTGTAACCAGGATGTCTAATGTAGAGAATACACTTACATCTATTTGGTCAGTATTAACACAACCAAATTCATCGGTTCCTGTTACAGTATAAGTTGTATTATCGTTTACGGTACAAACCGGATCAGGACAATCAGAGCAACTCAAACCGGTTGAAGGAGACCATTCGTAGTCTACAGCACCTGTTGCTTCAAGTTGAATAGAACCTTCCGGACATAAGTCAACGTCTTCACCTGCATCAACTACAGGTAGTGGATGTACGATCACCGTAATTTCATCGGTAGCCGGACAATTATATATATCATAAGTTGTTAAAGTATAGGTATAGGTTCCGGCAACTGTAATATCTGCAGTTGGGTTAGGACAATCTGTACAAGAAAGGTATGTAGCCGGCGACCATGAATAAAGGTTGTCAAACTCACCGCCATCGCCACTAAGTACTGTAGTTTCGCCTAAACAAAGTTCAACATCATCGCCTGCGTCAGCAAATTCATTTTCATCAACCTGAACAGTGATTGTCAATGTTGCATCTCCACAAAAACCGCCAACACCGGTAATAGTATAAGTAGTAGTTTCAGTTACTGTTGCGGTTACGTTAATTCCTGTGTCTGCACTTAAGCCTGTAGATGGTGTCCATGTCCAGGTATAATCATCAGCACCTAATATTGATAAATCAACTGTTTCACCCGGATTACATACTGTAGCAGTATCTCCCGAAGAAACGGTAACATCATCAGCAGTTAAGTTATAGGTAACAGTAGCTTCTAATGCTTCATCAAGGTCATCAACATTTAAGATATAAGCAAAAGCCACGCATTTACACTCACCAGGATTAATTACAGGTATATAAAATGCGATTGAGTTAGCTTCATCATCTGTATTTGAGCCGGTTCCGGTATAACCGCCTGTTGCATCCCAAACATCTTTAGGGTCACCATCGTTGGTTGCAAACAGACCGTAAGAAACACGAGCATTTTCATCACGTGCTCCAATACCAAGGAAACATCCGTAGGTTAAACCTTCTGAAGTAACTAAAGCTTCAGGGTCCGCAGGTGGTTGGTATACAATTACGTTACTCGTAGTATAATCACCGCTCCAAGGCTGGTCATTATCCGGGTCAACGTTACGTTTGTAGTAAACATCCTCCAATGGCTCATCACCATTGTTACATAAAAGTATGCGTGTCACAAAATACAGCTTATCTTCAGGTAAAGTTGTAATTTGTGTAACGTCTAAATCAACAGTAGGTGTTGTAATATTTCCTGTCCAGGTTCCGGTATAAATACCGCCTGCAAATGAATAATCAGTTACATCTCCCGGTATATCAGAAGGTGAACAGCCTTGATCAGTATTGGTCCAAACGTTGGCACCAATTTGAATTTGCCAGCCTTCAACAGGAGTTCCGGGAACAAAGTAGTCACCACAATAAATTGGTGTTCCTGTTGCCCATCCGTCAGATTCCCAATCAGCAACAAACCCTAAACCACCTTCAGTGGGATGGTATCCTGCAGGAGGAGCGACACTAGAACCAAATGCTCCACATGTGTTAATGCCGACTTCAACATATAAACCCTTCAAAAAGCAGTTTGGACCTACAATTTGGGCCGTGACTGTATAAGAACTCAAAAAGATAATCGCTATTAGAATCGAAACAAAGTAGCTTTTGCTTTGCATTTCAAGTAAAATTTATTTGTAAATAATTGGTTATTGGTTCACGACAGACTGAATCTGGCGATAGCGGTCAGCAACTTTGATAAAGTAGGCATTGTATTCAGCAACACCCCAACCACGCGGATCGGTAGATTCTAATCGTAATTGAACAGTAGCTTCTTTTTTGGCAACATCTACTGAAAAAGTAATGAGATTGTCTCTGCAGAGGAGGAAAAATCGTTCTGCGGCTGCGTCATCTTTGAAACCCATGGTAGCAATTGAGAAGGTGTATTCTGCTACTAAAGGTTCGGTAATGTCAAGGGTAATAACATTTTCTCCGTTTATGGCGGCACTACCTTTGGCAGGGGCTTGAGCCCATGTGGTAAAGGTTACAGCCGAAACAAGGAGGAGAGAAAACGCAAGCTTTTGTAATAATTGCTTCATAAGCATGTTTCGTTTTTATTGTTTGCAAAAATTAATTCCTTATAAAGGTATGTATTGGTTACAAATTATACAAATTTTTAGTGTGCAGTTATGAACAATGTCACAAATATTGACATTAGTTAAAGACAGTTCCAAACCTTTTAACGTATATAGGGCGAATATAATCATCAATTTTATGCCTGTAAAGCAACGATTTTTAATTTACAATAGTCTGACATTCGAGCTTCCGCCCATACAAAATGTGTTGTCCGCTTCCGCCGGGAACATCTCCATTTTTTATCTGCTCATAACTGTCCATTTTACTGTGCTGCTGATAATACGGTCGGCAACCCAAATTGTTTGCACTTATGCACATCTAAAAACAAAATATTAAGTAAACGCATACCAAATTTGAAGCTTATCATGCAATCATTTCTCAAAGAGCCGATTTTAGTTAACAATTTACATGTTACTGGTAATGCCAGTATATGCTTTAACCCAAACATTTTTATAAAGTAGTATGAATATCTGGAAACTTGTAGCGGCTATGAAACCAAAATATGCATTAGGCATATTTGCAATTTTGGTGGGTTTATCGGTTTATTTTACTTTCCAACTTAAGTTTTCATATGATTATGAAGATTTTTTTCCAAAGGGAGATAAAGACCTGGACTTTTATTATTTATTCAGAGAAAAATTTGAACATGATGACAATTTTTTATTGGTAGGATTTAAACCCGAAACCGGTATTTTTAATCAAGATTTTTTGGTTCGTTTAGACAGTGCTACAAAAAAAATAAATCGGATTAATGAGGCGGAAAGGGTGTATTCGATAACTAATTTTAATTATGTAATTAAATCGCCTTTTGGTTTTGTTGATTATCCTGCTTTACACATTAATGAACCTGAACGTTATGAAAATGACAGTTCGCGGTTAACATTAGATGAACGTATTACCGGTAAATTAATTTCGGAAGATTTTACCACAACAGTCATTATGGTAAAAACAAATGATACACTTTCGCAAGCCGAATCTGAACATCTTGTTAATGCCGTGCATGATATCATGCGAACCGAAAATTTAAAAGATTATCATTTATTGGGTAAATCAAATTTCCAGGTAGAATTAATTAAAATACAACAAAAAGAATTTACCTTATATGCATTACTTAGTTTTTTGCTTGTCGGGTTAGTCACATACTTGATGTTCAGGAAATTCTGGTGTGTTTTTGTGGCCATGTTAACTGTTGGTGTAGCCTTGATTGTATTCACCGGAATCTTAGGTGCATCTGGCATTGAACAGAATGTTATGAGCACATTATTTCCAATAGTAATCATTATTGTCGGCATATCGGATGCAGTACATTTTATTGGAAAATACATCGTAGAATTAAGAAAAAACAGTAATAAAAACATTGCATTATATCGCACGTTATCAGACATTGGGTTTGCCACATTTTTAACTGCAGTTACCTCAGCAATCGGGTTTGCCACGATGTTAACATCTAATGTGCCGCCAATACAATTTTTCGGAATTTTATCCGGCCTTGGTGTATTAATTGTATACGTAGTTGTTTTATTTTTTATCAGCCCTTTATTAAAATTATTTTCACTTGAGCAATTAGACAGTAATAAAGTAAAGGAAACAAAAAACTGGAATCAGTTTCTGGAATTTATTTATCAATCGGGTAAAAATTATCCGCGACGTATATTATTTATCAGCAGCGTAGTCTTGTTAATTTTTACATATGGCATTACACAAATTAGCACCGATATACATTTGGAAGCAGGTATGCCGGAAAACCAAACCGTGACCCGTGATTTTCATTTCTTTGAAGCTAATTTTAACGGATTTCGCCCAATGGAAATTGCAGCAGTTGCTCAACCCGGATATCAAATTACTGATGCTACCGTTTTGCAGGAAATTAATAAGGTTGAAAATTATGTAAAACAATTTGATATTGTTAACGGCTTACAAAGTGTAACCATGATTTACAAAAGTATGAATCGTGCTTATAATGGTGATAATCCTGCCGAATATGTTTTGCCGGAAGATACCAATACCATTAACCGATATACCAGGGATTTGTCGAAAGTGAAATTAACAGAAATGAATTTATTGATTTCTGAAGATAAAAAATATGGTCGGTTAAGTTCATTTTTAAGTGATGCAGGTACTGACAGTATAAGAGTTGTTCAGGAATCGATTCGCAATTTTATTGATACAAAAACAGATAAAAATAAGGTGCAGTTTACGATAACCGGAACCGGAATCATTTTCGATAAAAACACCCAATATTTGCGCAGTAATATTATCAGTGGGGTATTGCTTGCATTTTTATGTATCGGCATTGTAATGGCGTTTATGTTTAGAGACTGGAAAATGGTTGTAATCAGTATCATTCCGAATGTAATTCCACTTGCCGTATGTGCCGGAATAATGGGATTACTCAAGATAGAACTCGATGCGCCAACCTCAATAATATTTGGTATTTCTTATGGTATTGCTGTAGATGACACCATACATTTTCTATCGAAATTCAAAATCGAGCGACAAAAAGGTTACGATGTAGAAACGGCTATTCGCAATACTTTTGAAGAAACGGGAAAGGCTGTGTTTATTATGTCGGTGATATTGTTTTTTGGTTTTATGATTTTGATGCTCTCTCCCACTGCGGCAACCTTTAATATTGGGTTATTGACGGGGATTACACTGTTTTCTGCAGTATGGCCTGATGTATATTTATTGCCAATAATGTTGAGAAAATGGATGAAATAATTAGTAACAAAGTAGCTTAATATGTAATTACATTTTCAATTTCATCAGCTATCTTTACCCAATAAGCGATGAAAAACAAAACAAGGCTTTTTGCTTACACGGGAACACTTATTGTGATATTAACATTAAGTGCCTGCAATAAAGATGTGCGTACATTTAATGATATCCACTTCAGTTTCGAATTTGATGCAACACAGGAGCGCTTGGATAATTTAGGCAACCCATCAACTGTTCCGGCAGGTCATGCTACACAAACACCGGATTTCAAATTATTGAGCGTTCATTATATCGAACTTTCAGCGGATGAATTCACACCATTTAAGGATGGCACTGTATTATATCTCGCACCTGAAACCGAGGCAGGTGGTGATGGTGCAATTGATTTTGATTCATCACTTGTAGCTGAAGCCGGTGCTGATTTCTTAAAAATAAATCTCGAGCGATTGGTACCCGGTACTTATGAATATGTTAGAGTATCCGTTGCTTATCAGCAGTATACTGTAAATTACAATGTAAATAATATTCCAATAATTGGAAACCTGCCTGATCAGTCAGGAACGATAGCTTCTTTTATCGGCTACAGAACTTATATCCGCGACCTTAACATAGAAAATCTTACAACACCGATCTATGCAAATAAGAGTCAGGGCTTTTGGGGCTTTGAAACACTATTTACAGGCGATTTGGCCGATTATAATGCCATCTATACCGGTCAGTCCCCGGCAGGTGCAACTACAGTTGTTAATCCTATTGATGCAACCTCACCCGTTCCTGCAGGCTCTTGTGTAATAACCGGCAGGTTTGCTGAACCACTTGTGATTAATGGTGATGAAACCGGTGAATTATATATTACATTTTCGTTTTCCATAAATGAAAGTTTTGAGTGGGTTGATACTAATGGAAATGGAGCATGGGATATAGATGCAGCAAATGCCGAAAATACAGAACAGGTAACTGATATGGGATTACGTGGATTAATTCCAAATTGGGAATGGAAGTAAGAAATAATTATCAACAAGAGTTAAAAACTTTTAACATTCAAATAAAATATTATCTTAGCCCCACGTTTTGTGACCAAACTAACAACAGCCAACTTGTAAGTTTATTTTTAAAATGTTTTCCCATTATTGCACAACACAAAACATTATCTGATAAGTTTAACCAAAAAAATAACGAAAGAAGATGAACAGAAGATCATTTTTAAGAAACACCCTTGCAGGAACGGCTGCGGTTGCTGTAACTCCGGCTGCCTTTTTAGCAAGTTGTGGTGAAATTGTTCCCCCTGCTACAGTATTTGCGGTTGGCGGACTTGAAGTTCCAGCCCCGCCATTTACCAATGAGTTTAGAACTTTAAACGTAAATTCGGCATCAAGCGCAACGATAACAGCCTCTAAAAATCTATTGACACTGATTGGTATTACAGAAACGTTCTGTTTTGGATATAATGCTGACAGTATTTGGGGACCAACATTAAAAATTACAAAGGGTAATACTGCAAACATTACTTTAACCAATAATATTAACGAAACTACTAACCTGAATTTCCGCGGATTAACGTTAGATGCAAGTGTATCTGACAGCGTTGAAACAGGATTAGAAAACGGCGGTTCAAAAACATACAACTTTACGGTGAATAATCGTGCCGGTTTGTATATGTATCAGCCGCACTATCAAAAATCTGCAGGTTACCAGACAAATCTTGGTTTGGGTGGATTTTTCCTTGTTGAGGATAGCGAAGAATCATCATTAAACTTACCGGAAGGCGAATTAAAATCTACTACAATTATTGTTTCTGATAAACGTTTCAACGATCAGAATCAGATGTATTACGGACCAAATCCGGGCGAACAAATGGCCGGTTTCTTTGGTGGAACGATATTAGTTAACGGTGTTCAGGGACCATTTAAAAATGTTTCTACAAGAATTCATCGTTTACGTATTGCCAATGGCAGTAATGCAAGAATATTCAACTTTGGTTTAACTGATATTGCAACAAATGCAGATGTTCCATTCCGCATTATAGGTGGTGATTGTGGTTTATTAAAAACTACCGGTGGTGATATTACAACCATTTTATTGGCTCCGGGTGAACGTGTAGATACATTAGTTGACTTATCTGCTATGGCAGAAGGCACTGAGATTATGTTGAACAGCCGTTCGTTTACAGGTGGTGGAGACTACCAGGGAACGCTTGGGTTTGATATCATGAAATTTGTAATCACACTTGCTGAAACTGAAACATATTCTATTCCGGACAGCCTTTCAGATGTTACTACCTTAACTGAAGGTGATGTAACGGGCGAAACCCGCAATTTAAATATCAGCAATGGCAATATCACACAGGATGAAGCTGAACAAAACACTGCAAGCATGCATGTTATCAGCGGTGAAACATATGATGCCGGAACAGTAAATTATACAGTTACTGCCGGAACAACCGAAAAATGGGTATTTAACAATACAGATGGTAAAGAACCTCGTGCAATGCATATTCAGGGTGTTCAATTCCAGATTTTATCACGCGAAGGTGGCCGTGGAACTACCAAAATTTGGGAACGTTCATGGAAAGACACCGTGTTGATGTTACCTGGTGAAACCGTTACCTGTCTTGTTCCTTTCACTGTTGCTCCGGGTAAATACAACGTTGTTTGTACTAACCTCGAAAATTCAGATTCAGGATTGATGCATACTATTGAAGTCGTATAATTGTCATGATTATATGATTATCAGGAAACCCGCCTTGTGCGGGTTTTTTTATTGTTATGACGTATAAATTACACAGAATCACAATATAAACACTTGCAAATTGCGTTTTGTGGTATAATTTATTACCTTAGAAACACCAAAAACCTCTTTTATGCTGTCAAAACAAATCGTACGCCCATTAAAATACACCATGTTATTATGCATGATGTTTGTTGCAAATTTGACATTAAAATCGCAATCACATGGTGATGGAGACATGACTCAATTTTATATTGTTTCCATTGTTTTTGTTGTTTTGATAGTTGGAGGAGTGCTTTCATTTTTTGTTACCAATAAAAAGAAAAGAGATTGAAGTTCATCCTATTTTTGTCCTCAAATAAAAATATGATGCGTTTCTTATTTCTTCTGCTGGTGATACCTTGTTTTGGTATGCAATCCACTTGCGGAAGCTCCGGTTCTGTTGTAATTGCTAATACTGACACAATTCCCAAGTCAGATTCACTTGTGCAATTTACCATATCCTCTGTTGGCGATTTGATGTGTCACAGTACCCAATTTAATTATGCCCGCGTTGGTGAGGATACCTTTCACTTTGAACCATGTTTTGAATATATATTGCCCTGGTTACAAAAGCCGGATTTATTGCTAGGCAATCTCGAGACTACACTGGCAGGTAACTCGAAACCTTATTCAGGCTACCCTTATTTTAATACGCCTGATGATTATGTAATTGCATTAAAAAACATTGGATTTGATTTTATCATAACGGCTAATAATCACAGTAATGATAATGGTGAAAAGGCAATACTCAGAACACTTGATGTATTGCATGATTTAAATCTGCCAACTACAGGAACCTTTAAATCAGCAAAAGACCGTGATTCAATCAGGATCATGGATGTTAAAGGTGTAAAAGTTGGTATAGTTGCCTTCTCCTACTCTACTAACGGCAATCCGCTTGCTGAAGGAAAACCATATCTGGTTAATTTATGCGACTCTGCATTAATTGCAAAAGATATTGCCGCTAGCAGAAAAGCAGGAGCTGAACTGGTTATTGTATTTTATCATTTTGGAGAAGAATATCAGCGTTTACCAAATGCTTATCAGCAAAATTTCGTAAATTATGCAGTAGCATGTGGGGCAGATTTAATTTTAGGAAGTCACCCGCATGTTTTGCAGCCTGCCGATTTTTTCAAAGGGGTAAACAGTACTTTAGATACCGGATTTGTTGCTTATTCGATGGGTAATTTTATCAGCAATCAACAGGATGAGTATACAGATGAGGGTGTGGTTTTTAATATCCATCTGGAAAAAAACCTCAACACGAATTCTATCAAAATAGTATCAGTAGATTATGTTCCAACGTGGGTATATAAAGGTAAAAACGACGCGAAAAAACTGCATGTCGTATTTCCGGTTTTTAATGCACAGGATAGCAGTTTACCGGAATTTGTAAATAAGTATTATGCAGATGAAGTTTTGAAGGCTATAACCCATACTGCAGCTACAATGAGCACCTATACCGATAAGATTAAACCTGTTGTAATTAAATGATTAGCATACTATTTGTATAACACACATTATGAAATCGATTATTTCAAGCTTGTTATTCCTATTTTCTGTTCAGATGGTATCTGCACAAATTGGCAACCCCTTTAAAGGAGAAGAGGCAGATACTGTTTATTATATGCAGCTCGATTCATTTACCGTTACGGCCCGTCCTTTAAAAAACTACAATTATTCCAAATATGAAAATATTGTCATAAAAGTTTATCCCTATGCTGATTCAGCAGTACAATATATCAGGCAATTAGAGCAGTTGAAATTTGAAAAAAGGAAAGATGAAAAGGAATATAAAAAAGAGCTGGAAGATAAATTGCGTGCAACATTTGAAGACAAATTAAAAAATTTGACGCGCTCGCAGGGAGAAGTTTTAATTGATATTATTGAACGCAATACCAATCGTTCGATGTATGATATTTTAAAAGAATATAAAAGTGGCAGTTCTGCATTTTGGTGGAATAGTTTAAGTAAAGCTTATGGTTATGATTTAAAAGATAAATACAATCCGGATAATAATCCGACTTTAGAAGGCATTATTCAGGCTTACGAGAAAAAACACAAAAAATAACTGAATTTATAATTTTATAAATCCTGTTGTATTTACCACTATTCCTTGTTCATCTCTAAATACTAATAAATAGCTACCCGATTGCCATCCTTCCAATGGGTATGATACCGAATTTGCCTGCAGTGGAAAATCTAATATTTTAGTCCCGGTGTAGTTGTAAATTTCACATTGAATTTTAAAGTAATTATCTACCTGAAACGATAAAATTGAATGAACAGGGTTAGCTACTAAATTAACTTTGAATTCAGGATTATTATCTGCAATTGCAAGTGTTGCAGTTGTTATTGTTTTATAGGAAGAATCAATCAACCCGCAACGCATCGCATATAATCCAATATTGTATGAGCCGGGAGCAGGATAAGTGTGTGTCGGATTAACTTCAACAGATTCAGTGCCATCGCCAAATTTCCATAAATAGCTGTCAGCATTCGTGGAGTAATTTGAAAATTCAGCATAGACTCCACTGTTGTAAAAGTCGAATTCAGACTTCGGTAAATAATCGTAAACGTGCCAAACTTCAAGGCTATCGAAAACAACTGCTTGTGCTGCATTTTTTATAGCAGTAGCATCTGTTGAAGATAAAGTGCCATTATAAATTATTGAATTTGGGTCTTTCTGAAACAGTAGACTGTAAAATGTTATTGCTGCTGCATAGGTACCTGCAGATGATGGATGGCTCATATCAGCATTATATAGTTCGATTTCAGGATGATTGTCGCGTATATAATGCCAAACCTGTCCAACGGGAGATAAAAGTGCATCATTATCCTCAGCCATCATCCTATAACGGAGGTTCAGCAGACTATCCATACCCGAATACGTGCAAACCGGTGGCCAGAAAGGGCAATTGCCGGCATCTCCTTCTTTTCTTCCCCAGGTCATAAAAAACACCGTTTCTGTGCATGCATTCGCTGCAATAATTGAATCGTTCAGAATTGTCGCAAATGGAAAACATTCCGTTTCTACCTGATCGATAGGGAAAGATGGAATTTGGCTTTGTTCCTGCAGCACCACATAATCCCATGTTCCGGTTGCTATTTTTGATAAAGTAGTAGTATTGGTTGAATGGAGTTCGAATGTATATCCACCCGGAGCATTACTGTCAAAAATCACTTCGTCGCCCATAGATGCAGCCACGTTAGCTAATTCCTGAGGCAGATTATTAGTATAAACATAGCTGTTGCCTATAAAAAGCACTCGTTTAGTAACAGATTGAGCGGCAACGAAAAGCGTTATAAAGCAAAATGCGAGGGTAAAAACGGTTCGAATCATGATTAAAATTAACGATATCGGTCAATTTTAAGGTTGAATTTGAATAGTGGGGGCAGAAAATGACAAAAAAAGGGCAAAAAAAAAGCTGATACCGGTTGAGTATCAGCTTTTTGAATAACTTTTTATTAATTACTTTGAGGATCAGCAACCGGTTGTTCGCCACCTTCAGGCTGAGTTTCAATAGGTTGAGCATTAGGATCTTCTGTGTTTTGGATTACACCTTGAGTAGCTGCTGAACGATCAGCTTCAGTTCCAATTCCACCACCCTGATTTTCAGCACTTTGTGTAGGTTTTACGGCAACAGCAGATAAACATAGTGTAAACACAATGATTACCAGTGCCCATGTAATTTTTTCGATATCGTCGGTTGTTCTTTTGTAACCAAAAATCTGATTGGCAGTTCCACCAAATGAACCACTTAATCCACCACCTTTAGGGTTTTGAATTAACACTACAAGACCAAGCAACACAGCTGCAATGATTGCAATAATTATAATGATTGTAAATAACATATTATTTGATTCGTTTTTTTATCTGATCAATTAAGGCTGCAAAATAATCGCTTTTTTGGGGTTTTAGCAAACTTAATTTCATATACATGTCCACTGCCTTATGGTATTTACCCTGCATAGTGAGTATTCTGGCATACGTTTCTGTAACGAGATGTTCATCTGCCTGCAAGCTTTTACGTGCGAGTTCTCCTGCAACTATTTCGTCTATAACCTTCTCCTGGCGGGCTTCTTCGAGGGGCATACCAGCTATGGGCGATGCCTGCAAATATTTTCGGACAGGCATATTTGCCGCCTTCATTTCCACCATTTTCCCCTTTGTTGGGCTGCCCAATCTATTTAACCAACCAATAAAAGAATCTTCAAAAACTGTGTCATTTACCTGTTCTTCTACCGGTTTGAGAATGTTAATTTTGATTTTTTCTTCCTCTGCGAGGGTTCCCCAATTCCGTTTCTATATCGTAACCCGGCATCTCAAAAATGGGCTCATCATCCATCATTTCCATTTGTTCTTCAGCTTCAAGATATATTTCACCTTCAGTTTCGTTGATCAGATTTTCTACTAGTTCGTCAGTTTTGCGGGTTTCTTCTTCTAGTAACATTTCATCTTCCGTTTCAACCGGTAGTTCTTCAACCAATTCCTGTGTTACAGGTTCCATTTCCGGTATACTTTCAATCATTTCTTCCAAAACAGCTTCTGCTTCTGTTTGAACTTCCGCAATTTGCTCCGGTTCCGGTTCAATATCAGTTATTAAAACGGGTATTTCCAATGCTTTTTCTTCAACAGGTTCCTCAAATGGCTGTTCCTGAACATCTTGTAATAGTTCAACTGATTCAATAATATCGTTAATTTCCATAACAGGCTCATTATGATCCTCTTGTGGTATGAATATTTCTTGCTCAACAATTGGTGCTTCTGCACTTACATGTTCTTGAACCATTGTAACAACGCTTTCCGGTTCATCCATACCTGCCGGAATTGCAACAGGAGTAATTACTTTTTCGATAAACTGATACAACACATTTCTATCGTAAATAGCAACTGCAGCCTTTTTGAGTTGTTGTTCAAAGGAAGGCGCCTGCATTTCACGCAATTTTTTAGCATAAAGCACCTGGGCAACCTGACAATACGGATATCGTTCGCTGATGCCTTTTACGTCGGCAACAGGAATATCCATGATATTGGCATGGTCGTTAATTATGCTATTGAACTCTTCCTGAAACATTACCAGTTTTGCGTTAGTTTTTGATAAATATCATCTGCCAGTTGTTCTGACAATTTTGGCAACAAATCACCTTCTACCTGTGAAAGCGTTTTTGTGCTTTCAAAATCTTCATATCGCATAAACGTTTGATTCCAGTTTTCCGTTTCATTTTTACGGCTGATAAAATCTACTTTTATGGTGATACTTAAGCGGTTAAGCGCTGTTGTTTCGGTTCCTGTCGGGGCTATTGGCGTACTTTCATACTTCACAATAGCGCCACTCAATTCCCAATCGCCTCCATTATCGGCTAAAGTTAAATCAGATTCCCGTAAAAATTTATCTTTTAAAGCTTCCGTAAAGGTTTGGCTTAAAGCCGGCGCCACCAAAGCTGCCTGATTAGGGAAATAATTGATCGTTAATGTTTTTACATCAAGTGGAATTTTTGCGCCACTTAATGAAACATTACACGTTGCGGATATCAATGATAAACAACACATTAAAAGGAAACCGTATGTAATGGTGGTTTTATTCATCGATATTATATTCTTTTATTTTTCTATACAATGTTCGTTCCGAAATACCCAAATCGAGTGCAGCATCTTTTCTTTTTCCTTTGTGTTTATTCAATGCCTTCATTATCAGTTCTTTTTCTTTGTCGATTAACGATAATGATTCTTCAACAATTTCGTGCGACTGGGTATTATTGTGGTTAATTAGAACAGGTTGTTTATTAATAATTTCAGTTGGCATTTGCGGAACTAAGGTTTGCAAATCATTTTGTTGTTCAAAAAAATCTGCATTTACCTGCCCGTCGGTTTTTAACTGATTCGCTTCAGCCATGTGCAGCACAAATTGTTTTAAATCGTTCAGGTCTTTTTTCATATCAAAAAGTACCTTGTATAACAATTCGCGTTCACTTAATTCATTACCATTTTTTCCGGAGGTTATCATCGGTAGTGATGCTTGCCTGTTATGCGGAATAAAATGTAATAAATCGGCAGCCGTTACCTGTTTATCTGAACTTAAAACGGAAACCTGTTCGGCAATATTTTTTAATTCGCGGATATTACCGGGCCATGGATAATTTTTTAATAATTCAACTGCATCCGTATCGAGAATGATTGATGGTGTTCGGTATTTTTCTGAAAAATCGCTGGTGAATTTTCGGAATAATAAAAAGATATCTTCTTTACGTTCACGCAAAGCAGGGACAGTAATTGGCACGGTGTTTAACCGATAAAATAAATCTTCACGGAATTTTCCTTCGCTGATTAATTTATGCAAATCAACATTCGTTGCTGCAACAACACGCACATCTGTTTTTTGTGTTTTAGATGAACCGACACGAATAAATTCTCCGCTTTCTAAAACCCTTAACAACCTGGCTTGCGTGCCTATTGGCAATTCACCAACTTCATCTAAAAATATTGTTCCACCGGTAACGGTTTCAAAATATCCTTTTCTATCGTCCAACGCATTGGTAAATGAACCTTTCACGTGACCGAATAATTCTGAATCAATGGTTCCTTCCGGAATTGCACCGCAGTTTACGGCAATAAAAGGACCATGTTTACGTGTTGAATATTGATGAATAATCTGAGAAAAAATTTCCTTCCCTACCCCACTTTCACCTGTAATTAAAACGGTAAGATTTGTTGGTGCAACACGCGATGCGATACTTAATGCATAATTAAGTTCAGGTGCATTGCCTATAATGCCAAATCGTTGTTTTATCGATTGAATTTCGTCTGCCATTCTATTTGTGCTTTTTCACTTTAAACCATTACTCCAATTAATGTTGCAGAAGTAGCGCTGGTTATTTTCACATTGACGTAATCGCCTGATTTAATATTTTCTGCAGGGAATACAACCATTTTATTCTGGTCGTTTCTGCCACACATATCTTTTTCGGAACGTTTTGATCGTTTCTCAACTAATATTCGGAATGTTTTACCGATATCAGCCTGATTGCGGGCTGCAGAATGTTTTGTTTGTAATTGAATGATTTCGTTTAAACGACGAATTTTTACTTCATGCGGAATATCATCAGCATATTTTCTTGCAGCTAAAGTGCCGGGACGTTCGCTGTAAAAAAACATATATGCCATATCATACTGCACCATTTCCATCAAACTTAAAGTGTCCTGATGTTCTTCTTCAGTTTCAGAGCAAAATCCGGTAATAACATCGGTTGACAAACCACAATCCGGAACAATACGACGAATTGCATCAATACGGTTTAGATACCATTCGCGGTCATAAGTGCGATTCATTAATTCTAACACTCTTGAATTTCCTGATTGAACAGGTAAGTGAATATAATTACAGATGTTATCGTATTTAGCCATGGCATATAATACTTCATCGGTAATATCTTTTGGATGTGAAGTTGAAAAACGAACGCGTAGTTCAGGTGCAACCTCTGCAACCATGGTTAATAATTGTGCAAAATTGATGGTATTACCCGTTTCAGGGTTTTCCCATTTGTATGAATCTACATTTTGACCTAAAAGTGTAACCTCTTTATAACCACGTTCAAATAATTCGCGTGCTTCTGCTTCAATTGAAAATGCATTTCTGCTGCGTTCGCGACCTCGAGTAAATGGCACCACACAAAATGAACACATATTGTCGCAACCACGCATAATGGAAATAAAAGCAGTTACCCCATTTGAATCGAGGCGTAAGGGACTAATATCACTATAAGTTTCTTCCCGACTTAATAATACGTTTACAGCTTTTTGACCATCATCGGCGCTGCTAACCAAAGCCGGTAAATCGCGATAAGCATCAGGGCCACAAACAATATCTACTAATTTTTCTTCTTCTAATAAATCAGCCTTTAAACGTTCAGCCATACAACCCAGCATGCCAATAAGCGCATCCGGTTTATTTTTTTTCACCGATTTAAGTTCTTTGAGTCGGTTGCGCACACGTTGTTCAGCATTATCGCGAATGGCGCAGGTATTCAACAAAATCAAATCCGCCTCTTCATGGTTTTTTGTCAGCCCAAACCCATGTTCAAATAATATAGAAGCAACAATTTCACTATCGCTAAAATTCATCTGACAGCCATAACTTTCTATATAGAATTTCTTGGCAGAAGCGGCTTTTTCCATCTCCTCACTACCTAGAGCTTCACCCTGACGAAACTCTTCCAATGGCTTATTTAACTCTAATCCTTCCAGTGTTGGATTATTATCGTACATTTCTCCTTAAGTTTGGTGCAAATTTACTCAATATACTGTCAACTTGTCACAATTTTACCCTACAACTTGAAAATTAACGAGCAAAAGGACCGGTTATCTTTACAGCGATTACTTACCTCTCCGGAAACAGTAATTCGGGCCACTATTTTGTTCGTGTGTATGTTCAACGCAAGTTTACTGGGTTTGCCGTTTTTTGGAGATCATGTTACGCTTATAAGTATTCCTGCCAGCGACTATTACAGCAGTGGTTTTCATTCAATATGGCTTCCTGAAGGGCATGCAACCGGTCACCCGCCTTTTTACGCAATGTTAACTGCTCTATGCTGGACTGTTTTTGGTAAAAGTTTGTTGATTTCACACTTGCTTACGCTGGTTTTTTCATTGGTTTTAGTGGCACAATATGCCCGTTTAACTAAGCAGATGGCAGAGCCGCGTATGCGTTCATTAGCCCTCATTTTATTGTTGGCCAACCCTGTTTTTCTTGCCCAAATGGCTGCCATGAGCATTGATGTGTTTTTGACAGCTGTGTTTTTATGGGGAATAAATGTGATTCACAGCAGGAAAAAAGCTCACCTCGTTGTTGTTTGCATTTTGTTGACTATCAGCAGTTTACGTGGATTTATGTTGGTGGCAATTTTGTTTTTTTATGATTGGTATTATCACAAATATACACTTAAGTTACTGATAATCAATAGTTTATATTATCTACTTGCGGGTTTACCGGTAGCCATATATTTCATCTTGCAATATAAACATACCGGATGGTGGCTGGTGCCTACAGATGGGAATTGGAGTGCAGGTCGCCAATTTTTGGATAAAACGACCATCTTCCCCAAAATTTTTGAATTTGGGTTCCGGTTTATAGAATTTGGGATGCTGATACCGATGGTGGTATTGGTTTACAATGGATTTAAAAATTATCAAACGTATCGTTTGAACCACAAGGCTGTGCTCATACTAATCGGTCTTGGCGTTTTTGCTTTGTTTATCCTGCCGTTTCAAAATCCGGTTTTGATTCGATATCTGCTACCCATGCAATTGCTTGTGCTGTTGTTATTCAGCGAAATTGTCATGTATTTCAAAAATCGGATGCTTCGCAAAATAGCTATTGGCGTGACCCTCATCATGATGATTGCACAACATTTCGTGGTATATCCCGAATCGAAGCACAGTGCATGGGCTTATAATTGGGGAGATGGATCATTGGCGCATCTCTCCTATTTTACATTCCGAACTGCTTGTCACGACTACGTTGTAGCCAATAATATTCCGGATGACAGCATATATGCAGGATTTCCTGATTACAAACCGTTTGCATACACAGACCTTGTTAATGATACGATTGCATACTCCGGCAGCGATTTAAACTGCAGCAGGTATATTATACTGAGTAATGTAATGAATGGTATTCCTTATTGGGAAAAGGAGCAAATTCGCACCCAGGCAAAAGAAGTCCGCCGATGGTCGCGCTACCCTATTGAGTATGTTTTATATGAAAATACAAGCTTGCACACCAAATACAATGATGCGGTTTGTAAATGACAGTTCACAAAATTGCTGTTAATCGAATAAAAGCTACTATTCATCGAAAACATATAGTTTTGTGCCACTTAGTTCAATTTCTTTACATAAAAAATTATAGATGGAAAGTATTATTCCTATTGGGTATTGGATTTTCTTTATTTTTTCGATAGTAGGAACCCTGGTTGGTTTGTATAAATTATTTGAAAAAGCCGGCGAGGCAGGATGGAAAGCACTTGTTCCATTTTATAATGCATATATCTGTGTTAAAATAACCGGAAAAAAAATGAGCTGGTTTATCATGTTAATGATACCGGTTTTAAATGTGGTTGTTTGGTTATTAATGGCAAATGAAATTTCAAAAGTATTCGGTAAAGATTCATTTTGGGGATATGTTGGATCGATGATGATTCCTTATATCTATTTCTTAAAACTTGGTTTTGATAAAGATGTAAAATATATCGGTCCGCATGAATCTGCTAAAAAAAGTGCAGCACGTGAATGGGGCGATGCAATTGCATTTGCTGTTGTTGCTGCTACATTAATTCGCACCTTCTTTTTTGAAGCATATACTATTCCTACCACATCAATGGAGAGCACGCTAAAAGCGGGTGACTTTTTATTTGTGAGTAAGTTTCATTACGGTGCAAGATTTCCAATCACGCCATTAGCATTTCCATTTGCTCATCACACAATGCCGATTACGGGGACAAAAGCATTTTCTGATAAAGTGCAATTACCCTATATGCGTTTTCCGGGCATTGAAAAAATACATCGCAACAGCCCTGTGGTATTTAATTTCCCTGAAGGCGATACCGTTTATCTCCCCAACCAAACCAACAGTTATTATTCGTTATTAATGAATGATGCGAGAAGAATGCAGGCTTATGATAAAGCGAATAATAATGTTGAGAAACCATACGGATATTATTTTAATTATATGCGCACACAATATCAGCAAAGTGGCGATTTAGCTTATCGTCCGGTTGATAAACGCGATAACTATATTAAACGTTGTGTGGGTTTACCGGGTGATTCTATTCAGGTTAGTGATGGTGTGTTATATGTAAATGGCAAGAAGGCATTTATTGCTGAACATCAACAAAAATCGTATGATATTAAATTCAAAGAAAATATTAATGTTTTATCAGCGGGTAATATTTTAACCGATATGAAACTCAATCCAATGGATTTTCAGGATACGGTGATGATGGGAAAAAATTTAGTGCTGACAGCAAATATGAGTATTGCCGATGCAGCAGCACTGGGTAAAAACAAAGCTGTGGAAAGTGTATCATTAAATCATTACGACAGACTACGTTATGGTGATTTTGCGTTATTTCCACATAATCCGAAAGGTATGCCAAATTCTGTTGATGATTTTTCAGCAATCTGGATTCCTAAAAAGGGAGCAACTGTAGAAATAACCCCGGAAAGTTATTATGCTTACAAACGTATTATTGAAGTGTATGAGCACAATAATGTTTCGCGTGATAAAAAAGGATTTGTTTACATAGATGGCAAAAAAATTACATCTTATACCTTTAAACAAAACTATTACTGGATGATGGGTGATAACCGCCATCGTTCATATGATTCACGTTATTGGGGTTATGTACCTGAAGACCATATTGTAGGCAAACCATTATTAGTTTGGTTTAGCTGGGATAAAAATTTACCGTTGCTGAAACGAATTGGTTCGATTCGAACAGACCGGATGTTTAAATTTATTTAAAGCACATGAAAAAAATAACCATTTTATTGCCCGCATTATTTTTATTAACTGTATTAATCGGTTGCAAAAGTGATGCGGGTGATGAAGCGGATACCAATACAACTACCGATACTTTAGGTAGTGCAACTGATACGAATACCGATTTGGAAAACATAATTGAATCGGAATCCACGCCGGCCCATTACACGGAAAAACCGGATGGTAAAAAAAGTATTCACAACGATCGTTTTGGATTTAGTTTTGAATTACCTGAGGGATTTACTGCAACTGATAAAAGTAATAATGGAGATGGTTATTTTATTACGAACGGCGATGCTGGAACAGATTTAAGAATTTACGGCAGCAATTTAAAAGGCAATGAACTGGCAGCAGAAATGGAATTAAGCACCTGTGAACGCACAGAGTCATACCGGTTTGGAAATGGTTATCCCGGAACTTTATGTTTTCAAAGTGGTGATAAATATTATTATTACGACACACCAAATACCAGGGTAATATTTTATGTGCATGCTCCAAAAATCTGGATGGAACGCAACGACAAAATTATTGATGGTATTGCAAAAAGTCTGGTTGTTGGCGAACAGGGATTTTAGTTTATTTTCCAATCTAATTTAATAAAAATCATTGCATTTACCTTATGCATATTACATTTATCAGCATTGGAAAAACTACAGATAAATTAATTGCTGACCAGTGTGCGGTTTATTGTAAAAGGATTGTGAAATACACTTCATTTACCTGGAAGGAAACCGCAGATATAAAATCCCTTCCTCCTGCTGAAGCAAAAATTAAAGAAGGCGAATTATTGAAAAAACTCCTTGAAAAGGGTGATTATATTATTCTGTTGGATGAAACAGGAAAAACCTTCACTTCGAAAGAATTTGCAAACGAAATATCTAAAAAACAACTTGCTAATATCAAACATATTGTATTTGTATTAGGTGGCGCGCATGGATTTAGCGATGAAATTTATGCGCTTGCAAATGAAAAACTGAGTCTTTCAAAACTTACCTTTCCGCATCAAATGGTGCGGCTTATTTTTTTAGAGCAATTGTATCGCGCTTTCACCATTATTAATAACGAACCTTATCACCATTAAATGGAACATTTTTCTATAACATTATTAATTATTGTTTTAACCTGCATTACTTCTTTTATGGCATTTAACAATCCCGTATTGCGAGGTGCAGCGTTGTTTTATCCCTTCGCAATGCATAATCGTGGTGAATGGCATCGTTATTTAACCAGTGGATTTATTCATGCCGATTTTTTACATCTTGCCGTAAACATGTATGTGTTATATTCATTCGGAACGGTTTTAGAGAAAGTATATCTCCCCATTATTTTTCAGGATTTTGCCTTGTTAGTTTATATTGGCATTTATTTTTTAGGGATGATTATTTCTGATGTTCCCTCCTATTACAAACATCGCCGCGACGCTACTTATCGTGGCTTGGGAGCATCCGGTGCCGTTTCTGCAGTGTTATTTTCCTGTATTTTAATCGGACCGTTTAATGGTGGAATCGGATTATTATTTATTCCGGGATTAACTATTTCTCCCCTTATTTTTGGTATTTTATATTTAGCTTATTCGGTTTATATGGGTCGTTTAGGTCGCGACAATGTTAACCACGATGCCCATTTTTACGGGGCTGTGTTTGGATTTATTTTTCCCGGAATATTAAAACCGGAATTATTTATACTTTTATTAGAACAAATTAAAGCACAACTCGGATGATAGATTTACGCAGTGATACCGTAACCAAGCCTACAGCAGCTATGCGCAATTACATGATGCACGCAGCAGTTGGTGATGATGTTTTTGGAGAAGACCCTAGCATTAATGCATTAGAAGCAAAAATTTGCAAATTATTTGGAACCGAAGCTGCATTATTTACGCCAACGGCAACAATGTCGAACCAAATTGCGATTAAAATTTTAACGCAACCATTAGATGAAATTATTTGCGACAGAACTGCACATATTTACAGTTATGAAGTTGGTGGATATGCATTTCATTCGGGATGTTCCATTCGGTATATCAATGGCGAACGCGGCATACTTACAGCAAATGACATTTTAAATAATATTAATCCTGAAGATGTACATAAACCAATTACCAGCTTAGTTTGTCTCGAAAATACAGCAAATCGTGGTGGCGGGAAAATATTTCCTTTGCATACAATGCAATCCATTCATGAGGTTTGTAAATCAAATAATTTAAAATTACATTTAGATGGTTCAAGGGTAATGAATGCATTGGTTGCCAGTGGTGATAATGCTGCGGAGTATGGTAAATTATTTGATACAATTACTATCTGTTTCAGTAAAGGTTTAGGTTGCCCGATGGGTTCGGTATTAACGGGTAAGAAGGTATATATGGACAAAGCCCGTCGTGTTCGCAAAGTGTTTGGTGGCGGTATGCGACAAGCAGGTATTATGGCTGCAGCCTGTATTTATGGTTTAGATAATCATGTGGAGCAATTAGCAGAAGATCATGCACATGCAAAACAAATTGAAAATACTTTATTACAATTAAATTATGTCAACGCCATTTTATCTGTTGAAACCAATATTGTGATTTTCCGATTAGGAGAAACCGTAAATGACACCAATTTTATTCAATATCTGGCAAAAAACGATATTCATGCATTTGCAATTGGTGATAATTGGGTGCGGTTTGTTACACATCTGGATGTAAATGCCGAACAAATTGAGCAAGTGAATGCCGCACTGAAAAATTACCAATAAAAAAAATCCGGTTACCTTTCAGCAACCGGATTAATTAAATCAGGTGAATATTATTTTATCAATTGCGAGATGATATTGTTAATCATTTTGCTGTTTTTGTTATTTCCACCAAAAAGTCCTAATAATCCATTCAGCATGCCGCCTTTATTGGAAACAATTGTATTTAAAGCATTATTTACATCAAAACCTGACGATTGAGCATTTTTCACCTTACCATTAAGCATATTCATTATGATTGGTAACGCTAAAACGGCCAGTTGTTGGGCACTTTGACCCGAAATATTCAGTTTACTTTGGAGTTGATTCATAATTGGGCCCTGCAATTGCTGCACAACTTGATTATTTTGGTCGGTATTGTCGCCGGACAACATTTCTTTCAATGAACCCATGTTTCCCTTTTTTGCCTGTTGTAAAATTGTATTTACAACCGTTTGGGAGGTTATTGATGAAACTTGTTTGCTGTCAAGATCAGTAAGTTCGGGAATATCCCTTGAAATTCCTCCTAAGTGTTCCTGGGCCAGATTGAATAACTGATTGAGCATACCTGTTTGTTTTTCGTAAATCTATATAAAAAAACTGAATATCAACAGTTTATCAGGCTCAATTACAGTGTTTTATTCGATAAAACCTTAAAAAATGAAGGTTTAGCTCTTTACTTGTTTTTCAGTGAAATAAAAATGGGTGGTATCCAATTTAAAGCTTTTTTCGTCAGTTCCGTTTAAGGTAATAGTTTGCCATTCGGTTGTTGGATTCAGCCAGAGTGCCTTACCCAACTGGTTGATATACTTAATTGGCATATTAAATCCGGCTACATTTGCCACCCAACGGTAGGTAAGTTCTATTCCTTCGGCTTTGGGCACTATTTTATATTCAAGCACCGGTAATGCAGCGTTTCGTAAATACTGGTCGAACAACTTGCTAAAATCTTTACCTGCCTTACGGCTTATGTAATTTTCAATTTGTGCGGTAGTAACAGTTTGTTTACCAAAATCTTTCTGTATACCGGAAATTATACTCCACCAAAGTGCATCATTATCAACCTGCGAACGCAAAGTATTGAGGAAAATGGCACTTTTGTTATACATATCGGCGCTTCCCTCATTATTAACATCATATTTTCCGATAATTGGTCCGCCGTTTACGACATTATTTTTCATGGCTTCAATGTATTTCATAGCCACATCGTAACCGAACAAACATTCAACATAAATGCTTTCTGTATAAGTACAGAACCCTTCATGTATCCATAAATCGGCAATATCTTTAGCACTTACATTATTTCCCCACCATTCATGGCCTGTTTCGTGGATGATGATATAATCAAAATCCAAATTAATTCCGGAAAAGTCGTAACCTAAATAACCCGTTTTATACTGATTGCCATAAGCAACTGCACTTTGATGTTCCATACCTAAATAGGGTGTTTCAACCATTGCATAACCATCTTTTATAAAAGGGTATTTCCCAAGATATTTTTCATAACAAGCCATCATGGGTTTAACCTGTTCAAATTGTTTTTTAGCCGTTTCGAGATTATAATCCAAAACATAGTAATCCAATGCTAAAACAGAGCCATCAGCATTGGTATAAGTATCACCAAAATGGGCGTATTTGCCAATATTGAGCGTTACATTGTAATTGTTTATCGGATAACTCACTTTCCATGAATATTTGGTGCGACTTTTCGGCATTTCCTTTTTTTCTATAAGGTTTCCATTGGCAACACACATTAAATCTGCCGGCACAATTGCATTAATCATCATACTATCCGGCTCATCGCTGAGGTGATCTTTATTTGGCCACCAAACGCTGGCCCCTAGTCCTTCGCACGAAACACCAACCCATGGGTTACCATTTTTATCGGTAGCAAACGAAAATCCGCCATCCCAGGGCGCATTTTTAGCAATTTGAGGCGCACCTGAATAGTTAACGGTAAACATTTGTTTATCACCTTTTTTAATTTTTTGTGGGAATTTCACAAATACAGCGTTGAATTCGCGTGTGAAATCAAGTTTTTTGCCTTTCCATATGATACCATCAATTTTCAGATTGTCGAACAAATCGATTTGTAATTTATCGAAATCGGTGACTGCCGTAAAATAAATATCGTTTGAACCAATTAACGTTTTTCCGGTAATATCTAAATCAACAGTTAGGTTATAATAGGTAACGTCAAAACAGGTCCGTTCAGGTAAAAGTGTTCCGCGGAGGGAGTCTTTTTTTGTAAAAACTTCTGTTTTATCAAATAATTGGGCAGATGATACCTGCGTAAGTATCAGGGTAATAAGTAAAGTAATTAAGTGATTTTTATTCATGTTGGTCAAATCTTAATTGCAATAATAGCAGGTTTTTATCCGCATGTATGGTTTGTTAACCCGTTTTAACGTTAAAAGTTGTCAAAATTGTTCTTAGCCATTGATTATCAATACAAATCTTAAACCAAAGTGCAATTTTTTAGTCATAAACGGGGTATTCAACATTTACCGGCTTGTTATAGCATGTATCAACAATCCAAAGCAGTTAAATTTGACCATACATTTGACTACGGAGCAGTTTACTGATTGTAATTACTTACTCCAAAGTATTGAAATGGCAGAAAAACATTTAAATTTACCCTGTTAATAAAAACCTAACATTTGGTTAACTTGAATTTAATGTATCCAAATACCTTAACTATGTATTTTAAGCTCCTCCGATTCAGCATTACAGGCCTTATACTATTATCTCTATTTACATTTTCAGGTTGCTCTACTTTACCGGGCGACGGCGGCACATCAACCATTACCGGAAAAATTTATGTTGAACGCTACAATGCTTCAGGCACTTTATACCAGGAATATTATGGTGGAGATGAAAAAGTTTACATTATTTATGGTGACAATACCGCTTACGACGATGAAGTTCGAACTGCTTACGATGGCACTTATAAATTTGAATATTTAAGAAAAGGTAAATACACGATTTACGCCTATTCCGATTGCTTAACCTGTAATGGTTCAACTGAGGCAAAAATTGTGGAAGTAGAAATTACTGATAATAATTCGGTAGTAGAAATTGATGATATCATAATCGAAAACAGATAAGTGCAAAATCTTCCCGAAATACTAACACACTTTGCTCCTATTACTTTAGGTGAGATGGAAAAGGTGGAATTGATGAATCGAAAAGACATGAAGTATTTTTTCGACAGGGCAAAACTACCTGAAATTCTTGCTCAGATGGCGGAAGATTATAAAGTGTTGGATATTAATGGAACAAGATTATTTTCATACCGCAACATTTATTTTGATACCAAAGATTTTTTCT
Source organism: Bacteroidota bacterium (assembly GCA_016706255.1). Lineage (NCBI taxonomy): Bacteria > Pseudomonadati > Bacteroidota > Bacteroidota bacterium. The sequence continues at coordinate 48,730 of JADJJZ010000029.1, read as the reverse complement.
TTTACACTCAACACCATAACAAACGCGTAAACCGGTATAAAATACGAATCAGACAATACGTAGAAAGCAACTTAAATTTTTTAGAGATAAAATTCAAAACGAATACAAAACGCACCATCAAATCGCGCATTAAGATTCCTGAGTTTACAGAAGTATTTGATGAAAAATCCAAAGAATTTATCACTTTACATACACCATTTAATCCGGACGACTTAATTCCAACTTTACGCAACGATTTTAAAAGATTTACGCTTGTTAGTAAATCTTTAAATGAAAGAGCAACCATTGATACCGATTTAGAATTAGAAGTTCCGGGTAATAAAAGACAATTCAGTAGCTTATGTATTGCAGAGCTTAAAATTGACGGTTCATCATCAGGTTCAAAATTCAAAGTGGTAATGCGCGACAATTTATGTCCGGAAGTGCGTATCAGCAAATACAGTGTAGGTGCGGCATTCATGTATGAAGAACTTAAACAGAACAATTTCAAATTTAAAAAACTACAAATAAACCGAATCGAAAATGCTTAATTTTTTACTCCAGGATGCAGAAGAATCTGTTAGATTTCTCGACTTAAAATTATTTGATACAGAAGATTTTACCGATTTGGTAATTCGTTCTCTGTTTAATTTTATTATAGTATTTATTCTTATCAAATTTATTTACAGGAGTGACAAAAAGAATAAAAATTATGCATTTAGCTTTTATTTATTCAGTATGATCATTTTCTTTTTATGTTACTTATTATCGGGCATTAAACTGGAGATGGGATTTGCATTTGGTTTGTTTGCCATATTTTCCATCTTACGTTACAGGACCATTAGTATACCGATGAAGGAGATGACGTATTTATTTATGGTGATAGCAATTGCAGTAATTAATGCATTAACAACCAAAAAAGTAAGTTTTGTTGAATTATTATTTACGAATGTATCTTTAATGGCCGCTTCCTTCTTCCTTGAACGTTTGTGGTATAAAGAAGGTCTTAGTGAACAAACCATTGAATACGAAAAAATTGAAAATATCAAACCTGAACGTCGCGCCATTTTAATAGCGGATTTGAAAGAAAGAACCGGTTTGGATATACGTTCTGCCGAAATACTCACAACAGATTTTTTACGCGACATGGCACGTGTAAGAGTTTATTATAAAGCTGCCGCTCAAACTTCTTCAGAAGATACTACTGCTTTCGACGATGATGATGATTAATCGGATAAAACATATCATCCTCATATTATTCTGTTGCACTAGTTTTATCACTTTTGCGCAACATACCGATGGTGGTGTGTGGACCGGTGTGGGATTTAGTTTTGAGCCGGTAAATAATTTCACTTTCGATTTCAATGAAGAATTAAGATATAATGTAAGTGTTGCCGATTTATATCAGATTAATTCCAATTTTTCGCTGGATTATAAACTCAGTAAAAATTTAAAACCGGAATCGAATACCGTTATTCTATACGAGACGGCCGCAATACCAATCGTTTTGGCTGGGGTTTGGGATATAAAGAAGGATTAAATGATTTTGAATTAAGTTTGAGAACTAAATTTCAATATAGTCCTGTTCCTGATGGTAAAGAAGGCACTGCATGGAGAAATAAAGCCGCTCTTTCTTATGAAATAAACAAGGATTTTTCACCGTTTGTTTCAGGTGAATTATTTTACAGTATGTCAAATGAAATTGATCAATTGGATAACTACCGTTTAGAAGCCGGCTTAAACTACGGACCAAATAAACACAATGATTTTTCTTTGTCGTGGTTGTTTGATCATGAATTTAATGTGAACAATCCTGAAACAATGCATGTTTTAACATTAGGATATAAATATTCCTTTTAATGAAATTGTTACTTTTTGGACTAATAACCTTATTATTTACTGTAAATAGCGCCGGACAAAGTAATATTGCCAAGTTCGAAAGAGATATTGATTTGAGTATTGCCTCATCAAGTAATAATATTGCTCCGAAAATAACACTTGAATATGTATCGCTTGATGTTACAAAACTCCCCTTCCTAATTGCACCACATTCGTATATTGCCTATACCACTGAAGCGCATTTTATACCGGCACCGGTTGCTGTTGTGTGCAAAGTTCCTGAATATACACAAGGTAAGTTTTGTGATTTTGAGGATCGAATCAACCGGAATAGGAAATTGCGTATCGACTTCAGTTTAAGATGAATTTAGTGACTATTATCATTCAGCATTTATCTGCTTAATTGTAATTTTGTTTAAACTAACTATTTGGCGACTTAATTGTCGTTTATTCAACAATAAAATCAAAACCGACAACCATGAAAGAATTGGACCGATTTACGATTACCGAATGGTTTAAACATTTGCAGGATCGCATTTGCACTTCGCTTGAAAAAACAGACGGGAAGGGTGTTTTTGAAGAAGAACTTTGGCAAAGACCCGGCGGTGGCGGTGGCAGAACCCGAATAATGCAAAATGCCAATATTATTGAGAAAGGTGGTGTTAATTTTTCGCAGGTGCATGGTATTTTGCCTGAGAAAATACTCCAAGCTTTGCAGGTAAAGGGACATGATTTTTTCGCGACCGGTGTATCTATCGTATTACACCCTTTTAGTCCGATGGTGCCCATTATTCATATGAATGTGCGCTATTTTGAAGTGAGCTCAGGCGAAAAATGGTTTGGTGGCGGAATCGATTTAACACCAATATATGTAAATCCGGTTCAGGCACAATATTTCCATCAGCAATTAAAACATATTTGTGATTTGCACCAGCCTGAATATTACAACAAGTTTAAACAATGGGCAGATGATTACTTTTTTATAAAACACCGGGATGAAACCAGAGGTGTTGGCGGTATTTTTTTCGATAAATTAGCCGGAACTGAGCAAATGAGTTTAGCACAGCAATTTGAATTTGTGAAAGATATAGGCAATACCTTCGCTCCTGTTTACACTAAGTTTATGGACGAAAACAAAGCCATTTATTACGGTAAAAATGAAAAACAATTTCAGTTAATGCGCAGAGGCCGGTATGTAGAATTTAACCTGGTTTACGACAAAGGAACCAAATTCGGGTTAGATACAGATGGCCGAACAGAGTCAATATTAATGAGTATGCCGCCTGAAGCCAACTGGATTTACAATTATACAGCTCCTGAAAACAGTCCGGAAGCTTATACACTTAGCATGCTGAAAAAAGGAATCAACTGGATTGAAATGGAAACAACCTAGTATTAATTACAATTTAAGAATATCAGGTTGGTTGAATCCACATTACTTTCATGACCTGCCCGGTCAACAATGTAAATTTTATAATAAAAAGTATCTATCGGGTCATCATCATTAATACAAAATGAGATGGGATAAAACGTAGTAATTGTTCCAGAAATGGCCTTGCTATTGCCTTGCACCTCAATAAACGGTATTTTAAACGGCACCTGATAACCAGGCACCCTGCTGTCTTCCCAAAACATATTTACACTGTCTTCGCTACCCAAATCGCCATCACCATCTTCAAAATAAATAACTACACTTAAACTATCTTCATCCAGTTCATCAAATGTTTGTTGATTCATGCTCACAAACTCAATACGTGGTTCTATTGGGTAATCCGGTGGTTTAACACAGGAGGCCACCAATAAAATGAGGAGCAGAATTAGGAAGCTGTATCGATGCATCATATTTTTACATTTCAAAATTACACAAATATTAACTGCTAAACAATGCAAAATATTGCCGGGTTCATACAAGACTTGTTTGATGTGGATGAACAAACGTTTACATCCAAAACCCTCGCCATATTTCAGTATCAGGCAGAAAACAATCCCGTTTACCGCAATTTTTTACATTATTTAGACAAAAGTGTATCCTCAATAAAAACCATTGAAGAAATTCCCTTTTTGCCGATATCGTTATTCAAACAACAACAAATTTTAAATGTTGGTTGCAAAAACGACTTCTATTTTGAAAGCAGCGGAACCGGAAATATGGAGCGCAGTAAACACTATGTTCCTGATTTAACTTTGTATGAAAAGAGCTTTTTGACCGCATTCAGTCAATTTTACGGGCAGGTTGAAAACGTTTGTATTGCCGCCCTCCTACCCTCCTATCTCGAACGAAAAAATGCGTCGCTGGTATACATGTGTAATGCACTTATCAAACAAAGTAAACATGTAGACAGCGGATTTTTTTTACATGATCTCGATCAATTAAAATCGTTAATTATAAAAAATGAAGCAGCAGAAATAAAAACATTATTAATTGGTGTTTCTTTTGCTTTATTAGATTTAGCTGAACAATTTAATTTTCCTTTAAAACATACCATCATCATGGAAACCGGTGGTATGAAAGGCAAACGGGAAGAAATCACAAGAGCTGAATTGCATACAATTTTAAAACAGGCATTTCAAATTAAATCGATTCATTCTGAATATGGAATGACGGAATTATTATCACAAGCATACTCCAAAGGTGATGGTATTTTTAAAACACCTGCATGGATGAAAATATTTATTCGTGATACTGAAGATCCTTTAACCTTATTACCAACAGGAAAAACAGGATGTATCAATGTAATTGATCTTGCTAATATTTATACCTGCAGTTTTATTGCTACGCAAGATTTAGGTAAAATACATCAGGATGGCACTTTTGAAGTGTTAGGCCGTTTCGACAACAGTGATATTCGCGGCTGTAATTTATTGGTGGATTAATTGTTGCGTGTTTTCACCCAGTTTATCAATCCATTTGTGCTGGAATCGTGTGTATTAACAGTACTGTTTTGCGTTAATTCAGGTAAAATAACAGTTGCTAATTTTTTACCCAGTTCTACACCCCATTGATCAAAGCTGAAAATATTCCATAATATGCCTTGGGTGAAAATTTTGTGCTCATATGCAGCAATCAGCATACCTAGATTGGAAGGTGTAATGGCATCAAACATTATGGAATTTGTTGGCCGGTTTCCTTCAAATACACGGAAAGCAGTATGGAATTCAATTTCTTCAGCAGTAAATCCACGCTGTTTTAATTCTGCTTCTACTTCTGCTGCCGATTTACCTTTCATAAATGCTTCAGTTTGTGCGAAGAAGTTGCTGAGTAAAAGCTGATGATGATTACCGGTTTTATTTAACGATGTTGCAGGTGCAATAAAATCAGCAGGAATAATTGAAGTGCCCTGATGCATGAGTTGAAAAAATGCATGTTGCCCGTTTGTGCCGGGTTCGCCCCAAATAATTGGTCCGGTTTGATAATTTACTTTATTACCATTGCGGTCGATGTATTTTCCGTTACTCTCCATATCGGCCTGTTGCAAATACGCTGCAAAACGATGTAAATATTGATCGTAAGGTATGATGGCGTGAGTATTAAATTTAAAAAACTCTACATACCAAAATCCAATTAAAGCCATTATAACCGGAATATTATTTTCGAATGCGGTTGTTCTAAAATGTTTATCCATTTTATGTGCACCTTGTAATAATTGTTCGAAATTATCATAACCAACAGCAAGACAAATGGATAAACCGATTGCGCTCCAAAGCGAATAACGACCACCCACCCAGTCCCAGAATTCGAACATATTCTCTTTCGCGATGCCAAATTTTAATACTTCTTTTTCAGCGGTAGACAATGCAACAAAATGTAATGCAATATCTGATTCATCTGCATTTCCTGATAAAAACCATTCACGTGCAGTATGTGCATTTGCCATGGTTTCCTGGGTTGTGAACGTTTTTGAGGCAATTAAAAATAGAGTTGTTTCAGGATTTAAACGATTGAGTGTTTCAGTGATATGAGTACCATCCACATTCGATACAAAATGCACATTTAAATGTGGAATTTTATAATGTTTTAATGCCTCACACACCATCACCGGACCTAAATCGGAACCACCAATACCAATATTTACTACATCGGTAAAATATTTGCCGGTATAACCTTTTTTGCTACCATCAATGATTGCATCAGAAAAGGTTTTCATTTTAGTTAAAACTGCTTGAATACCCGGCATTACGTTTTTTCCATTAACAAATACCGGTTCATCGGAAAAATTGCGGAGTGCTGTGTGTAATACAGGGCGATTTTCGGTAGCATTAATTGGCACACCGGTAAACATATTTTCTATCCACTCCTTTAATTGCATTTCGTTAGCTAATGCAATTAAGTGGTCCATTACATTTTTATCAATTCTGTTTTTAGAATAATCGAACAACATCGAATCTAACTGAATATGCATCTCCTCAAAACGTTTACCATTATCTGCAAACATATCACGCATATGGATGTTTTGAATTTTTTCAAAAGCAGTTTTTAGTTGCTGATAAGCCGAAGTATTATAAAATGAATGATTAGTTGTCATGTATATTATTGATTATGATATTGCAATAAACCCTGAATGGGTGAAGCGATGATACGCCCGGGTTTAATAGTGAGTTTAGCGCAAACAGCTCTTAACTGTTCTTCAAAATGAAACGCAACGGAGCCGACAAAATTAACGTCGACTGCTTTGTAATTGCTAAAACGCCAGATATAAATTTTGATAAATTCTTCCAGTCCGAAATTAATAAAATAAGTGCAATACGGGTGTTGAATATGTTCTTTATAAAACGGTAAAAATGAGGCAATAAATTCATTTGGTGCATTGTTGCGATACACTTTTTCAATTACATCATTTCTAACGATATGGTATTTATCTTTAAATGCCTCATATAATTCTTCCGGCAATAAACGATAAAAATAATCACGTAATAAACGTTTGCCGAAATAGGAACCGCTGCCTTCATCACCTAAAATATAACCCATACTAAAATCCCCACCAAAAATCTTTTCTCCATCAAAAAAGCAGGAATTTGAGCCGGTTCCCAAAATGGCTACAATACCCGGCTTACCATTGTTTGCAGCATATGCAGCACCGTCTATATCCGATTTAATTACAACAACTGTATCGGGAAACATTTCCTTAAAAATCGAAGCTAACCGTGTGCAATTTTCCGGAGATGCACATCCTGCCCCATAAAAATAAATTTCGGTTATAGCAGATTTATTTTCAGTAAGTGCAGTAATTTTCTGTAACTCCTGAACAATTACCTGGTCTTCTAAAATATTAGGATTAAGTCCGGGTGAGGTAAAAAAAATCGGTTCAGCGTCAATTAATACCCAATCTGTTTTTGTTGAACCACTGTCTGCAATTAATTTCATCAGATAGCAATTATTTCTTCATAAATAACACCTTATCAATTCTGGAAGAATCCATATCAATAATTTCGAATTCATATTGTTTCCAATCGAGTCTGTCACCTTCGGCTGGTATACGTTCAAGCTGATGTAAAATAAATCCTGCCAAAGTATTAAATTCAACTTCATCTAAACGCTCAAACTCTTCTTCCATTTCAAAATATTTGAGAAAATCGTAAAATGGTAATCCTGCATCTACAAGATAAGAACCGTCCTGACGTTCAATAATGGAATAATCAGGCATATTTAATTCATCGAACTCTCCTACCAATGCTTCCAAAATATCATTAATGGTAACCAATCCCTGTGTGCTGCCGTATTCATCAACCACCATGGCATAATGAATTTTTGATTCTTTGAATTTCGCGAGCACAGCATATGCTGAATTGTTTTCCGGCAGAAACAAAACCGGTTTAATCAGATCACGTAAATTGTGTAAACTTTTTCCTGCTCCGGCGATAAATAATTCTTTGATATAAACGATACCCAACATTTTATCAAATTCACCATCACAAACCGGATAAATACTATGCACTTCACTTTCAATATCTGCAAGAATTTTTTCCAGTGGTTCATTCGCATCGAGCCAAATAATTTCGTTGCGATGTGTCATTAAGGAGCCAATTTTTCTATCACCTAAATGAAAAACACGTTCAACAATATCCTGTTCAATTTCATCAATTGCACCGGTTTGTGTTCCTTCCTGAATTATCGCTTTAATTTCTTCTTCGGTAACCTGATCGTCGGAAGAGGCTTTGATGCCTAAAACCTTTATTAATAAATCGCTTGCTTTAGTGAGAAACCAGACAAAAGGTTTTGTAATCATTGAAAGCACAATCATTGGGCCTGCCATTGCTTTGGCTATCGGTTCCGGGAAACGCATTCCAATTCGTTTCGGAACCAGTTCACCAACAATAAGGGAAACGGCGGTAATGCAAATTACAACCAAAACCAAAGCGAGTGTATCAGAATAATTTGCAATAACGCCAATTTGCAGTAACCAGGATTCTACCGTAGTTTTTATGGTTGCGCCTGAAAAAATACCCGTTAAAATACTGATGAGGGTTATACCTATTTGAACTGTGCTTAAAAATTTCGCGGGTTCGTTGGCTAATTCGAGTGCGCGTTTTGCTCTTAAATCACCTTTTTTTGCAGCCCCGTCTAATCTGGCTTTACGTACGCTCACCATCGCAATTTCACTCATCGCCAGCACCCCGTTAAACACAATCAGGAGTAAAATCAACAGTAATTCACTTATCATAGTCAGGCTAAAGTTACGAAGATTCAAAGATTTAGCTGTTCGCTCCTTTGAATATCAATAAAATAAGGGTTTTCGGCGAATATTAATAACGGTAATTCTGCACGGTGTCGACAAATAATTTAACATTATCCAAAGGCGTATCCGGATACACACCGTGGCCAAGATTTGCGATGTGGTTGCCACCAAATGCCTGGAGCATCTCAATTGTGGCTTTCTGCACTGTTTCCTTCCCGGCGAAGAGGACACAAGGGTCTAAATTGCCCTGTAAGGCCTTTTTTCCGCCCACCAAGGCCTTCGACTCCCCAATATCCATATTCCAGTCAAGCCCGATAACATCGCAACTGAGGTCAGCTAAAGCGGCTCTGGCGAAAAAAGCGCCTTTCGGGAAGACGGTTTTAGGCACTTCGGTTATTGCATCGCAAATCTGACGGATATAGGGCATTGAAAAGGTGTTATATTGTTGGGGAGATAAAATTCCGGCCCAGCTGTCAAACAACTGCACCAGATTCACACCGGCAGCCACCTGAGCTTTCAGGTAGACAATAGTGCTGTCGGTAATCATTTGCAGTAATTGATGCGATGCTTCGGGGTGTTGGTATAAAAAGGTTCTGGCTTTCGAAAAGGTTTTGGAGCCTTTTCCTTCAATCATGTATGAAAAAATAGTCCATGGCGCTCCGGCAAATCCGATGAGCGGAATTGTATCATTCAGCTCACGTTTTATGAGGGTAATGCCATCTGTTACAAATTTTAAATCTTGTTCAGGGTTCGCGATACGCAATTGTTGAATATCAGCGGGCGTATCAATTGTTTTTTCGAACCAGGGGCCTTTTGACTCAACCATTTGATACGGTAAACCCATGGCTTCGGGAATCACTAAAATATCGGAAAATAAAATTGCCGCATCCACATGTAATGCCCGAACCGGCTGAATAGTAACCTCACAAACGAGTTCAGGATTTTCAACCAGGTTTTTAAAACCATTTACTTTTTCACGTAAAGCACGGTATTCGGGTAATATTCTTCCCGCCTGACGCATTAACCAAACCGGCGGACGTTCCACTTTTTCTTTTTTTGCTACACGCAGCAGCAAATCATTTTTAATCATAAGGCGCAAAATTACATTCGTAAACCCGAATTTCCGGTGTGAATAAGTTTTTGTTTTGTTATATTTTTTGAAATTAACTTCGCTGCAAATTGTTTTGGCATGGATAACGATATCAATTTTTCAGGTGTAAGTATTTATCAGGGTAAATCGCTGATTCTTACAGATGTGACATTTAACATCGCACATGGTGAATTTGTTTATCTGATTGGCAAAACCGGAACCGGAAAAAGTAGTTTGCTGAAAACAATTTATGGCGACCTGCCGATGCACTCCGGACATGCACAGGTTGCTGGTTTTGATTTAGAGAAAGTTACCTGGAAAACAGTTCCTTTTTTGCGCAGAAAACTCGGTATCATTTTTCAGGATTTTCAGTTGTTAATGGATCGTTCGGTGGATGATAATCTGGAATTTGTATTGCGTGCAACAGGAACAAATGACAAATCGCTGATTAAACTGAAAAGTGATGAAGCATTAAAACGGGTTGGATTGCAGTCAAAAGGATTTAAGATGCCACATGAATTATCAGGTGGCGAACAACAAAGGGTGGTAATTGCACGTGCTATTATTAACGACCCGGTTGCCATTATAGCTGATGAACCTACCGGTAATTTAGACCCGGAAACATCTGATGATATTATGCAATTATTGCGCTTTTTAAATAAAGAATATCAAACTACCATTTTAATGGCAACGCATAATTACAATTTACTGGAACGTTTTCCGGCGCGTATCATTAAAACTACAAATGGTAAATTAATGTCGAACGTTGAAACTATAAACAGTTTATAACTTTTTTGACATTTTCAGCATCAGAAAAAGGTTGTAATACCAATTTTCGTTTTTCAATTAATGCTTCTGTAAAAGGTTGATTCATCAACTCGTTTATTTTTTCAAGCGCAGCTGTAACCTCATTTACCTGAATGGTAATTTCATCTAATCCGGTGCCTGTTAGCATATTATCATTTACCAGACAAAAACGACCATTAAATAATGCATTTAATAATTTGAGTTTAATACCGGTAGATTGAAAAGCAGGTAAATAATGGATGTGTGCATCCTGAATTAACTGTAACATTTCATTGGCATCAGGATTTGCATGTATGCGGATATGATCAAACATTTTAGTTGCACTTAGAATTTCCGGAGATGGATTTGCACCTGCTATAACACAAGGGAAATTACATTTAGCAAAAACTTCTCTGATTAAATATAATGCAGCCTCCACATTTTCATTTACTTCCAGATTGCCATGGTATAAAATATATTGACCTATTCCGGATTTTGATGTTACCTGCGTATTGCCATTAAATGCAGGTAAATAAGCTGCATTATCAAATCGTTTGCTAAAAAATTCGGTTTCCGGTTGTGAAATACAAAATATTTTTTGCGCATAGGTTAACACCCATTCATATTTAATTAAACGACGATATTCAGCAAAGAAGTAAACCTTTTTAAAAAAGCTTTTTTCGTTTTTGCCAAGATGTAAATAATATTCAGGTTCATTATTATGCATCCTAACCCATTTAACGCGACTTTCAAGTGCTGAATGGGTCAGGTAATAACAACAGTGTAATCCTTCAAATAAAATTGGGTAAGTATTTTTTTTAAGATTGCTTAATAATTTTGGCGCGTTACGTGATTGTACAATAAAAGGTTTATCCGACAAAAACCCTTTCCACATTGCAGCTCTGGGATAATATGTTACAGAAGCACAAATCGCATTTAATGCTTCATTTTTTTTACGCCCATATTCGAAACAATGTAAATGCACCTGAATACCGGCTTCAAACAGTGCCTTAACTTTATAATACACGTCTATAATCCCACCATAATCAGGAGGATATGGCACATTAAATGAAACGATATTTATTGCGGTATTACTCAATCTGTTTATAAAATTGGATTAATTTGACAGACTCTTTTTGCCAGTTTAAATCTTTTTTTGCTTCAATGGTATTGTGTTCTAATTCAACATATAATTTCACATCAGTTAGCAATTTATTGATAGCGGAAGCAATTAATTTTTTTTCCGGTTCATCAATTAAAACTGCTACGTCATATTGGTCATTTAATTTTTTGTATTCCGGAAAATTCATTGTTACCTGTGGTTTACCGGCATGAATATAGTCAAAAAACTTATTGGAAAGCGAATAATAATAACTCAGCCCAAGGTGTTCAACTAGGTTAATTCCAATTTTAGCCTCGTTAGTATATTTTTTTAAATCAGCAGGACGAACGTATCCTAAAAAACGTATTTTTTCTTTATGAGGTAACTCAGCGGCAAATGCACGTAATTCAGCCGATAAATCCCCCTCTCCTGCAATATATAAATCAGCATTTACATATGCCATCCCTTCCATTAATGCTTCCAGCCCTCTACCCATATTTAATGCCCCCTGATATAAAATATAATTTCCAACACTAACCTCCGCCACATCCTCCGAAAGTATAGGCACGTTTCTGATCACTTCAAAAGTTGTTTTATATTTTTTAGTCAGTTCTTCAGCAATTGCATTACCTACTGTATAATTGTATTTTATTTTAGGCAACAGAAAACGTTCCAGTTTGATCCACATTTTTTTAATCAAAGGCCGGGCAACTATTTCCGGCAGCTCTGTAAAATACTCGTGTGCATCATACACGCAGGGTTTCCCTTTTAATTTGGCATTAAAAAATACCGGTAATAATGTATCTAAGTCAATTCCTGTATAGATATCATATTTTTTAAATAATAGATACCAGAACAACCGGAAATTATATTCGAGATAAAACAATTTTCCTTTGACAAAAAATAAATTGAGGCGAATTTGTTTATAGGGTTTTTGCTCCAGTTTAACGGAACGTTTTTTCATGAAACCAATAAGTGTAATATCATAACCGGCAGCCTGCAGTGTACTGCAAATGCGATTCATGCGCTGATCATAGGTCAGGTCGTTGGTTACGGTAAATACTATTCGTTTCATGTTTTCCAAATCAGCAAATTATCTGCTGTATGTGTTATTTGTTTGTTGTCGGTTAAAAATGTCAGGGTTTCAACAATTTTTTCTTTTCTGAACGGCAACTTCAATTTCAACAATGCTTCCGGCATCATCGGTTTATTTACCAATTGTGTTTTTAGCCATTCAAAAATCAAAGAAAACTCTTTTTCGGTGAGTTCGAGTTTATTTCTTTCCACACAAATATCACAACTGTTGCAATTTTCGGCATTTTCGTCAAAATAGCGCAGCAGGTTTTTCACACGGCATTCCGATTTGTTTTTCACATAGCCTAAAACAGCATGTAAACGCAATTCGGCTGCGGTTTTTAACTGATTGAGCATTTTGTGGTCGAACAACAAATGTTCTGCACTGATGCGCTCTTTTACGAAATCAACCTGTGGTTTTGTTTTTAAGGGTGAATATACCAGTATACCCTGCTTATGTAATATTTCAAGAATATCTTTTACCTCATGAACCTGTGCCGATAAATGATAGGCAATGTCGGACTCATGAATTTGCACCACTTCATCAAACACGCCGGGTGTTGTGCGCAATATTAATTTAATTACCGGTTCAAACTGCTTATTTGCAATTTGATAAGCATATAATGTTTCTCTGTCTACCGGAATATTTACAGTCGATAATTTATTAAACGCTTCGCTGATATAAATATATCCGTGTTGTTCAAGAATTTTTAATGCATTACGTGTTTCAACCGGCTTAATTTGATATTGTTTACAGAACACAATTAAATCGAAATCGAAACTTTCTCCTAAGCCTGCACCAATGGCAATTTGACAATAGTTACCCAGATGATGATACACCTTTTTAATAAATTCTATTGGCGGAAATTGTTTTTCAAAATTTTCTTCCAGCGTATTAAAATCATGTTCATCATATAATAATCCCGCATACGATTTATGTCCATCGCGCCCTGCCCTGCCTGCTTCCTGGTAGTAAGCTTCGAGACTTTCAGGAATGTCGATATGCACAACACTGCGCACATCAGGCTTATCAATACCCATTCCGAATGCATTGGTGCAAACAATTATTCGTGTTTTTCCGCTGATCCAATTTTCCTGTTTATTGTTTCTGGTATCATTATCTAAACCGGCATGATAAAATCCGGCATTTACTTTATGTCGCAATAAAAAAGCTGCTGTGTCTTGTGTTTTTTTTCTGTTACGAACATAAACTACACCTGTCCCTTTTACATTTTGTAAAATTTCGAGTAATTTATCTTCTTTATTATCTGTTTCTCTTACAATAAATCCAATATTCGGTCGCGCAAAACTGGCACGAAATAAATTGATTTTTTTGAATTGTAATTTTTCCTGAATATCATCACACACTTTTTTTGTGGCAGATGCAGTTAATGCGGCAATAGGCACATTGGGAAAAAAGGGACGCAATTCTGCAATTTGCAAATATGGTGGCCTAAAATCATATCCCCATTGTGAAATACAGTGTGCTTCATCAATAGCAATGAGGTTGACTTTCATTTTTTTAAATCGCTCGCGAAAAATGTCTGTGAGTAACCGCTCAGGCGAAACGTATAAAAATTTTATCTTGCCATAAATACAATTATCTAAAGCAATATCAATTTCTCGTTTCGACATACCGGTAAATAAAGCCACTGCCGGAATATCACGTTTCATTAAATTTTGCACCTGATCTTTCATGAGTGCAATTAATGGTGAAACCACCACACAAATACCTTCCATAGCCATAGCAGGCACCTGAAAGCATAGTGATTTACCACCACCGGTTGGCAATAGGGCCAGCGTGTCCTGACCACTTAAAATTGAATTAATGATATCTTCCTGTAAAGGTCTGAAAACATCGTATCCCCAATGTTGTTTTAATACGGTATGTATATCTAAATGGGGCATAACAAGGTTTACTTTTTTCCGGAGAATGCAAATTTATTTTTGAATGCAGTCAGTTCATCCAATAACGGTTTTTCTTCAATTTTAATATAATCCCAAAGTTTTGAAGATGTGCTTACCCGGATACTGCCAAGCTGTAAGTGTTGATTAATAAATAAGCGGTCGCATTGCGGATACAACGTTGTTATTGCTTCCGCAATATCATTTACCGCAAGATTTTTTGTAACCAGATTATATGTTCCGGTAGGAATATTACTAAACGGCAATTGAGCCAATGCTTCAACGGCATTATCAATATGAATAAATGCTCTGGTTTGCACACCGGTGCCATGAATTGAAATTTTATTTTCAAAATTGGCCTGTAACATAAAATTATTTATAACCGCATCAAAGCGCATCGAAATACTATAGCCATAAACGTTGCCGCAACGAATAATTTGCGTTTTAACCATACTTTCCAGTCGCTGAATATGTTCTTCTCCCCTTAACTTAGAAATTCCATAATAGGTATTCGGATTGGGAATAGTTGTTTCCGTTGCCGGCTCGGTTATTCGGTCGTAAACAGATGCACTACTCAGATAAATAAGATGTTTGATATTATTTTTTTCTGCAGCTTCAACTATTTCACTTGTGCCCCAGTGATTTATTTGTTCAAAAAAGTGCGGGTCCTGATTGGCAAATGGTGTTAATACTTTTGCAGCAAGATGGAATACAATATCTACACCCTTCATTGCGGCATTTAATTTTCTGGCATCCAGAATATCTGCTTTTACCAGTTTGAATTTGCCATGGCCTTTCGGTTCTCCAAAAAAAATGTTTTCGTTATGCCGACTTAAATTATCGTATAAAATAATTTGTTCAACAGCATTGTTTGCTGCTAAAACATTTGCAAGTTCAAAACCAATATATCCGGCTCCACCGGTAATTAAAATTTTCATTGTTTAATTAA
The DNA here is from genome assembly GCA_016706255.1 of Bacteroidota bacterium. Classification (NCBI taxonomy): domain Bacteria; kingdom Pseudomonadati; phylum Bacteroidota; species Bacteroidota bacterium. The sequence continues at coordinate 33,332 of JADJJZ010000029.1, read as the reverse complement.
TTCTGTATGTAAACCACATTCTGTTTTATTCATACCATACCATCTGGCTTGTCGCTCATCAGCCAACATTTCGAGACTTATTTTTCTCGTGCAGGGTTCGCATCCAATGCTCATATACCCTTTTTCATCAAGCGGATGTTTTGGAATATTGTGTTCACGGATATAAGCATAAATCATCTGATTCGTCCATTGTAACATTGGGTGGTAGCGAAATGCACGGTGATTGGTTTTTTCTTCAAGATGAAACGTTGCGCGATTTGCATTTTGATCGGCACGTACTCCATTTATCCAAACATCAAATGAATTTAATGCAGGTTCCAGCGGCTGAATTTTATTGATATAACAACAATAATCAGGATCGGAAGTAAACAAGAAACGACCATTTTCATCTACCTGCATAAGCTTAGGCGTTGCAGATTTAACTGCAATGGTATTTAGTCCGAATAATTCAGTAATTTGATTTTTATACATCATGGTTTCCGGAAAATGAAAACCTGTATTGAGAAAATAAACGGGAATAGATTTATCTATTCTGGAAATAATATGCAGTAAAACGGTGCTATGCGTTTGAAAAGATGAAGAAGTAAATAATCGTAAACCCTTTTCCCTGTAATTTTTTATTTGTGTTGCAATTTCATCAAACCCTGCCATAATCATCAATTTAATTTCACAAGATAAAATACAACGCACAAAAATCCATTATAAACTCATAGCGAGTAAATCGGCAATGTGCAGCACTTTTATCGGCTTTTGCTGTTTTTCAATATAGGCTTGCAAATGCATGAGGCAGGAATAATCGGTTGAAACAATATATTCTGCTCCGGTAGCAATTGCGTTATTTACTTTTGAATCAGCCATACCGGTTGAAATCGGTTCAAATTTAACTGCAAAGGTTCCACCAAATCCGCAACAGGTTTCTGCATCTGTCATTTCAACAATTTCAATTCCTTCAATATTGCTCAACAATTTACGTGGTGCCTCTTTTACTTTACATTCACGCAAAGCACCACATGCATCGTGATACGTGATTTTTGCATTTAATTTTCCACCAATATTATCAACCTTTAAAACATCAACCATAAATTCGCTGAATTCAAAAAGGTTTTTTCTAAGCCCTTTATAATAATTGTGTACGGGAGTATTAGCGTATAAAGTGCCGTAAAAGTTCCTTACAAAACCAACACATGAACCTGAAGGCCCAACAACGTAGCGATCGGAATTTGCAAAATCTGCCAAAAACTTTTTGCCAACGTCTTCCATTTCTTTCCAATATCCTGCATTAAAGGCCGGTTGCCCACAACAAGTTTGGTTCGGATTGTAATGCACCTTACATCCGGCTTTTTCCAAAACTTTCACCATATTGAATCCGGTTTCAGGAAATAATTGGTCGATAAAGCAGGAATAAAAATGTCAACTTCAGTCATATTGGCAAAAGTAGCAAACTGCGGTTAAATGATAAGGTAGCTTGTTAACACGTAACTATTGGATATCACTCAACAGTAAGGTTTTCGGTAGCTGATATTGGTTTACCACGGATGGTATACTCTGATAACACGTTAGAGTTCAGTGTTGCCATTATTTCATATTTACCGGGCTCCAGGTTCAAATGATACCATTCGCTGTAAATGCGGGCTACTTTTTCGCCATTCACATATAAATTGATACTGCCTTCGCCCATAACATGCATGGTGCTTACCTTTTCAGGCGCGAAACGGAAATTGGTAGTTACAAAATGAATGTTGTAACCGTCCTTCAAATCAGGATTAATATCCATCCATACACCCGGAATTTCATCTTTTGGATACCCGGCCATTTCTACTTCACTTACCTGGCTTTCAGGTTTTTTAGATAGGAATTCCTGCTTTTTATGATATTTATTGTCGGCCAGTGAAGAGTAACTCACAGATAATAGAACAAATAACAAAATGAATGTTACCGCGGTAAATGTCATTCTGGTAAAGATATTACGGAACCAGGCACGCAACCTGAGGTAATGTTTTCCGGGGCCTTCCAATAAGAATACAACCAAGGCGCCGTGAATCATAGTATGTCCGATGATTTCGATTTTACCGAAAACGGAGCTTGTGATAAAAAACACGATTGTTATAATAATGGCTAAAGGCCGCTGTAATAAACAAATCAGCAGCAAAAATCCGAGTCCAAACTCAACAAAACCAACCGATTTCAGGAAGAAATCGAAGTTTAAGCCCATTGCAAGGTCCGGATGTTCTTTGATTAAAAACAAACTCCAGTTCGGATAAATGAATTTTTCGAGGGCAACCCAGCAAAGCGAAAAACCAACGGTAACATACAAAACTACCAATCCGGTATCTTTGAATTTGCCATTTTTCAATGTCGCAAAGGTTAGGTAAAAGCCTACGCCGGCAAACATCATGTAATCGAGCATGTGAAACGGATGCAGGGTTAAATTACCTACAATCCAGATTACGATGATACCTAAACCGCCTAATGGCACTAATTTGGGAATCAGGAGACAAAAGGCCAGCACAAACTGAAACCAGCCAATCCATTCAAACTTAGCAGGAACGGGGATTGTAGGCACAATCATCGCGTTACTTTGCCAACTTAAAATCAAAACCATAGCTGTGGCAACGCGCAACACAATAGTTGCATAACTTTTACGGTTATCCAGCCAGTCATCAATTCGATGATACCAGCGAGCGTTGGATATTTTACTATCCAGCCAAACACCAAATACTACGGTAACAAGGCAAATAGTAAAGAGGGTATAAAAAAATCGCCCCTCCATTACTTCGCCAAGTCGCAACGGCCTGTCAGCATAACTCCCATCGGTAAACCATTTGACGTGAGCTTCTGCTTCCGGTATAAAAAAGATAGCTGAAAACGACAGGGTTAGCAGAATCTTAAAAAAAATGTGTGTGTTGATTTTCATAAACTCCTTCATGACAGCCGCTATGTGCAAATGTAAATAGTGGAAGCAGGCAGAATGGGTTTAAATTGTAAAAGAAATGTAAATGAAATGCTTTTTAAGGCCTTTTGTGACATAAATTACATGAACTCAGCATAAAGTTCCCGGTTGAAAATCAATTTTTTTAACCGGTAATGAGGAATTGATAATTAATTAACCTTGAATATTCGTTTTCCCGACTTTATCACTTACTTTCGTATGGTTAATTTTTGATAAATTTCATACAACTAAAAACCATAACAATGAAAAAACACCTACTCCTCTTTTCCTTTTTGTTTTCAATAATTGCAGTAAGCAATTTAAGTGCTCAAGGCATTTGTAATCCCTCAGGTAATATTTTGGTTTACTCTAATTATGATGGTGGAACATTTACTATTAACATCGATGAAAATATTCCAAATATTAGAATTGGTTTATGCTCCTATGAGGATTTACATGTAACCATTTCGGGCACTTACGCAGGCAATGTTGTAGAAGTTTTGTATGCCGGATATAACAGTGGCGGTTCAACCAGTGTAAGCGGTGTTGATGCAGGTATTGTTTCCATATTAAATTATCCACCGGTTACACTTTTTGATGCTGATGGGTATGGATACATGATTTGTGCTTATGAATGTGATACCGATTATGTTCCCGGTGGATGTAATACAGTTGATCAGGCAGTGGATTATTTTTCCACAAATCTTGATGGTATGTTTCGATACTCTGAATATCAATACGGCGCATTTTCAGGTACATGGAATATGAGCGATGGTGGTAACTGTTGTTTAGGTGCAGATGAATCATGTACAATTGCAATTGATGCCGGTCAAAATGCAGAAATTTGCGCAGGCGACAGTATTCAATTATCAGGTTCAGGCGCAACAAATTATACCTGGTTTCCTTTAACCGGTTTAAGTGATGGCGATATTTATAATCCATATGCCGGACCAGATATTACTACAACTTATATTTTAACAGGAACTGATGCAGAAGGTTGTGTTGGAATAGATACGGTTACAATAACAGTTAACCCATATCCTGTTGTAACAGTAACAGATATGGGTGATGGCAATTTAATTGCAACCGGTGGCGGAACTTATCAGTGGTATTTTAATGGCGACCCAATACCGGGTGCTATAAATGAAACATTAGTTGCTGAAACTACCGGTTATTATTATGTTGTTGTTACCAGTGCAGCAGGATGTACTGTAACTACCGAAGAAATGATTGTTGTTGTGCAAGGTATAACAGATAATTATTACAATCGTTTTGTAACCTGTTATCCAAACCCGGTTAATGATGAATTACATATCGCAATCAGCAATAATTTACAGGTAGAAACCATTACATTATATTCGGTGAATGGTCAGCAAATACAAACTATTACGAATGTAAATTCAAATATCGTTACACTGCAAACAAGTGCAATTGCATCCGGAATTTATACCGTTAAATTATTAACTAATTATGGTATTGTTGTAAAACAAATTGTAATAGAATAATTTAATAAATTATACAAAACCGGATAGCGGGATTTAAAAAATCGTTATCCGGTTTTTTTATTTGCTTAAAGCAGAAATACATAACTCTCTAATTTGCCATATTTCTTCCAGAGCATAGGGAATTTCTTCGCGTCGCGACCATTTTCTGATATATTGCTGATGTAAATTTATTTTCTCACGCGCAACATCAGCAGCATTTACAATATGTTCTTCCAGCAAATCCTGGTCAAAATCTAAATTGGTGTTATGAAATGTAAAATCATATATTTTACCTTCATAAGTAAGATAACAATGTGCTTCTGGTATATAACGTAAATTAAAGGAATTTAATACCGGCGTTATTTTAGGTGTATTGTTGCGGGTCATCAGAAAAATTCCGATTACCAGATGAATATCATTTCTATGATGTTCTTCTGCAATTGTTTTTAACAATACATGTTTGGTGCTGCAGGTTCCACATTGTTCGTTTACAACACAAAGGGAATTTGCTTTATCCATATTACGCTGATAGGGCAATTTTGCCACATACAGACAAACATCTTCAAACGTTTTGCAACCGGCAGTTTTAAGCGCTGCAGTAGCAGGTGTGTTGGCTGTTAAATTAAAATCGAAAGGCAGCAAGAGCAATACATTTTATTCGTCAGCAACAAATGCAAATCCAATACCATCAGCGGCAAGTGCCAGTCGGTATATTTTTTTACCTTTTAATTCTTTAATAGTAATAATACGGCTCCATTGTTTTTTTTCTGCTTTATAAGAAAACATCCAGATTTGATTATCGCGGGCCATTAAAATATCACCATTTGCTGTCCAGATAAAATCTTCACTTACTCCGGGTAACATGGTAATTAACGAACTGGTTTGAGTAGTTAAATCAAATCGTTTAAGCATATATTCCTTATCCGAATTTTTTACGATATAACTAATTGCCTGCTCGCCCGGAATTACTTTAATACAACGACCAATATTATTGTCGATTACTTTAGTTGTTTGTTTTTTAGCATCTGCCAACACCAATGTTGGTGTATCTGTAACCATAAAAAATGCATACTGTTTATCGGCAATGGAACAATAATAACCAATGCTATCAATTTCATCCATCATCACCTTTGGTTTACTGCCATCATTTTTAAAAGCCCACATGCGCTGCGTAGAATCTTTTTCAACACGTACAACAGAAAAGCCTTTACCATTAAGTAATACTACCGGCGAATATTCACTTTCCAATGTATTGGTAAGTTGCGTGGTTACACCTGTTGATAGCACATAAGTATAAATATCTGCCTGAAAAGAGTCCTGAATAGATGTATAATAAATTGTTCCGCCATCAGTTGAAAACGAAGGCTGATTATCATAACCAACACGTGCAGTAATATTTTTCATATCACTCAGCGACCATATGCCATTTGCCTGACCTAATTTGCCGTAATAAATATCTACAGAAGGTAATTGCGCCGAAAGTAAGCTGACAATACAAATAAAACCGGTTGTTATTATAAAACGCATGTTAAAATATTTGCAACAAATGTAAATAAAAAATCCGCCCAAAGGCGGATTCTGCAATCAACTTAAATGAATTTAAGTCAAAATCATCAATAGCTTAATTATAGTTGAATGCAATGGTATTGCCATCAGCATCATATTGTTGTGCCCATATTTTTTTATCGTCGCGGTATTGGATTTTATAAACCACTTCACCGGCATCATTGTATATTTTCCATTTACCTACTTTTTTACCATGATCATAATATGCCTTAGCTGTGATATTACCTTCGCGATTATAAGTTATCCACTCTCCTGTTTTAACACCATTATCCATATAACCTATCTGCATCAAACTGCCTTCAGGGTAAAAGTAACGCACTTCAGTAAGCGATCCGGGTAACTGCACAAATTGAGCAGATGACAGGTTTTTACCAGGATTAGCGGTAGCACACAGCGATGTTGCGATAAAAATTATGAAGAGTAAGTTTTTCATAGCCTTTGTTTTTGTTTACACAAATTTAAGACGGAATTAACTTACAATTCGCATTTTGTTCATATTAAATTTACATTAGAGCTATTTCGACTTTACACTGAGTTAACATTGGATATATTTCGGGGTTTTACAGGAAAAAATTTATCTTTGAAAAAAATTGAGAAATGGCTTACGAATTATCAGGTAAATTGCTGGAGATTTTCCCAACACAGGAATTCTCAGCATCTTTCAAAAAAAGGGAATTTGTTATTGAAAAGAGTGAAAACGTTAGCGACAGAGTTTTTACGGATGTGATTAAGTTTCAGCTTACTCAGGACCGTTGTCCTTTGCTCGATAACTACAAACTCGGTGATGAGGTGAAAGTTACCTTTAATATCAAAGGCTCTAAATGGGAAAAAGAAGGTCGCACCAACTATTTTGTTAACCTCGATGTTTGGCGCATGGAAAAAGTTGCTGCCGGCTCAGGTCAGGTGGAAAACAACAACAGCAGTAACACGTATGTTGAACCGGCTCCACTTCCTGAAGCAGAGGACGACCTTCCGTTTTAAGTAGTGTAATGGCGGCACCTGCACAACTAACCAACAAACAAAAGCAGCGTTACGGGAATTTATTTGCTTTTTTGCGCAAACGTAAATCGTCGTCTGACGATGTACTAGCTCAGGAATGTCACGATTTGGTGTTTGAAAATACCAACTGTCTCACCTGTGCCAATTGCTGCAAAACTTATCCTCCCTTGTTAAAGGAGAAGGACATTATGCGTATTGCCAATCATTTAAAAATTACCGCAGCACAATTTGTGGCCCAATATGCGGTTATTGATGAAGATGGCGATTGGGTGATGCATACCGTTCCATGTCCCTTTTTAATGCCGGATAACGCCTGTAGCATTTATGCAGTACGACCAGGCGCTTGTAAGGCCTATCCACATACTAATCAGAAAAAGCTGTATCAAATAGCTGATATCACCCTTAAAAATGCAGAAATTTGCCCTGCCGTTGCGCCTATTCTGGATGCAATGATGGCAAAACTTCCAATACAATGAGAATTTTAGGCAGTATACCACATCCGCAATTCAAAATAAGCGTATTTAGCTGGAGTGAAAAATATATCGTAAAAATTGAAGCCGGCCATTTTGAGCAAACCTACAAGTTTAAAGAAGCCGATTTTTCTTCCTGGGAACAACTTGCCCTTTTTTTTGATGCCGAGATGATGCAACAGGTGCTTATCACCTTTAAACAAATGGCTGAACAAGCCATGCAGGCAGCAAAAAGAATGCAGCAAAACAATTTAGAAAAATAGTATATGCATTTTTCTGAAATGCTTGCTGCACCTATGTTATAAACACTTAATTAGTGTCGTGATTCAATACTGAATCCAATAACTGATCTACCGGATTGTATTGAAAACTGTATAATTTCTGATAATATTCATGTGCCATTCTGTCGCTGTCGAAATACGGATAAACATCATGCATACTGCGGCGAACAATCTGCTGCCATTTTGCACGGTTTTCGTAATAAGCCGGAACCACTTCGTTTTCAAGCACATTCATTAAGTTTTCAAAGTCGAAGTTGTCGATACTCACATTGTCCATCGTATTATGGTCGGCAGGCGGAATGATGAAACTGTTTTCACCGTGAACTGCAAACTCAGGAATCCATCCATCCAATACGCTCACATTTACTGCGCCGTTCATAGCTGCAGTCATACCTGATGTACCGGAAGCTTCACGCGGGCGACGAGGTGTGTTTAGCCAAACGTCGGCGCCACGTTTCAAACAATAACTCAGTTCGATTTCATAACCCGTTAAAACCGCCAAATTAGGGCGATCCATGGTAAAGGAAACGATATCGTTAAAAGTATTGATTGCACCATGGTCAAATGGATACGGTTTACCGGCCCAGATTACCTGAACAGGATATTTCGGATTGTTAACCAAGTTGAAAAAACGTTCCTTATTGCGGAAAATCAGATTTGCTCTTTTGTATTCGGCAAACCGGCGTGACCAGACAATTGTGAGCGTATTGGGATTAAACATTTTACCCGTTTGGTTAGCCACAATTTCGAACAATTCACGTTTGAGTTCTTTTTTAACGGTAATCAGACTGCTTTCATCGCGGTTGATATAGGCCTGATTCAATTCTTTATCTGCCCAAAACTTCTTCTGTTGCGCATTCGTGATGCTGGTGATATTGCAGGTGCCCTGGTAATCTTTCCACATCTCTTTACTCACTTCGCCATGCAATTTACTTACCCCATTGGCAATTTTACTCATGTAGAGCGCAGATGGCGTATAACCCAACATATCGCCTTCCGTTTTAGTGATATGACGAATCAAATCGAGTGGCACACCTGAGAAAAATCCCATGCGGTTCATTTCATTGATATCATGCTCTTCGTTTCCTGCTTTTTCAGGTGTATGGGTTGTAAAAACCACACGTTTACGCACTTCATCAACATCTTTTAATTTGCTGAAGAGGTAAAACGTCATAGCCAATGCATGGCCTTCATTCATATGATAATTATCAGCCCCGCCAAGCATTTCCACAACCTTAGCTCCGCCAATACCCAAGATCATGTTTTGGGCAATTCGTATTTCATGACTTCTGTCGTAAAGTCGATGGGTGTATTCTCTTGCGTATTCCTCGTTTTCCGGGAAATCGGTGCTTAATAAAAACAACGGTGCACTGCCAAACACTTCCGGAGCGAGGTAAAACACTTTTACAATCACATCTTTACCATCAATTTGCATGGTAAACTGAATATCGGTTTGTTGCAGGAAAGTATAGAGTTTTTTCTGAAACTGAACAGCCATATAGTTATGGTCGTCACGAACCTGATCGTAGTAACCGTAGCGCCATAACATGCCGATTCCAAAAAGATTTTGTTTTAACTCATAAGCCGAGCGCATGTGACTGCCCGCAAGGTAACCCAAACCTCCACTATATATTTTAAGTGCCTGATGTACGCCAAACTCCATACAGAAGTAAGCAGTGCGCTGTTTATAAGCAGCATTTACTTCATAAGGCAGTTGCCAATTGCTGTGATGTATCATTTTCTTTTAAGTAGTTAAGATGCGAATATATTGAACTCTCAGAAACATCAGTCATTTTGGTAAGGTTTAACTGTGGAAAAAAGCGGGAAATGGCTGGTCGGCAAGGTATTGAACTTAAAGGTGAGTGGTCCAATAAAGAGCACCTGATTAACATGCCTAACTTCATGTACATCTTGCCCCAACCAAAAAGGAAAATTATACCTAATAATTTGATAATGAATTAGATATAATCAAAAAACGGATAGCTGCTATCAAAATATGTAGCGATTTTTAGGATAATCCCCGGTTATTCGGCTTCGCTTTGACCGATTGCGGGTGACTATAACAACACGGTATTTGCTGTGGATAATCTTTTTGTAATAAATACAAAAAGGCAGCTCAATTACTGAACTGCCTTTCGTTTTTATACTTTGAAGGAATTACTTGCGTTTTCCTTTGTAAGGTTTCATTTCGCGGCTTCCGCCTTTATGTGCTTTCTTTTTAGGGAATTCCTGACGTTCGTTTTGAATTTCAACTCTTACCCTTCTGCCGCGGTAAACGAAGCCGTTAAAGGCCTGCACTACACGCTGACTCACATTTGCCGGTACTTCGAAAAACGAGTAAGCACCTTTTAAACGGATATCTCCAATGTCGTGTGAACGCACATTTCCAACCTGTTTGATCATCTCCACCAGGTCTTTGGCGCCAACATTATCCATTTTACCAAGGTTGATGAACATGAGGTCGTTATTGCCTTTGCGAGTAGCATATTCGCGCACTTCGCGGCGTTCACCGATATTCAGGTCTTCAGCAAAACGGTAGTATTCTAAGAACCGGTTAAATTCCAAAGAAGCGAATTTTTTTAATACATCTTCCTTCGACATATCAGCAAATTCCTTTTCTATAACCGGAAGATATTTTTCAATTTCAGCTTCGTTTACTTCAACTTCGTGAACGCGGTGAATCATATTGAGGAGTTGTTTTTCGCAAACTTCAATTCCTGTAGGAACGGTCATTTTTTTGAACTGCATTTGCAGTTTGCGTTCCAGATGTTTGATTTTGTAAAGGTCTTTTTCAGATATCAATACCAGAGAAATACCGGTTTTACCCGCACGGGCAGTTCTGCCGCTTCGGTGGGTATAAAAGTCCATATCATCAGGTAAATGTAAGTTGATGATGTGGGTCAGATTATCAATATCGATACCTCTAGCTGCAACATCGGTAGCAATAAGCATTTGCAAGGTTCTTTCTCTGAATGCAAGCATTACTTTATCACGTTGCATTTGACTTAAATCGCCATGAAGACTATCAGCGTTATAACCGTCTTTTATCAGTTTTTCAGCTATTTCCTGCGTTTCGGCTTTTGTACGACAAAAAATGATACCATAGATATCCGGGTTATAATCGAGGATACGTTTTAAAGCGGGATACTTATTTTTAGGTTGCACCAGATAATACTGGTGTTCGATGTTTGCGTTGGTTTGATTTACATTACCGGCAGAAATTTCCATCGGTGTTTTCATGTATTTTTTGGAGATGGTTTTAATCTCCGTAGGCATAGTAGCCGAAAACAACCAGGTTACTTTTTCTTTTGGTGTAGTTGCCAGAATTTCATCAATATCTTCCTGAAAACCCATGTTCAGCATCTCATCTGCCTCATCTAAAACGAGATATTTGATTTGGCTGAGATCCACGGCTTTACGGCCAAGTAAGTCGATTAAACGACCGGGTGTTGCCACAACAACCTGAACGCCTTTGCGCAACTGGTCGATTTGGGTTCTAATGTTAGCACCACCATATACGGCTACTGTGTAAAAATGTTTGGTATGCAGCGAAAAGCCTTTAAGGTCATTTTCTATTTGCACGCAAAGCTCGCGGGTTGGAGCCAGAATAAGCGCCTGTGGCTTTTTGGCACTTGTATCAATCAGTTCCACGAGTGGGATACCAAATGCTGCTGTTTTGCCTGTGCCGGTTTGGGCAAGGGCAATTAAATCTTTGGCAGATTCCAGCATTGCCGGAATAACTTGTGCCTGAATGGGTGTTGGTTTTTCGAAACCCAGCTCGGTAATAGCAAGCGCTACTGCTTCCGAGAGTCCTAACTCTGAAAAGTTTTTCATTACGTCTTAAATATCAATTAGTTATAATACATTACATCATCTACCGCCTCACATATTTACACGTCCATTAACCGTATGATGATTATTCGTAATGTCAGGAAGGAGCTGCTTTGAATGTGCAAAGGTAGTGAAAAATGTTGATAAAGTAAGTCAGGATGTGTATTTAGGCATTTCAGGTCATGTTTAAAGCCTTGTAAATGCCCTTCAGCGGAACGTTTGTAAGTTTTCCAACAAAGTGACTGGCAATTACCATTCATTGAATTTGAATGCCTGTTAACAAATATTACCTTTGAGTAAAATTCGTACTCACATCATGCAAAAGCTACTTACAATTCTTGTTTTATCCCTGTTTTTTTCCGGTTCGGTAATTGCGCAGGTTAATCGTTGTTCCACCAATGAACACGAGGCTGTATTAAGGGCAAAATACCCTGATTATGACCAAAAACGCGCAGCAATTGAAAATTTTACGGCAAAAGCAGTCCAAAAAATGGATCCTGCCGCTAAAACTGCAACGGAAACCATTGTAACGATTCCGGTGGTGTTTCATATTGTATATAAAACAGCAGCTCAGAATATAGCAGATGCGCGCATTTTAGAGCAATTGGAAATTTTAAATGAGGATTTTGGTAGACTCAATGCCGACACAACGGATACTCCGGCTCCATTTGCACTTGTAGCTGCTGATTGTGGCATAAAATTTTGTCTGGCGCAAATCGACCCTAATGGTAATCCAACCACAGGTATCATTCGCACAGAAACAACTACGAACTCTTTTAACGATAACGATGATGTGAAATTTGATGCAAGCGGCGGCGCAGATGCGTGGCCTGCCGATAGCTACCTGAATTTCTGGTCTTGTAACTTGGGTGCATTATTATTAGGCTATGCTCAATTTCCCGGCGGTCCTGACGCTACTGATGGCGTGGTAATTCACTTTGAACATGTGGGTTATGAGGATGCCGGATATCCTTACCATCTAGGTAGAACTGCAACACATGAAGTTGGCCACTGGCTTAACTTACGCCATATTTGGGGAGATGATACGAATTGTGGCGGCAGCGACTTAGTTGACGATACACCTAACCAAAAGGTTGAAACTTATGGTTGTCCGGGATATCCAAAAACAGATGCCTGCTCAGCAGTATCACCCGGTATCATGTTCCAAAACTATATGGACTATAGTGATGATGCTTGTATGAACCTATTTACCCAGGGTCAGGCAAACCGAATAGCTGCTTTATTTGAAGAAGGAGGCTCTCGTCACAGCTTAACAGCTAGTGAAGGTTGCGGCCTCCAACCATATGATGCACAAGCAGTTATGACATTACCCGGAGGCACAGTTTGTGACCTTTCGGTAACACCTAAAGTAACAATAAAAAACCATGGAGTTGAACTTTTAACCTCATTGGATATTAATTATGCTATTGATGGTGGTTCAACATTAACTTACAACTGGACCGGTTCATTGACATCCGGTGCAACTGAAGAAGTTAGCTTACCTGCTATTGCCGTTGCTGAAGGCGAACATACACTTGAAGCAACTGTTGACAATCCAAATGGTTTTATAGATGCTGATATGAGTGATAACACGGTTGAATCTGAATTCCTCGTGAATTTGGGCACTTTACCACTCCCTGTGTCTCAAGGATTTGAAGCCAGTGGATTTCCTTATGATGGTTATACCCTTTCGAACCCTGATGGTGGCGAAACCTGGGAACGCACTAATACTGCTGCTGCTTTAGGCACTTATTCTATCTATTGTCAGCATTTCAACAACAATAATCCGGGTGCGATTGATGAGTTTGTATTGCCGGCATATAACCTCAGCGGCATGACCGAAATCGTGTTTACATTCGATGTTGCCTATGCCTTATATACTGCGAGTGGAATTTATTCAGATACATTGGAAGTGCTTGTAAGCGATGATTGTGGTACGACTTGGACTTCTGTGTATAAAAAGGCTAATCCTGACCTTCAGACTGCTCCGGTGCATGCCATTAGCTTTAAACCAGAAGATGATGAATGGAGAAATGAAAGTATTGATTTGAGTGCATATCTCGGTTCAGAGCAGTTTTTTGTGAAATTCAGAACGATTACAGATTATGAAAACAACCTGTATGTGGACAATATCAATATTAATGACGGCACTATTCAAAGCATCAGCAATCAGGCCCACGATTTCGCGATTGACCTCTACCCTAACCCAACTACCGATAATGTTCAAGTAAGATATAACCTGCCTGTAGGTGGAGATGGCATGTTGGTGATTACCGATATTCTTGGACAGGTTGTTTACAGTGAAAACCTGAATATTGCAGCAGGAACCAATCTCATCCACGTTAATACAGCAGCTCTGGCATCCGGTTTTTACCAGATAACCATTCGTAGCAATGGTTTACAGTCCAGCGAAAGTTTAGTTAAAGAATAATAACATTGAAACCTATTTAAACGGCCAATCTTTCGGGGTTGGTCGTTTTTTTTTATGGGTAGATTATCAGGCAGGGTTGGTCATAATCTGCACCTCTTTTTCGGCGCCTACAACCAGCGTAAAGTCGTTATTTAACAGATAATGCAGGTGATACTCAGCAACTAGTCCGTTTTTCATCAACATGCCGTCAATATCGCCACGTTCGCGCATCATAAACGGCTTGATATACATGTCATCTTTAAACTCCAGCTTACGTTTGCCATAAATTTTATAAATCACCTCTTTCGCACTCCAGTAAATGAGCAGTTGCTCCTGAACCTTAGTATTACCGATGTTTTGCAGCTCAACGGGTGATAAAAATTTGTTTTTGATGATTTCAATTTTGCGGTGTGGTTCTTCGACATCGATGCCAACTTCATATTTCTTCGATACTATTGCTGCAGCGTGTTCATTGCTATGCGACAAGCTTACAAATATGTCGAAATTAGTTACATACGGCTTACCATGTTCATCGAACAATAATTCCACAAACACATCAGTATCAATAAGTTGCTTGAGCAGGTAACGGCTGGCGAGCCAGGTTAGTTTACGTTTGGGATGCGTAATGTTGTTGAGATAGTTGGTTTCCCAATCGCTCAAAATAAGGCCTGAGCGATAAAATTCCGGCTCCTCCTCTATCTTCCAAACAGCATATTCTGCGTAGTTTAATAAGTTTTCTTTAAGCACCAGGGCCATACAACCAAAATTTCGGCAACGAAAATAGGTTTATTTCCGTTGTCGGGTTAAAAAATATTTGCACATTTGGATGAAAGGTTATAATTTCACAAACGAAACTTACACACCATGTTTAAAATCTTTCAATTCATAAAAGCCGAACAGGATATACTTCACATTGAAGTGCCTAAGGATTTGAAAGGCAAACTGGTAGAAATCATTATTCAGGAAAAAGCACCTGATCCGGATACACATCTGGATAAAAATGATGAAGAAAAAATGGCGTTGAAAGAGGCAGAACTGCAAATGCTGGATAAAGTCCGCAACCAGCTCAACGTCTGGGATATCTGATTTCCGGTTTATTGTTAACTACGCATTGCTAAAACCCGCACGGATTTCGCATTTTTGTGCCGCGAAAGAAAACAGGTTTCGCTTTTTACATGCTTTTACCATCGCTTATTCAAATTGATAAATTACAACATTTTACGGGCCATACAGCTGCGGTTTTTGCTTTGGAATGTGGTCAGTTGCCAAATACCGTATTAAGTGGTGGTGGTGATGGCGTGGTTGCAGAATGGCGGTTAGATGAACATGCACCTGCAAAGGGTTTAGCACGTGTAAACGGTAACATTTTTTCGCTATTGTTTTTGGAAGATAAAAAGATGTTATGTGCCGGTGATTTAAACGGTGTTTTGCATATTACCGACCTTGTTTCAAAGCAGGAATTAAAACAATTTACCTATGTTGACGGAGCAGTTTATTGTCTGCAACGATTTAATGCAAACATTATAGTAGCCGGTTGTGGAAACGGGAATGCACAATTTATAGATATCGACACGTTAACAGAAGTGCGAAGCCTGGAAGTAAGCGATAAGGCGATACGAAGTTTACTGTATATTGAGGCAAGTAATGAATTGTTATTTGCCTGCAGCGATTTTAATATTTACGTATACGATGCTACTAATTTTACCTTAAAGCATGTTTTGAACGGACATGATAATTCGGTTTTTGCTATTGCATTGAACAACAATGGAACAAGACTGGTGAGTGGTTCTCGGGATGCCGGTTTGCGGGTTTGGGATGTTGAAAATGGCTATAAACAGCTGATGGTTATTCCAGCACACATGTATACCATAAATGATATTGTATTTAGTCCTGACGGTCGCCTGATGGCTACTGCGGGGCGGGATAAGCATATAAAAATATGGGACGCGGAAAATTTTAATCTGCTCAAGGTTATTGATTTTGAAAAGTTTGGGGGACATATCAACTCGGTGAATAAATTATTTTGGAGTAACTGGAATAACTGCCTAATTTCGTGCGGCGATGACAGGGCTGTGTTGGTTTGGGATATCAAAATACAGGATAAACCTTCCGATTAAACCTTAAACATTGTACAATTCAACAATCACTCATTTATTTTACAAATAACAACATGATTTTAACAGATAAAGAAATTGAAAAATCGATTGCAGAAGGTACTATTTTGATTGAACCTTATCGTCCTGATTGTTTAGGAACCAATTCATATGATGTTCATTTAGGCCGTTATCTTGCGGTTTACAAAAACCATATTCTCGATGCCAAAAAACATAACGAGATTGAGGAAATAATTATTCCTGATGAAGGATTTGTGATACATCCTGGCATTTTATATTTGGGTGTTACCGAAGAGTATACTGAAACACATGCGCATGTGCCTTTTTTAGAAGGTAAATCCAGTGTTGGCCGTTTAGGTATTGATATACATGCTACTGCCGGCAAAGGAGATGTAGGATTTTGTAATACCTGGACTTTAGAAATTTCATGTGCGCAACCGGTACGCATTTATGCAGGTATGCCGATTGGTCAGTTAATTTATTTTGAAGTAAAAGGAGATATTTCGAATTACTACAATAAAAAATCAGGTGCCAAATATGTAAACAGAACGATTCGCCCTGTGGAGAGTATGATGTTTATGAATAAGTTTTAATGATTAATAAAATATTGGAGCGGCATTCGGAAAGGATGCCGCTTTTTTTTAGCGAAATCGATTAAATTAGAACAATCGAATTATTCCTTAACTTTTAATAATTTTTAGTATTGTTATTTTATTATTTTTAAAAATCAACAGACAATTAAAAAACAATGCCCCCGCTCTGCGCAGTCTCCGACTGCGCAGTAAAATCAGGGTTTCCGACCCATAGCCTGACAAACAAAACCATTACCGACGGATTTCTATTTTTTTTATTTATTTTTGAAAAAAAATCATGAAAAAGTTACGCACCATTATTCTTTTTATCGGCTTAGGATTAGTATTTGCAGGTTGCCCTTATAGTTCTGAGGTGCCAATTGATATGACAGCAAGTATTCCTGTAGATCAAACTTTTATTGGTAAATGGGAGCCGACAAGCTCATCTGATTATTATTATGTAGTTGGAGACAACGGTGATAACAAGTATAAGATTACAAAGAAGTCAATTTCTACAGGAGATGAAACCATTTACCTGGCATATGAAAGTAAAATTGACGGGGTAAGTTATCTCAGTATTTATGAAGATGGAGCTACTGAAAACATCTATTATTTTTATCGATTAACAAAAAAAGGCAATTACCGTTTTATGCTGGAACCTGTAACAGAAAATATAGACGAAACCTTTACAACTAGTGCTGAATTAAAAGCGTTTCTTCAAAAACACCAAAATACCAGTTTCCTTTTTGATAGGGATGCTGATGAATACGTTCGTATGGAAAATTAATAAAGCAACCCACGCTCTGCGCAGTCTCCGACTGCGCAGCCAAATCCGGGTCTCCGACCCATAGGCTTAGCTAATTTGCAAATACATAAAGCATACATGGTGCTGAATTACATCCCTGGAAAAAGTTAATATTATTCCTTAATAAAAACGGTATTACCTAAGAGTTTACCTTCATTATAAATCATCAAATAATACAAGCCACTTGCCTCAGATGCTAAATTAAATTTAAGATTTTGCCGCTCAACAAAATCGTAATAATGAACATCCATTTGCTGACCTAAGTTGTTGGTTATAATAACTGTAATATTTTTTAAATATGTATCTACAGTAAGTTCGAAAACACCCTTGTTGGGATTCGGCATGATTTGAAGTGTTAATTGATTTACATCATCAATTCCATCTAAACCCTCATCTATCATCTGATTACAATTATCGTCCAAACCATTTAATATTTCGGTTGCACCCGGATAAACAGCTGCATTCAAATCATCACAATCGGTATTGTCCAAAACATATCCAAAAACAAATGCACAGTCCATTGAATCAACTGCATCATTTCCATAGGTATCAGTATCTAAATCCTGATAATAAGTAAGAATAACCAAATCGTCATCAATTACGAGGTTGCAGTCATCATCCATGTGGTTACAGTATTCTGTAGCTGAAGGGTGAATGGTATTTTCAAGATCATCACAATCAGTACTATCTAAAACATAACCGGGCGGTATAATACAGCTGGTTGAATCCTGTAAATTATCACCGTATCCATCGTTGTCGTTATCAAGGTAATAGGTAATAAATATTACACCATCATCAATAAGTGCATTACAATTGTCATCAATAAAATTACACAACTCAGTGGCAAAAGGATGAATTAAAGCATCTTCATCATCACAATCAGAAAAATCAGCTATATAACCTTCCACTAAATTGCATGAAAATGTATCCTGCAAAATATTACCGTAACCATCATCATCCAAATCAGCATAAAAAGTATAAAAATCAACTCCATCATCAATTAATAAATTACAATTTTCATCGATACCATTACACAATTCAATCGCACCGGGATAAATGGTAACATCTGCATCATTACAATCGGTATTATCTAAAACATAACCTTCCACAAATGAACATGATGAAGTGTCAGCTAAAATATTTCCAAACCCATCTTCATCAGTATCTGCATAAGCAGTAATAAAAATAATGCCTTCATCAGCCAAGCCATTACAATTATCATCGATGTCGTTACATAATTCAACAATTGCCGGATTTAACAAAACATTTGTATCATCACAATCGAGCGAGTCTGTAACATAACCTTCTGGTACGAAACAAGCTTCGACACTTGCTTCGCTATCACCATAACCATCTCCATCTGCGTCAGCATAAAAATAATTTCCTGAGCATTGCAATTTAACTACCCAATAATCTGTTCCACCGATAGCAGTTGTTACATCATAATCAGAGGATTCGGCAATACCAATGGTAATTATGCCACCGTCGGGTGTGAGGGCGATATCCATTCCGCTATCCCATGTTGAACCGCCTAAACTTTTTTCCCATTGAATTTCACCATTCATATCAATTTTAACTATCCAATAGTCGTTACTATATAGAACTCCGTGGTGTCCGGTAACATCACCTTCAAGTGAAGCTGAATAACCAATTATTAAAAACCCTTTATCATTTGTTGCAACTGCGTTTGTGCTGTAATCACCTCTTGCACCACCATAACATTTTTGCCAGAGCAGCTCACCGGTGGGGCTCATTTTAAAAATCCAATAATCATAAAAAGATCCTGGAGCGTGGTTACCTGATACATCTTCATTATTTGACAAAGTAGAATTACATAACAAATAATTCCCGTCACCATCCTGAATAATAGCGGCATTGGTTTCGATGTTATTACCACCAAATGTTTTTTGCCATTCAATGTTGCCATCGTCATCAATTTTTAAAACCCACACATCGGTATGTCCATGATTAAACGTAATGTCGCCATCAGTTGAAATTGTGTGCCCTGAAATAATAAAACCGCCATCTGCAGCTACAACAATTCCATACCCATAATCTTCATTTGAACCTCCGTATGACTTTTCCCATAATAAATTTCCTTCAGCATCCAAACGAACTACCCAAACATCTTCAAGACCATGAGGTGTTGTAATATCGCCATCGGTTGAAGGTGTAAAACCTACTCCGATATATCCACCATCTGGTGTTTCGATAATATCAAAAAGAATATCGCCCAATGATCCGCCAAGATTTGTTTTCCAATTAATAGTGCCGGAAGGGTTTAATTTGAGCACCCAAAAATCATAGTAACCTTTTGGGTCATCTACATTACCATCAACAGAAGCAGAACCTCCAGCAACAATATAACTGCCATCCTGGTTCTGATGTATATCCTGACAAAATTCAAGATTGGTACCGCCATAACTTTTTTTCCAGATGATGTCGCCTACATTACTTAAGTTTAACAGCCAGTAATCCTCAAACTCGGTTGTACCATGATGTCCAACCACATCAACATTTATTGATTTTGCTCCACCGGCAACTACAAAATTGCCTTCCGATGTAAGTTCAATGGATCTCCCAGCATCATCAGAGGTTCCTCCATAACTTTTCGACCACTCGATTTCAGGTGCCTGGGCACTTATTGTAAATGTTACAATAAGTAGCAAATTGATTAAAAATATTTTCCGGTTGATGGTAGCAGATTGCGCAATGCGGTTGACAATGCGGTCGTTTTGTAAATTCGTGTTCATGGTGTTTAGTTTGATGAGGTTTGGGGGAAACCTTCAACAAAATTAATAAAATTTTCAAAACAAGTAACTGGGGATTAACATCCCCTTTTGAAGCCAAAACTTATTATTTGATTAAGGTCATCAAAGGCCCTTCCCCAAAATAATGCCGCAAGCAGTTACTGAACAAAATGATGAAAATTTTCTATAAAGTAGTTGCAACCCTTGTCCCTATCGATGTATTGCGAAAATTTATTAGTGTATTATTGCTTAATAAAAGATTGTAATGTTTTTTCACCATTCAATTTTACAAAATATAATCCTTTGGGCAATTTACTGATGTCGATAATCATCTGCTGATTATTTTCCACAGTTTCTGTAATTACAATTTCGCCAAGTGAGTTAAGTATATTTATGGTATTAATTTCGTTTGATATATCACTTAAATTATTAATTATAATTTGGTTTGTTGCAGGATTTGGCGCAATGGTCCAGTTTGAAGTGAACAGCTCCTCTCCTTCTTTACAAGGGACAAAAACTGCAATTGTATTTGAATTTTTAAAGCAGCCGGTAGCAATTTTTGTAACCTGACATTTATAATTACCCGGTGTTGATGCGATGTAACTTAAACCGGTAGCTCCTGCAATTAAACTGGCACCTTTATACCATTGGTAGCTGCAACCGCCAACAGGAGTTACATTTAGAGTAACATTTCCACCCGCACAAAATGAAGTTGGTCCTGCAGGTGTTATAGCAGCGGAAGGTTTTTTATTAACTACAACATTAATTCCGGCCGACTCTGCTGAAGCGCAATCACTTTCGGTATAACAAGTATAAAGTCCTTTTTGTGTTGTTATATATGTAGCAGATGTAGCTCCTGCTATCGCAGCGCCATTCCGTTTCCATTGCACAGTTGTGCCTGAATATGTGGCGTTAAGCGTTACTGATTCGCCCTGACAAATTGTTGTTGCACCTGTTGCTGTTATTGTTATAGAATCGGTGATACCTTCATCAATTAATCCGTTGCAATCATCATCAACGGTATTACAAATTTCTATGAACGGAATACATTCAGCATGCATTGTTACAATCCAAAAATCATATGTCTCAGGGCCACCTAAATTGTTTTCCGCTTTGTCGATACCTGCAGGAGATTTTGATGAACCTGCCAATACAATTTCCAGGTTAGCGCCCTGAGTAATGCTTGCAGACTGGTCTTCCGATGTGCTTCCAATTGTATTTTGTTCCACTAAATCACCGGTGGATGACAGTTCAACATACCAATAATCGCTTCCACCTTTATTTGCTTCAGTTTTATCACCTGAAACACCTGAGTAGCTAAGTCCGAATAATCCGAATCCGCCATCAGACAATTTTACCATATCGTATAATATTTCGGTGTCGTTACCTCCAATATTATTTTGCCAAACAATATTGCCACTTGTATTTAATTTCACAACCCAATAATCTGTGCTCATTCCATAAGCAATTTCAGTTTTATCGCCATCTATATCTGAAGATGAATATCCGCCAACCACATAACCACCATCAGTATCGAGAATTATTTTCCTGACGATATCAGAGCCCATGCCGCCGATTGTATTTTGCCATTGAATATTACCGAGGTGATTTAATTTTATTACCCAATAATCTGCACTACCTATTAACGCTTCAGTTTTGTCGCCGGAAATTCCGGATTGGGAATATCCTCCTATAATATATCCACCATCCCAGGTTGTTTCAACAGTATAGATATAATCGTAATTATCGCCGCCGATGGTGTTTTGCCATAATAAATTACCTGAATTATCGAGTTTCATCACCCAATAATCGGATGTGTAAGATGGTCCTTTATTGGCTTCTGATTTATCGCCACTTATACCTGATAATGAAAATCCAACAACAATATAACCCAAGTCGAAGGTTTGTTTGATAGCTGTTGCCTGATCATTATCATTGCCTCCAATTGTATTTTGCCATTCGATGGAACCTGTAGCACTTAATTTTACTATCCAAAAATCATATTCCCCTTTTGATGCTTCAGTTTTATCGCCTGAAATTCCCGAACCTGAATATCCGGCTACAACATAACCGCCATCAAAAGTTTGAACAATTGAATTTGCCGCATCATCTGCTAAACCGCCAATTGTATTTTCCCATTCAATATTGCCAACTGAATCAGTTTTAACAATCCACATATCATAGCCACCAATATTATTTTCCGATTTATCAGGGGAACTTGTTGAACTTGAAAACCCGGCAAAAATATATCCGCCATCTGAAGTGCTTACAGTCGATTTAACGAATTCATTCTGACTCCCGCCTATCGTGTTCTGCCAGCTAAATGGTTGCGCGTACAGACTGCTAAACGTTAACTGTAGCAAAAGAATGCCCAGTGTATTTAATAATAAGTAGTGTGACTTCATATTAAAACCAAATATACTATTATTGTTTGACAAAGGCTTTCGAGAACACGAAGTTTTCATCAACCGATTGAATTAAATATAGTCCATTCGGAAGGGTTGAAATATCAACTATAGTTTCATCAGCATTTATTGTAATTGTTTGCACCATTTTACCGGTTGCGTCAAAAATTATAAATGTTGTATTCGTTTGCAAAGCTTCAATTGATTGAATCACTAAATTATCAGTTGCCGGATTTGGGTAAACAGTCCAATTATTATTAGCCATTATTTCACCCTCTTTACAAGTAACCAATACAGCAATAACATTCGAATTTTTAAAACAGCCGGTAGCAGTTTTGGTTACACGGCATTTATAATTTCCTGAGGTTGTGGCCACATAAGATGTAGATGTTGCTCCGGCAATTAATGATGCGCCTTTATACCACTGATAAGTTGATCCACCAACAGGATTAACATTTAATGTAACACTGCCACCAGCACAGAATGATGTTGGTCCTCCGGCATAAATACTTGCTTTAGGATTTTTATTTACAGTAACAACTATTTCTGAAGATGTTGTTGTATCACATTCGCTATATGTTGCACAAGCATAGTTCCCTGTTGCATTAGCCGTGTAATTTGCAGCAGTCGCACCGGGAATAATTAATCCGTTTTTCTTCCATTGTAATGCAGTGCCTGTATAGGTTGCAGACAACACAACATTACTACCCTGACAAAATGTTGTAGCACCACCTGCTGAAATTGAAACGGTTTCATTGATATCCTCATCAATTAATCCATCGCAATCATCATCATAACCATTACATAATTCCAAACCCGGAATAAAATCATCATCAATTTCCAATATCCAATAATCAGGATATGTTGTACCGCTTGCATTATTTTCAGTTTTATCACCTGTTGCATTCGAATAGGAATATCCTCCAACAACAAATGCACCCGGCGATTTTTGATAAATTGCCCTGCCAACATCCTGATTATTTCCACCAATCGTTTCCTGCCAGCAAATGCCACCGGTTTGATTTATTTTTATTATCCAATAATCAGTTGCTGATCCACCCACTGACACCTCATCTTTATCAATATTTGCACCTGAATTAGATTCTCCAACTACAATTACACCATTATCATCTGTTGCAGCAATAGCGTATAAAAAATCAGTGCTCAATCCACCAATTGTATTTTGCCAAATGATATTTCCCAATGTATCCAATTTGTAAACCCAGTAATCTGTACCGTTACTTATTTCTGTTTTATTACCGGAAATCCCCGACATTGAATATGCGCCTACCACATAATTACCATCAGTAGTTTGCGCTAACCCGCCAATATTATCCAAATTATCGCCACCAATAGTTTTATCCCATTCAATATTGCCGTCAGCATCCAATTTAATTATCCAATTGTCGAACACACCAATTAGTGGTGCTGTTTTTTCAAATCCAATTCCTGAATAAGATTCTGCTCCTATTAAAAATCCTCCGTCAGCTGTTAAAATGAGATCAGAAAAATAATCATCTGAACCACCTCCTATATTTTTTTGCCAAACAATACTTCCGGTTGAAGTTAATTTCAACACCCAAATATCATAGGTTAATCCGGCAGTGCCATGTAAATCAACAGTTTTATCATAACTAATACCTGACGAAGAGTTACCTGCTACGATGAAACTACCATCCGGTAATTCACGAATTATTTCTGCATAATCGATATGTAATCCGCCAATTGTATTTTGCCATTCTATTGCTCCGGAACTATTTAGTTTTATAATCCACATGTCATTATTTTCAAAAAAACCTAAGGTATTTTCTGTTTTGTCGCCGGAAATATTTGATTTTGAATGACCGGCCAAAATGTAACCACCATCGGCAGTAGCATGACCATCTAAACAAAAATCATCTTTACTTCCGCCAATAGTATTTTGCCAAACCATATTTCCGGAAGCATCTAATTTCATTACCCAAAAATCCATAAATCCTGCACCGATAACATTTTCAGTTTTATCGCCACCAATGCCTGATTTAGAAAAACCGACACAAAAAGTGCCACCATCCAATGTTGGACCTGCACGCCATAGTTTATCATCGTTGGTGCCTCCAACTGTGTTTTGCCAGGTGATGGTTTGTGCTGAAATGCTTAAAGGATAATACATAATTATTAAAGCTGTAATTACAACTTTAAGTGTGCGTAATGGTTTCATATTTATTGTTTGATAAATGTGCAATTATTGAGTTGGTTTGATGATGCGGTTTGAATAAAATAGACCCCATCGGCTAGTTTTGAAATATCAATTGTAATTTCATTATTTGAGCATGTCTGAACAAAAACTATTTTACCTGTAGCATCAAAAATACTTACCTGCGAGTTTCATCTTCTATGCTATTTAATTTAAGTTGAATAATATCATTTTGCAGGGTTTGGAAATATTTGCAAATCGGCATTAAACATCTCCTCTCCTTCCTTACAAGTTATAAAAACTGCAATACTGTTTGAATTTTTAAAACATCCGGTAGCGGTTTTTGTAACACGACATTTATAATTTCCCGCTGTGGTTGCCACATAACTTAAGCTAGTAGCACCTGCAATTGGTGATGCTCCTTTATACCATTGATAGGTGCACCCGCCGGTAGGTGTTTCGGTTAAGGTAACACTTCCACCTGCACAAAATGAAGTTGGTCCGCCAGCAGCAATAGTTGCACTCGGGTTTTTATTTACGGTAATTATAATATTTGATGAAGTTGCAGTTCCGCATTCGCTGTTGGTTACGCATGCATAGGTGCCTTTTTGTGTAACCGTATACGTTATGCCTGTAGCGCCCGGAATATTTTGCCCCATTCTTTTCCATTGCAACGTTGCGCCATTGTGTGTTGCAGTGAGCACAACGGAATTCCCCTGACAAAAAGTAGTCGCACCACCAGCCGAAATTGTTATTGCAGTAGTGATGCTTTCATCAATCAAACCATCACAATCATCATCAATTGCATTACATATTTCGTCAACCGGAATACATTCATTTAAATTAACTAACCAGAAGTCACCATTGCCATAGCTTCCAACAGTTTTATCACCGGTAATTCCAGAAGTGGATGTTCCACCGATGCTAATCTGCCATCATTTAATTGAATGATATCATAAGAATAATCTGACAAATTACCACCAATGTTTTTATCCCAAAGTATATTTCCTAAACTATCTAATTTCACCACCCAATAATCTGCCACACCAAACATATTTTCCGTTTTATCACCGGAGGCCGGAGAGGTGGAGTAACCGCTGACAGCAAATCCTCCATCGTTAGTTTGTGTTAATCCGTGACAATAATCATCACCAGTACCACCGATCGTATTTTCCCATTCTACAATTCCGGAACTATTTACCTTCACAACCCAATAATCATAAGTTGTTGGGGCGCCTGAGATATTATTTTCACTTTTATCTCCTGAAGCCATAGATAGTGTGTAAGTTCCTATAATTGCACCACCGTCAGCAGTAACTTCCAGCTCGAAAGCAGTTTCCACACCATTACCACCAATGGTATTTTGCCAGACAATATTTCCGATGTTATCTAATTTTAGTACCCAAATATCTGTTACACTACCAGGGCCAACTGTTCCCTTCCGATTTATCACCTGAAATCTGTGAAGCAGAGCTTCCTGAAACAATAAACCCGCCTGCGGATAATTCCCGGGCTCTAAAACAATAATCAGCTGCTGTGCCACCAATAGTATTCTGCCAGACAATATTTCCTGCAGCATTTAATTTTAGAATCCAATAGTCGGCATCACCAATATGATTTTCAGTTTTGTCACCGAAATATCACTATATGAGTATGCACCGACTATATATCCCCCATCTGCAGTGATATCAACAGAACCTAAATAATCACTTGCACTGCCACCAATAGTATTTTGCCAGATGATATTACTGGTCGCATCTAATTTCAATATCCAGATGTCAATTGAACTTGCATTATTATTTTCAGTTTTAATTCCCGAAATGTTTGAGGATGGAGTATCCACCAATAATATAGCCACCATCAGCAGTTTGAGCAACAGTTTCAAGTTGATCGTAACCGGAACCTCCATAAGTTTTTTGCCATTCAATATTTCCTGCAGCATCGGTTTTTACAACCCAATAATCACCAGCCCCATATTCACCATCAGTTTTAATACCGGAAACCCCTGAATAGGTATATCCTGCTGCAATAAGTCCGCCATCACTAGTGGCATCAAGGTTGTAAGCCCCTTCGCTTAATGTGCCGCCCATTGCTTTTTGCCAATCAATATTAACAGTTTGAGCAATAATCGCCCCTGGAAAGCCAAATACTATTGTAAAAAAAATATAAACCGTCATGTTATATCTTTTGATTGGCCGCTTTCGGTTGAAGTGGTGTTGGGAACATAATACCGTGTTTAAAATTAAAACTACAAAATTGCTAATGGCACGCGTAATTTTTTTAACATAAAATGGAAGAACTTTTCAAATATTAAACAAGTGCAGTTAAATGAACAATAAGTGCAATAAACGGTATCATCATAAATTAATAAAATCCGAAACCTTATATTAAAAATAAATAAATATTTCTAGAAACTCCTGGCTAATGATATGCACTATGTATTAAAATCAGCGCTTAAAGTTGTGTTAACAATACCCAAAGTGAGGAAAATAACTTCCAGTCACGGTATAGATAACCCGCTCAAACCCTTTCAGAATAAAAAAATTAAGCTTATAAAATGTTAAAGGTCAAGTTATTAAGTTTAAGACATAAAACAATGTGTAATCAGGCAGATTTTGTTTAAGGTTAGGTATAGTTTATAAAAGTTAACGCAATTAAACATAAAATTATGAAAAAATTATTTTCAATCGCTTGTTTGCAAAGTTACAATTACTGCATTCGGCCAGTCGTGGGTAGTTGAAGAAATTGCGGATATTAAGCTCGGATAATTTTACAATAAATGATCAGGAAAAGGTAAATATTGTTGGAACGGTAATGTTGAAAGGAGATGAATATATTATTCATGGAACAGCAGGAAATTCAACTGAAGTAATGGATTTTTATCCGAGCAATTTAACAAGAATGTTTAAGGTAGATGGTTTACGTGTATCATTAGAAGCTACACTTGATCCTATTCCCGATGGTGTTAAATTAGCGGGAACACCGATTACGATTATTTCGATACAAAAACTTTAATTTAACAGTATTCAAAGTATCCGGGGGGGGGGCCCGGGCCCGCCCCCCGGGGGGTGGGCGGGGGGGGCGGGCCCGCCGCTGGGGGGGTGGCGCGGCGGGGCGGGGGGGGGGGGGGTCGCCCGGCGGCCCCTGGTTGGGCCCCGGGGTTGTCCGGGGGCGTGTTGCCCGGGGTGGGCCCCAGGGTGTTGGTGGGTTGGGGGTTGTAAAGGGGGAGTTGTTGATTTAGGAATATGCTTCCGATTATGATTGCAGCGGTAAACCAAAACAGATTGCTATAAATAAAGAAAATACAATATGAATGAACGTTCATTCATTTACAATTACCCGTAATGTATACCGTTAATAATTCCTATTCGATAATTAATTTTGTTCTGTTATTTTGGTTCCGTCTGACAGTTTAATGATATACATACCGGAAGCAATATTTGAAAGTTGAACTTCAATAGTGTTATGTGCTGAGTTATTTCCTGTTTGAAAATTTGTTGACCAATGGAATTATAAATTTCAATTTGTGCGGTCAGGTTACCAAATGTAAAATCTGCAATCGTAAAGTTCCGTTGTTTGGGTTTGGATAGATGGTAAAGCTGTTTTCCATTGACGTTATTTCTCCTTCTTTACAAGGTATAGTAACAGAAATACCTGAAGAATTTTTATAACATCCCGTAACAATTTTTAGTAACCTTACATTTATAAATACCTGCAGTTGTTGCAAGATAATTGGTAGCTATTCCCAGGAATTGGCAATGCATCTTTATACCATTGGTAGCTAGAGCCTGCAACAGGAGCTACATTCAGGGTTACACTTCCACCAACACAAAATGTAGTTGGACCTGCTGCTGAAATTATAGCTTTGGGTTTTTAAATACATTTACAAATATTGGTTCTAGATGTTGCTGAATTGCAATCGCTTGTTGTTATGCAAGCATAATTACCTTTGTGGTAGCAGTATATGACGCTCCTATTGCTCCCGGAATATTACTGCCGTTTTTTTGCCATTGGACAGATGTTCCTGAATAGGTAGCATTTAAAATTACGCTTCCACCTTGGCAAAATTCGGTTGGACCGGCAGCTGCAATACTAATTGTTTCAATAACACCTTCATCGTTTGTTCCATTGCAATTATCATCTATTGCATTGCAAATTTCTATTTGTGTTGGATTGATTGCATTGTTAGCATCATTACAATCGAGATTATTGTCAACGTAACCCGGAGGTGCTGCACATGCTTCCACCATTACATCGTTATTACCGAAACCATCACCATCTGCATCTGCATAAAAAATTAAATCGCAAGGGTTAGATAAATATACAAAGGCTGCTCCACCTGCTCGTTGTCATAGAAATATGCACCAACAACAGCATCGTCGAAACCATCATTATTAATATCACCGGTACGGAAACGGCATAACCAAACCATGCTGAACCTTGTTGGATTCCAATTCAACACAGGAATCGGGTTTAGCTGCTGATGTTCCGTAATAAAATAAGTAGCCCCTTCATCATATTGACCATTAGTATATTGATATGCGCCAACAATTACATCGGAATAACCATCACCATTGGCATCGCCAAGCGTATTTACTGATGAACCTAAATAAGCAGATCCTTGCATGCCAGACAAAATTGTTGTTGGACTGCTCGAATTCCTGTTGGTGAACCATGATAAATAAATGCAGCTCCTACATTAGTTGCTATGCCATTATATTGAATTGCTCCGATAATTAAATCTGAATAACCATCATTATTCAAATCGCCTGCGTTTGATACACTATTACCAAAATCTGCAATATGCTTGATTACTTTCCATTTTTACTGCATACACAGTATTAATTCCTGATGGGCCACCATGATATACAAATGCAGCACCCTCTTCATCTTGCCCATAATCAGCGAGATATGCACCACAACCACGTCGTCGCTCGTCCCATCGTTATTAACATCACCTGCTGTTGAAACAGCACATCCAAAACGTGAAAGCGTTTGATTACTTTCTATCATTGTAAATGGTGCAGATTTTATACCAACCCGGTGAGCCGTAATAAACGAACGCAACACCTCATCGGTTTGACCATTATCATATAATTGTGCACCTACTATAATATCATCATATCCATCGTTGTTTATGTCGCCCGCATTTGATACAGCACCGCCGAACTGTGCAGTTGTTTGATTAGATTCTAATATTTTTGCGGTGTGCCTATAATACCGTTGGAGAACCATAGTAAATATAAACACGACCTTCGTCTGTTTCAGCCATTATCATATAATGTTGCACCAACAATATATCATCATAGCCATCATTGTTTACATCTCCGGCAGTAGAAACTGAATATCAAAATAGGCTGAGGCCTGATTTTTTCTAAAATATTTGCAGGTGTATTTGATATGCCTGTTGCCGAACCAAGAAAAACAAATGCTGCACCCTCGTCAATTTCAATATTATCGTAGTAAATCCGCCAACAATTATATCGGCAAATCCGTCACCATTCACATCTCCGGCTTCAGAAACAGCATGCGCAAATCTTCCCGCAATGCCATTATATTTCAGCAAGGCATCATAAGTCCAGTCATAATCCGTTTCAATTAATCCATCGCAATCATTATCTATACTATCTAAATATTCAAATCCACCCGGAAAAACGACTTCGCTTGAATCATTGCAATCGTCTCCACCTAAAATTCCAGTAAAAAATAACTCCAATCGGGTCGCTCATTGAGTGTATGGTGTGCCTGTTCGGCATAATAATTATCATAATCATCATCTAAATACCAAATCGTATTTGGATTTTGAAGAATCGGTGTCGTTGCAATCACTTCCATCTAAATATAACCTATCGGCATTTCACAGGCAACTACTAATTGAAATCATGCTGCCAAAACCATCAAGGTCGCTATCTGCATGGTAATTGTGGTGGGACAATTGTCGCCAAAATAAAAATAAATAGCACCTTCATTGGACGGTGTATTTGAATAGTCAGTAGCACCAATAATTAAATCATCAAAACCATCATTATTTACATCCCCTACTCCGGAAACGGTAGCACCAAAATTCGAATACGGTTTATCGCTCTCAAAAGTGGCGTTCGGCATATCTGTAATTCCTGACGCGGAACCATAATAAATAAATGCTTTGCCTTCTTGTTCATCATCATTGGTAAAAAGTCATTTGCTCCGATAATAATATCATCAAATCCATCTGCATTCCTATCACCGGCGCAAGCAACCGAGTACCAAAAAAACTGCCTCTTGATTTGATTCAAAAACAATATTCGGTGTTGCACTTATACCTGACGCTACGAACCGCCAATGCGCGTAATGGAATCCCTCACCATCTTGAAGATTATCGGCATTATAAGCGCCTATGATAACATCAAACCCGCCCATCACTATTAACATCCCTGCGGCGGAAACAGAAAGCCCCAAATAAGAAATGGCTTTGTTATTTTCCTGGTGTAAGTCGGAACTGTGTTTTATTCCCGTGGCAGTTCCGTGATAAATGTATACTCCACCTTCTTGACTTTGACCATTCGGGTAGTTTGGTGAGCCGACAATAATATCATCAAAACCGTCCCCATTAACATCACGTAATCCGGCAACAGAACGGCCAAAAGCAGCGTTTGCAAGATTGCTTTCCACTGTTGCCGCTTGGGCATATTCTATTACCAGCAGCAGAGCCATGATAAACAAAAGTTCTACCTTCCAACGATTGTCCATTTGTGTAAGCATCTGAACCAATTAATACATCATCAAATCCGTCACTATTGATATCGCCTGCAGACCCAACAGATCTGCCAAATTGTGCGCTTTGCTTGATTGCTTTCAAGAATTATTGCGGATACATTTATTGGTAATTAAACCTACTGCAGAGCCATGATAAATATATACTGCACCTTCGTTTGTTTGACCATTATCATATAAATAAGCCACAACAATAACATCATCATATCCATCATTATTAATATCTCCTGCAGGAGCTGCCGAGTTGCCGTAATAAGTATTTGGTAAATTGCTTTCAGTGACTGTTGAAGGTAAAGGATTTATTCCGCTACGGCTGAACCTGAGTAAATTTCTATTTTACCTTCATTAGTTTCTATGTTGTATAATTTTTAATTGCCGACAATTACATCTCCCGCCAACCATCACCGTTAATATCTCCTGCTGATGCAACTGCGGTTCCGTAATGTGCCAATGAAATATTACTTTCAATTAATAGGTCCGATTGCAGGAGTTTGCGCAAAACCAACATATGAACTTATGAAAAATAGATAAAAAATAGTGTATAAAACAGACAAATTGAATTTTGAAACGGTTTAGGTTGCATAGTGAAATTCATTATATTTAATAAATAATTGTTTATTTACTGCTGAATAGTGATTCAAATTTTTCTGAACATAATCCACCAGCATTTAAACAGATAAAGTAAATGCAGC
Source organism: Bacteroidota bacterium (assembly GCA_016706255.1). Lineage (NCBI taxonomy): Bacteria > Pseudomonadati > Bacteroidota > Bacteroidota bacterium. The sequence goes on along the minus strand of JADJJZ010000029.1, from coordinate 1,095 downwards.
ACGGATTATACTGTAAATTAATAACTGGTCTAATTGTCCATCAGTGATCTCCATTAGTGTGTATAAATGACTTGTCCGATTGCATTATAAATTTCCCGTTGAGCTGATGAATTGTTTTCAAGTGGAGCATGGGGAAAGCGGAGACTGTAAATAAGCCTGCGCTTTAGGTTTGGGGAGATGGTAACTGTTGATTCAGATGAAATGAATGCGCCCTTCTTTACAAGGAACTGTCACGGTAATTCCTGAAGAATTTTTTATAACACCCCCGTAACAATTTTAGAAACGCTTGCGGTTATAAATACCGGCAGATGTTGCAAGATAATTGTAGCGAGTAGCGCCAGGGGTTGTTATGCATTTTTATACCATTGGTAGCTGGAACCTGTTAAAGGAGCTACGTTGAGATTAAGCTTCCACTAACTTTAATCTTAGTTGGACCTGCAAAAAACAATTATTGCTTTGGGTTTTTAAACACATTTTACAAATATTGGATTTCCGAATGTTGCTTTGAATTGCAATCGCTTGTTGTTTTTTAAGAATAATTACCCTTTGTTTGTAGCAGTGTATAAAGAGGTTATCGCGCCAGGAATATCAACTTATTTTCACCCATTGAGCAGATGTGCCTGAATAAGTTGCATTTAATATTACACTTCCACCCTGGCAAAATTCTATTTGCACCAACTGCTGTGATCGTGCAAGTAAAACTATTGAATCATCATCTATTAAACCATTGCGAAGTTATCGTCGAGGGTGTTGCAGAGTTCAGGGATTGGAGCTGCAAATTTCAGGTTCGGATTTAACAGCCCCGAAGGTCATACGAACCTGGTGGATTAGCTGTCCCCTCAGATTTTTCACGAGGAAATATCTGAAGCTGAAATGCTCTTTTAAATTATTCCATTAGTGAGTGTAGGACTTATACCATACAAAACATCGTCCTCAGAACCTCCAATCGTTTTTGCCATATAAGATAGCCCGCCCCTGGATTGTCAATTTTTACAATCCAATAATCTAATCCTCCACGTGAATTTTCAGATTTATCAACAGAGAAATTATTCAGAAGCGGATGAACCTCAAGTATAAAGCTACCATCAGGATTTT